>JAGCOF010000028.1 GCA_017645585.1 Bacteroidales bacterium
ATGGCAAAACAGATAGTTTTCAATAATGACGCTCGCGAGCAGCTTCGCAAAGGCGTCGACGAGTTGGCAAATGCAGTAAAGGTGACCCTCGGCCCCAAAGGCCGCAATGTGGTTATCGACAAGAAATTCGGTGCCCCGCAGGTGACCAAGGACGGCGTGACCGTCGCCAAGGAAATCGAACTTGAGGACGGCATCCAGAACATGGGCGCCCAGATGGTGAAGGAAGTGGCCTCGAAGACCAACGACCAGGCCGGCGACGGTACCACCACCGCCACCGTGCTGGCACAGGCCATCGTCAACACCGGCCTGAAGAACGTCACCGCCGGCGCCAACCCCATGGACCTCAAACGCGGTATCGACAAGGCCGTTGCCGAAATCGTGAAGAGCATCAAGGAACAGAGCCAGGAGGTGGGCGGCGACATCCAGAAGATTCGCCAGGTGGCCACCATCAGCGCCAACAACGACACCCATATCGGTGACATCATCGCCGAGGCCATGGAGAAAGTGACCAAGGACGGCGTCATCACCATCGAGGACGCCAAGGGCATCGACACCACCGTCAAGGTCGTCGAGGGTATGCAGTTCGACCGCGGCTACATCAGCCCCTACTTCGTCACCGACACCGAGAAAATGGAGTGCAACTACGACAACCCCTTTATCCTCATCTACGACAAGAAAATCAGCACCATGAAGGACCTCCTGCCCGTGCTCGAGAAAGTCGTCAACACCGGCCGTCCGCTCCTCATCATTGCTGAAGATGTCGAGAGCGAGGCCCTCGCCACCCTCGTGGTCAACCGTCTGCGCGGCAGCCTGAAGATTGCCGCCGTCAAGGCCCCTGGCTTCGGCGACCGCCGCAAGGAGATGCTCGAGGACATCGCCATCCTCACCGGTGGCACCGTTATCAGCGAGGAGAAGGGCTACAAACTCGAAGACGCCGACCTCAGCATGCTCGGTCAGAGCGAGAAGATCAGCATCGACAAGGACAACACCACCATCGTCAGCGGCAAGGGCAATAGCGATGCCATCAAGGCCCGCGTGGGTCAGATCAAAGCCCAGATAGAGAAGACCACCAGCGACTACGACCGCGAGAAGCTGCAGGAGCGTCTGGCCAAGTTGGCCGGCGGCGTGGCAGTCATTTACGTCGGCGCAGCCTCCGAGGTGGAGATGAAGGAGAAGAAAGACCGCTTCGACGACGCCCTGCACGCCACCCGTGCAGCTGTCGAAGAGGGTATCATCCCCGGTGGCGGCACCGCCCTTATCCGCGCCGCCCAGAAGCTCGAAGGCGTCAAGCCCGAGAACGAAGACGAGAAACTCGGCATCGAGATCATCCGTCGCGCCGTCGAGGAGCCTCTGCGCATGATTGTCGAGAACGCCGGCCTCGAAGGCAGCGTCGTCGTCAACGAGGTGAAGAACGGCAAGGGCGACTACGGCTACAACGCCCGCGCCGAGAAATACGAGAACCTGTTCCAGAGCGGCGTCATCGACCCCGCCAAGGTAACCCGTGTGGCCCTGGAGAACGCCGCCTCTATCGCCGGCATGCTCCTCACCACCGAGTGCGTCCTCTGCGACATCAAGGAACCCGAACCCCCGATGCCCGCCGGCAACCCCGGCATGGGCGGAATGGGCGGAATGTACTAAGCCGTAAGTAACACCTATTGAAAAGGGGGCATCCTATTGGGTGCTCCCTTTCATCATGTTATAATTGTCTTGAACGGAAACATCTCGACGCTTTATTGCGCAAAAAAACGTTGAATTATTACCTCTCCGAGTCTTCTAAATCTTGACTTTTAGGAGGATATTTTTTCTTTAAAAACGCATTAAGTGCCGTTCCTGCACCATATGCAAAAACAGCATTGAGTGCCATCCAAAATCCACCTTCCAGTTTTAATGCAACAATGAGAAGGGACAATAATGCTAGGGTGACGAATGCAGCCACAACGCAAAATGTGATTCTTAAAACTTGGTTCATTTTTTCTTTTTTTGATTAATATTTACGTGAATGACTATATTTCAGATGGGGAAACCCTTATTGAGCATAATCTTTGCCCACGTTCATTAACATATCTATACACAAAGCCATAACCATATTCCTTCATGACATTTAACATGGCTTTTGTACTAGGAGATTCCTGTATTTCTTCTTTTAACCCTTCAACAAAAGCACTCTTTAGTTCTGCAATATCCTCAGCAGAAAAATCACTGGAACTCATCCCATTCCATTGAATAGTATAAACCAATGACTGGTTTTCGATTGCGCATCTAATCATCGTCATGCCCAATCCAATATTCTCGGGTAAATCTTTGTTATAGTTTTGTGCCATGCGAATCATCTCATTGTGAATTTGCCGATTTGCATTGTTCGGCAACAAGGTTGTGTTATTATCTGGTGTTAAATTCTTATTAACCTCTGCACAATGTTTTTCTTCATTTGTTTTTATCCATAAACCACACATAATATTATCAGGATAGCTTGTTGAACTTCCTTTTAAATATTCTCCTTCTGACCCGAAAGTAAAATTAAACAAATAACCATTATGAATCATCAAATATGAAAGCATCTTCACGTGAATAATATCCCCATCTACATATTTATGACAATTGGACATAATCCTTAAACAGTGTCTTAGACCATTACCTGTTTTTATGGATTCTTTCGAAATATCAACCAGCTCTCCGCCATTAATTGGTATTTGCCTATAGTACTCGAATATATCATCATCCCATATACTAACATCTTCGTCTATTCCATAATCCCAGTATGAAGCTGTTATAAAATAGTCTTCCGACTCAAGTTTCAGTACCATGTGTGGTGCATTTTGGATCGAGGTTGTTTTGAATGTTTTTGGATATTCAAAAGAGAAAAGGCCACAATCAAAAGTTTCCGTAGAAAACGAATCCACCTGTTCGATTGACGTTTTTTCTGTATTTGGTTTTGCAAGGAACCATATTCCAAATGATACTACTGCAAATACTAAACCTATTATAACCCAATTCCATTTTTTATAGATATTGTTTCTATTATGTACATATTTATGCAGATAATCTTTTGCGTTTTGTTCCTTTATTGCCTCATCTTGATTACCATCTCTCCTTGTGTGAAATATTGTCTTTGTAGTAATATTCTCATCATTTTGTTCTACTACGGTACAATTTATTGGATGTGATTCTTTCATATCACCAACTTTATCATTGTCTTGAGCAACAACATGCTCCTCGTTTGTATTGAGAACTTCTATATTTCCATTGTCAAATTGTTGGGTGGAAGTGTAATTACCAAAACCGCCTTCGGTTTTGTATGGCATGATATTGTTTGCAAAGGATTTGTCTTTCTTGAATATTAGCGACCATGCAGACACATCGTTTTTCTTGATTTGCAAAACCAAAGCCATAAGACCAATATTTGCAATCGCAATAAAAATGTTTGTTGCAAAATCATATTTTGTACTGATTAAACCATTTACAATGCCTGCTGCAAGTCGATAAGCCATCCATATAAACAAAGCCCATTTCTTTGCTCGTAAGATGAAATACAACGAGACAATGCCAATGATTGACAATGCTAAAGTTAAACAACCAACCCCTGCTGCAAACACCATGTTTGCAAAACTGGTTATTATTCCACGAATACCAAAGAAAAAGATACTAACCCAAATAAGCCCTATAACAATTCCATTGAATTGATTGTTATTTCCCTCTCCATTGAACCTCTCGACCTCCTCTTCATTTGCTATTATGTTTTTTCTATCCGCTTCATTGATTGGATTAGGTGTACCGCAAAAAGGACAGTTGTCAAACTGAACATTGTACTCTTTCCCACAGAGATGATTGTTGCAAAAAACAGTTTTCATTTTTACAAAAAAGGCGTTAAATTATTCTTATGTTGCCAATACTCTCTATGGGTTCTGGAATACCTGTCAGCTTATCGACAACGAATAATTCACGCCCTTGCGTGAACATCGCGTTGACTGATTTTGCTGACATTAAATTTTCCAGATTTATAGAGAGCAATCGGTCACGATATGTTCAATATATGTTTCTATTATTTCTACATTTTATGTCATATTGGTTGTTTTTGAATTCACGGTGCAAAGATACAAATTCTTAATGAAATGGAATGATTATTTGGGGGGAAGTAGCAAATACTATACCCAAACACTCTCTTGGCTCAAAAGTATAGTGGAAAAAATCCATTGTGTTTATTCTTGCTTTATTTTCTTTCGTCCTTTAATGAGATCATTCCCAACCCTTTCTAATTGACGTTGAGCTGCTTCAATGTCCATTTGCATTTGTGAAGGCATAATCTCTTCATGATGTTCAATTCCAATTACATCTTCAACCACCTCATCTTTTGTAAAGATATGGACTTCTACCCCTACCATATCTCTGGTTTTATGAACATCCTCCTTAGTCTCAACTATGATGTAATGGATATCTTCGTATTGAAAGTCAACTCCTATTTCAAGAAGTGATTTCCCATTGTTTTTTTCTTTATAATCTTTATAATCTTTTTCTGTCAAATATGGCTTCAGCCCGGCTTTATCTAGTACGGGTTTGTTTGGAATAACTCTCCATTCACGTTCATCATAAAAACGATACTTTTCAAACAACTGATTTTTAGTCTCTAGAGGTGCCTCAACAAACTTCATTTGAGCGAACATATACATAACCCAATCAACAAGATTTGAAGGGCCATATTTTGTTGCTATTCTTAACAATCCATTTAATTGTTGTAAAATACGGGAGCCATAACTACAATAGCATACTGGGGAAAAACCTGTTTTTTCGCCCCATTTTTGGTTAAATCCTATACAGAAATCGCCATAAGTCCATTGATTATTGCCAATCTCAGAGAATGGATAATCGCTAACGCTAATCATGGGAAACGCCACTGGCTTTAACCCGTTCTCAAGAATAATTCTTTCACGACTATAGGAATAGCATAGTCTCTTTGAATGCAGTATCTCATAGAAACCATTCTTGTCGGTTTGATGCCAAAGGATATTTGAACTTAGTCCCATATTATTTTTCGGGCCAAATAATTTTAATACCTGATATGCACGACAGTATTATTCGGCTAATTGTGCCTGCATAAATGCTGTTGGTGACATCACCGCAATTCCACTCGTGGGGAAATGTTGTTCGTTGCGAGTGATGATATGGCTGCATTTTGCTGTAACAGCTGCGTGGTATTGCAGCATGTCTTCAAAATCGGGCGCAGTGGCATATAAAGCTTCATGGAGTTGCGCCGCATCCATAGTTGTGATGCGGATATGCCGTTCAAGTATTTTCAATGCCTCCAAAGTGTTGGTGTATCCCAGTGACTTGCGGGCTACGAAAAGGCAAGTGGTGAAACTGAGTGGTGTGGCATAAAGATCAATTTCTCCCTTGAACCCCATATTCAACACATGAGCAGAGTTGTTCAAGAAAGGTTCGCGGTGCAGTAGCACATCGAGCAACACATTGGTGTCGAGGAATATGCGATTCATAGGGCGTACTTTTCTTTATAATAGTCCATACGGGCTTGTTCTCCGTTGATGCCCACATCAACCTTGTCAAGCAATGGCATGGCAAGGATGGCTTCCAAATCAGGAGTGTATTGGTCGGCTTCGCGTTGAGGAGTGACAGCAAGGCGAATGAGAAGAGCCTCCATCTGCCGTTGCATCCATTGGCTGATGTCGGTGTCGGCACCGATGGCCGGGCGCGCCCGCTCAACGAGATTGTCGTTTAAAGTTATGTTATATGTGCACATAATTACATCTAATTTTCAAAATGCAAAAATACACAAATTATTTCACATACAGAATTTTTTTTCAAGGAAGACTAACTGACGTTTTGTCGAACCATCGCCGAAGGATTGAGCTTACATCGAAGAATGCACATAGGAGGATGGCAGTATTTGAGCAAAGATTGAGTAAAAGGAGAGCAAAAGTTAAAGGCCATCTGACCGCTGCTACATCAGCTTTTGTTCTCCGCTTCGCTATCGAAAGTCCACCTGACTTTCTTCACATTAAGGAGCCCGTGCTATGGCGTCGGCTCTGCCGACACCCTCCGATGCCCGCCGGCAACCCCGGCATGGGTGGCATGGGCGGAATGTACTAAGCCGTAAGTAACATTAAATAGCAAAGGGTGTCCAATCGGACACCCTTTCTTTTATTTTGCTGGTACATAGGCTGGGAACCAGAGGCTGTCGGCGTGGTAGAGGCTGAAGCAGGCGGCGGCGATTTCCTCGAGGCCGGAAAGGTAGATGCTGTCGATGCCTGAGAAGCGTTCTTGGAAAAGTGGGTGGAGGGAGAGGCCAGAGACGGAGTCGTAGCGAAAAAGGGGACGCGCAGGACTTTCACTCAAGAACGAATTCCAGTCATGGAAGTCACTCTCGGCGAAGATATCGCCTAACAGCAGCAGCTCTTCTTTTTTGTCGTAACCCAAACGGACTAGCAGCTCTGCTATCTGGGCATTGAGCTGCTCTTTCACATCACCTTCTATATAATAGACATCACCGTTGTGGTCAAACCATCGCGGTAGTGATTCATCTCCCATGCAGTCAATCAGCAGCCTTTTGTCGCTCCACGGCTCGCGTATGTTGTAGTTCAGTGTGTCGCCACGATAATAGAGCACATACATAGTGTCGTCGCTTTCAGTCCTGAAGTCGTCAAAATGGCGTTCCAAGAACAGTTTGTCGCACCCCTGTTCGGGCATAATGCCATAATCGCCATGCAGATACATGATTAGCTCATCAATGCTGTGAGGGCAGCGGAAATAGTTGCTATAAAATCCCTCAACGCACCAATCGTACCAGAATGCGATGTTTTCCAGCAGTTCTTTTTCGCTGTACTTACGACATTCTTTCGGCATTTGATTGCAGCCCGAAAACAAGACAGCGCCAAAAGCAAAACAAAAAAGAAGTCTTCTAACCATTATTCCACCAGTTTAAACCGCATGCGCCAGACTTTTGTGTCGGGGTTGTAGTCGTGCGAGATAATCTTGAAAGCGCCCACCTCGGAGGTGTTCTGCACATGGGTTCCGACGCAGGCGCAAAGGTCGTAGTCGCCGATACGCACCAGGCGCAGCGTCTCGCTGACGTCGTCAGGCAGCTTCCAGAGGTCCACCTCCGGCGGCACCTCTCCCCTCTTCACGAACTCATAGCTGACAGGCAAATGCTGCGCGATCACCTCGTTCACTCTATGCTCTATCTCCTGCACCTGCTCCTCGGTGGGACAGGCGTCGAGCAGGTAGTCGCACTTGCTCTTCTTGCGCTCGATATGCGCATTCCGCGACCGCGGACAGCCGAACATCCGCACCATCGTCTGGTTTAAAATATGCTCCGCCGTATGCATCGGCGGGTACTCATCCTTGTTATGGGCGTTGAGTATAGGTTCTTGTTCCATAATATTGTAGGCAATTATTAATGAACATAAAACACAACAGGCAGGCTTTTAAACACAACTGCCAAAGCAATGATTTCTTCTCGAAGTTGTTCTACTGTCGCATTATCTTTCTTTTCAACTGCTTCACACAATCGTTCCATTACGCGGACAACCCGACCGCAGTTGGAGTCTTCATAGGGACACCATGCACTTGCAACATTATATATATCAGTCGGCAGATAAAACAAGTAACTTGTGCCGTCAATCCCATTCTTTCCGGCATCTGGACTTGCAGAACCGATAATTGCAACAAACAACGACTGCAATGAATCCACATAGGCTTCGTCGACAGGAAGCCGATAGGTTAACAATCTATTCTTTCTTGCTTTTTTGCTTTCGCCATTCCATATTGCATAACCTATCTTGCTTTTTGACTTACAAAGCAGAAGTGATTGGTTTATGGAATCGTATGTCAAGCAATACTCTGTCGTAAACGACGGCTCAACAAGGTAGACAAACTTGTATGCAGACTCTATTCCAAATCCAAGAGAGAGTCTCTTGTCAAATTTGTTTTCTTTCAAATTGGCTTTAGGAATGGGACACATCCTTCGTTGGGCGGCAGCAGAGTTGGCTAATATTATCAATACGACGCATAAAACAATACGTTTCATAATTAAGGACGCCGTATGCATCGGCGGATATTCTTCCTTGTTGTGGGCGTTTAAAACCGGTTCTTGTTCCATATATAGATTAGTTCATTGCTACTATTTCAAAATCCAATACCTTGCGGCAGTGGGTGCAGATGGCGAACCAGCCTTCCTGTCCACTAAGCGACTGCCAATATTCATCGGGGCTGCTGCCAAATACCACCAAGAGGTTGTGTCCACAGGAAGGACACTTCACCACGGAACAATAGGGCTTGTTTTTATCCGCATATTCCTTCCACGAATCGAGCGTTTCCTTGTAAAAGTCACTCTTGAAATCTCCGAATTGATAACCGTCGAACGAGAGACCGGCAATTTCAGCGTCAGACAAAGTGCGGCTGACCTTATGAATATCATTTCCGAAACGGGAGAACGATGGCTCCGGCGGCTCCGACATATAGGCATTATATAACGAATCATACGACTCGCACCCATCAGTAACTGCACCAAGGCTTCCATACTGATTGAGAAGTTCATCAAAAGGTATCAGCTGTATCTCGTTTTTATTGACAAACTTCAAATATACTTCATTCTCCAAACAGGGACATACTCCCTCGTATGTAACAAACGACACCTTTTGTTTTCGTCCCGTTTTCTTGAAATATAGACTGTCTGGAGAGATATAGCACAGGTGCCCCGCCAACATGCAACAGCCCTCCACATAGTATTGTAGACTGTCTTCATAATAACCATAATAACTATAATGGCGAGTTTTGACCTCAATGTCAAACGTACCGATAACGGAGTCTTGCATCTTAACACCCCATGTCGCCAAAAGGCCGCAAGGCTCTAAAATGTCAAGATCAAGCGGCACATCTGGCTCTTCCTTGAACTGCTCGGCAATCACTGCCTCGAGGCTCCCCTTCAGCGTTTCGTCGACAAAGTCGTATTCGTCGACATAGAACTTGATGTGATGCCCGCCATCGTTTTGGCCACAGGCGGCCAATACAAGGCACAACAGCCACAGGAGGGGTTTGGCATTTTTACTCATATACTATTGTATCAACGTTTCTTCATCCATTTGTTCATCTTCTCCAGCTGGGCCCGGGTGGCGGTGGTGTTGCCGTAAAGGTCGACGTAGCCGACGATGATTTCCTCATAGTCGTCAGGGTTGCCGGTGTAGAACTTGAAGAGTCCGTCCGCCTCAGGGAAGAGCTCCTCGTAGGGGCCGGTAATGAGGGGCTTGCCCTTGAGGTCAATGAACGAGGGCCGCCCGTCGGCACCCACCACACGGAAGCAGCCGTTGCCGATGTGGGAGGCCTCCTTATAGCGGCACGGGAGGACGGTCTGGAGGTTGCGGTCCACGATACCCCACAGCGAGTCCTGCATGACGGCGAAGTACTCGCCATAGAAATCACTAACCTCTACAGGATCGAATATGATGCCCCTAAACTGTTGGAAGTGCTTCAGCATACGTCCCTGTCGGTCGTAGATGTCGCAGCTTTCATCCTCATTGAGCATGGCGAGGTAGGTATCGTTGAGCATGCACCACCACTTGTAGCGACGGGGGGCCAGCTCCTTGCCCGTATGGTCGATGGCGCCGTATTGGTAATTCCAATCATCCTCCTCATGCCTCACAATCAACACAGAACCCTTCCAGGCCGTACCCTCACAGAACTCCGACGGTCCGAAGGTGTACTTCACATTGCCTTTCCTGTCGATCAGCACGGGCCTATTGTTCAGTCCAACAATACAGTAGCCCTCCTCAAAGTCCCAAGCATAGTCATATTTGCAGGGGAGCACCACCTTACCCTTGGTGTCTATGAAGCCCGTCTTGCCGTTCTGCGAGAACGCCGCCAGCCCTTCGTGGAAGCCGTCAATCTGCTCATAGGGGCCAATCAGCAGGTTGCCATTGAAGTCGGTCATGTATTCCTTCGGGTGTTCCTGATTGGAGTCGTCATAGAATTTCAGCATGCCGAGTTCCTTGTTGATGCTGAAGGGCAGGTCGTACTTGAACGGCACGATGACCTTGCCGGTGGTGTCCACCGCGCCGTATTTCCCGTTCTTCTGCAGGACAGCGTAGCCGCCACTGAAAAAGGCACCCATGTCCAAACACTCCAAGCACTCAATCGGGTTGTCGTACTCCATCGGCACCACCCACCGCATGTGCTTGTCCACCAGGCCCAGTTTGTCCTCGTTCATCACAAGAAACAGCGAGGTACCGTTCTGGCGGAAGATAAAATACTCGAAGGGCAGCAACACCTTCCCGTCGAGGTCGACGATGCCCTGCCGATAGTCCTTGGTGATGATGACAAAGTCGCAATCGGGTACCCGACAGAAATAGTCGTAGCGCGCGTCGTACTGTTGGAGGAGCGGCACGAGCTTGGCGAGGCGTTGTTTGCTCTGGGCCTCGGTGAGCTTCGGGGTCTGTCCGGCGACCAGGAGAGGCAGCAGGAGCATTGCAAGGGCGAGGGTATGTTTCATACTTTGGAGGGGTATTTGATTATTGAGTGCAAAAGTACAAAAATAATTTTACATAGCAAAATATATCGTGCACGACCTATCTATAACGACACCGTAGATGCACCGTATCATGTCCGACTGCGGTCGGACAAAAGTCGGAGTTGACTCGGACTTGAGTCGGACCACAGTCGGAGGGGGTGCGTAGTGATACGGGGCGTAAAACAGCACCATACGCACTCACAATGTGATTGTTAGCTTCTTAAAATACCGCCAATGCCTGTTTTTGTCCGACCGAAGGACGTTTTTGGGGGTACTCGGAGACCGTACCGACCACCGGCTACCAGCTACCGACCACCTATTTATATCGTGCACGACCTATTTTTGCGGTCACTTTTTCAAGGGGATTGTTATTCGAACTCAATATGACTGACACGAACTCTGATAAGCCCTGATTACCTTGCGGGTATCAAGGTTGAGGTTGAGATATACCACCGCATCGCAGGCGTCCCACATCCTGCTGAAACCCACATATTTATCAAGGTCCAGCTGGATGCACACACACCGCTCCCCCTCCTCGTTATAATAGAAACCGTAGGTTCGGTAATACTTTGTATAATTGTCGGGGTTCCCGATGTAGCGTTTCCAACGGCCCATCTTCGGGAGCACCTCCGTCTTCATCACTTCGGGCAAAATTTCTTCGGCTAATTGGATATCCGCCAATCCCGCGTCGTATCTCTTCGGGCTGATGCCTACCGTCTTTCCCCAGAGGTCTGACGACACACAGTTGCTGAACAGCGCCATCGATGCCGAGTCCTCCCTGGAAATCAGCAAGAACCCAACGGTATCGCTGTCATTTAAACAAACATGCACTGTTGCATACGACTTCTCAGCCTCCGTGTGAGGAACGACGTTTGTAATCCGCAGGGCTTCAACCTGATAGTCCCTCTTCATCCACATCCTCATCTGCTCCATCTCAGCCTCGCTGGCGGTGGTGTTGCCATAGAGGTCGACATAGCCGAAGATGGATCCTTTGGCGTAGGGGTTGCCGGTCCAAAAGCTGAAAATATTTTCTGTGAGAGGTGTAAGTTCCTCATAGGGACCGCTGACAACGACATTGCCAGAGAGGTCGATATAGGAAGGTTTCCCGTCGGCATCCTCGACGCGGACGTAATTGTAGCCCAGATATCTTGCGTCCTTGTATCGGAATGGGAGCACAGTGTTGAAGTTGCTGTCCACAACACCCCACAACGAGTCCTTGGCAACAGCGAGATAGGAGATATGGATATCTCTTACGCCATAATATAACCCCATTTCATCGACCCTTTGGTAATGAGCGACAAGATGACCCTGACGGTCATAGATATCATACATGATGTAGTTGTCGGGAGTGTAACCGAGCATCGCAATGTATTTGCCATCCACCCTGTACCAATCATTGTAGCGAATGGGCACCACCTCTTTGCCTTTCCCGTCCACAATGCCGTAATTGATTATCTGGATGTCTTCATCTGTCTCGATATCCTTTCCTACCAAGACGAGGTCACCTTCCCCCAGAGGCAAAACCGCCTCATACTGCCGATTCAACTTGGCCAAACGTTCAAGACACTGCTTGCTCTGCTTCTCCGTGAGCCTTGTACTCTGCCCCAGAGATACGAATGGCAGCAGCAGAAATGCAACACAAATAATACGGTTAATACGTTTCATAACGCTCTAACAACGAATAATAGGTGAAAATATTTTGCTATGTGGCCGAAATGTAGTATCTTTGCATCCGAATCGCTCTAAAAAAGAGTCTATGGAAAACCCACAAATAGAGTTGGCGCGGCGGTATGTGGAGCAGACGGGTGTGTCGGTGTTCCTGACCGGCAAGGCGGGGACGGGCAAGACGACCTTCCTGCGCGAGATAGACCGCACCACGACGAAACGCCACGTGGTAGTGGCACCCACAGGTGTGGCGGCCATCAATGCCGGCGGCGTGACCATCCACAGCTTCTTCCAGCTGCCCTTCGACCCCTACCTGCCCGACGTGAAGGAGCTGGTGACGGAATACCAGATGCCCGAACGATACAAGTCGCTCAGCAAGAACAAAATGAATATCATCCGCACGCTGGAGCTGCTCATCATCGACGAGATTTCGATGGTGCGTGCCGACCTGCTGGATGCCATCGACATGACCCTGCGGCGGGCCCGTCGCAGCAGCCGTCCCTTCGGCGGCGTGCAGTTGCTGATGATTGGCGACGTGCACCAGCTGTCGCCCGTGGTCACCGAGGCCGAGCGACCCTACATGGAGCAGGTCTACCCCACCCCTTACTTCTTCGCCAGCAAGGCGTTGCAGCAGCTGCCCTATGTTACTATTGAGCTCACCACCGTCTACCGCCAGCAGGACGCGGCCTTTGTAGAACTACTGAACCATGTGAGGGATAACAACATTGACGCAGCCACGTTGCAGGCCCTCAACGCCCGCGTACAAAATACTCAAGCAATCACACAATCACACAATCAAGCAATCACTTTGGCGACCCACAACCGGCAGGCCGACGCCATCAACCGCCGCCATATGGAGGCCCTACAGGGCGAACGGCGTCTGTTCGAGGCCGTGCTCAAGGGCAACTACCCCGAGAAGGCGCTGCCCTGCGACCGCACGCTGGAGGTGAAGGTGGGCGAGCGCGTGATGTTCGTCAAGAACGACACTTCGGGCGCCAAACGCTACTACAACGGCATGCTGGGCACTGTCACCGGCTACCTCTACGACAGCGAAGAAGACAAAGAGTATATTGAGGTGATCAACGACGACGGCGACACCATCGCTGTGAGGCGTGAGACGTGGGAGAGCCTGAAATACATTCTCGACGAGAAGACCAACGAGATTGTGCAGGAGGTGGAGGGCACCTTCAGCCAATACCCCCTGCAGGCGGCCTGGGCGGTGACCATCCACAAGGCGCAGGGTTTGACCTTCGACCGTGTGGTGATCGACGCCGCCGACGCCTTCGCTTTCGGGCAGGTATATGTGGCTCTGAGCCGCTGCCGCACCCTCGAGGGGCTGACGCTGTCGACACCGTTGAGCGCCGGCGTGGCCTTCGACGACGCGGCGGTGCACCGTTTCGTGGAGGCGCAGCCCTCCTTCGAGCAGACCGCCGACGCGGCGCCGCGCCACGAGCAACAATACCGCCTAGAGAAGCTGATGGAGCTGTTCAGCACCGACGACCTGCTACACGACGCCGAGCGCTTGCAGGAGCGCTACGACAAGTTGAAAAGCCTCTACCCCGACAACGTGGAGCGCCTGCGGCAGCTGACCCACTCGCTGGCCGACCTGCAGGGCGTCAGCGAGCGCTTCAAGGTGCAGCTGATGCAACTCGACGAGGCCGCGCAGCGTGAACGTGCGCAGAAAGGAGCCGCCTACTACCGCAGTCAGCTGCAAGCCGCCAAGCATGCCTATGGCGCGCTGCTCGACGTGGAGATTGACAACAAGGAGGTAGCCAAAAGCGTGCGCGAGGCCGGCGAGCAGCTGACCGAAAGTCTGGGGCTGAAGTTGGCCTGCCTCGAGGCGGTGGAGAAGCATGGCTACAGCGTAGCCACCGTGCAGAAGGCCAAAGCCGACCACCTGATAGAAGGGAAAAAGGAAAAAGGGAAAGGGAAAAAGAAAAGAGTGGACAAAGAGCCGAAGGCCGACCTCGTCGAACTGCTGCGCCGGTGGCGCGCCGCGAAGGCCAAAGAGGAGGGTATTGCCACCTATATGGTGCTGCAACAGAAGGCCGTGCTGGCCATCGCCGCCGCCATGCCGCGGACCCCTGCCGAACTGATGCAGCTGAACGGCATCGGCGACAAGACCGTAGAGAAATACGGCAAGGAATTGCTCGACCTGGTGGCCGACTTCCGCGAAAGCGGACAGGGGTGGTAGAAAATATTTTGGCCATGTCGGGAAAAGTGCGTATCTTTGCACCTCGTTTTGAAAGTAATTATTAATAAAAAACAATATGAAGAAAACCCTTTTAACCATTGCTACTATGGCAGTTATCGCTACCGGATGTCAGCACAAGGCCCAGCTTACCTCGGGCATCAATCCTGACAATTTCGACACTACGGCCCGTCTTGAGGACGATTTTTACCAGTACGCCTGCGGCGGCTGGATGGCCAATAACCCGCTGGATGCCGAGCACTCGCGCTACGGCGCCTTCGACGTGCTGGCCGAGAACGCCCTGAAGAACATCAACGGCATCATCGACTCGGTGAGCAAGAACGAGAACGCAGCCGGCTCGCTGGCCGACAAGATTGCCACCCTGTACAACATCGGCATGGACAGCGCCAAGCTGCAGGAGCAGGGTGCCGCCCCGCTGATGCCCTACCTGGAGGAAATCAACGCGCTGAAGACCCGCGAAGATGTGTGGGCCGAATTGCTGAAGATGCACCGCCGCGGCTATGGCGTGCTGTTCGGCGTGATGGGCGAAGCCGACAAGGACGACGCCACCATGTGCATCGCCTGGGCCTGGCAGAGCGGCCTCGGTCTGGGTGACCGCGACTACTACCTGCTCGACGAGGGCAACAACAAGAACATCCGCAAAGGCTATGTGGAGCTGATGGCCAAGGAGTTCGCCCTGGCCGGCTACGACAAGATGAGCGGCAAGAAGGCCGACAAGCTGGCCCAGACCGTGATGGCCTTTGAGACCCGCCTGGCCAAGGCCATGAACACCAAGCTGGAGAACCGCAACCCGCAGGCCACCTTCAACCGCTACACCGTGGAGGAGGCTGCCGCTTTTGCCCCCAACATTGATTGGAAAGGCTACTTCGAGGCTATGGGCATCCTGGAGGGCATGAAGAGCTTCAACATTGCCCAGCCCAAGTACTTCACCGAGGTCAACAAAGTGTTGGCCGACGCCGACGTGGAGACCCTGAAGGCCTACTTCGCCTGGCACGAGATCCTTAGCGCCGCCAGCTACCTGAGCGACGACTTTGTGGAGGCCAACTTCGACTTCTTCGGCAAGCTGATGAGCGGCCGCGAGGAGAACCGTCCGCGCTGGAAACGCGTCACCAGCACCGTGGAAGGCGCCATGGGCGAGGCCCTGGGCCAGCTGTATGTGGAGCGCTACTTCCCCGCCGAGGCCAAGGTGCGCATGGAGACGCTGGTGAACAACCTCATTGAGGCCTTGGGCCAGCGCATCGACATGGCCGAATGGATGACCGACCAGACCAAGACCAACGCCCACAAGAAACTCAATACCATCTACGTAAAGATTGGCTACCCCAACAAATGGCGCGATTACAGCGGTCTGGAAATCAAGGACGACAGCTACTATGCCAATGTGGTGCGCAGCAACGAGTTCGATGTGGCCTACATGATGAGCAAAATCAACAAGCCGGTCGACAAGGACGAGTGGCTGATGACCCCGCAGACGGTGAACGCCTACTACAACCCCACCACCAACGAGATTTGCTTCCCTGCCGCCATCCTGCAGCCGCCGTTCTTCAACATGGAGGCTGACGAGGCCGCCAACTACGGTGCCATCGGCGTGGTCATCGGCCATGAGCTGACCCACGGCTTCGACGACCAGGGCCGTCAGTACGACGAGCTGGGCAACCTGAACGATTGGTGGACCGAAGAGGACGCCAAGAACTTCGACAACAACAAGCAGACCCTCATCGACGCCTTCAACAACTGCATCGCCCTCGACGACCCCGAGCTGGGCAAGATGAACGGCAACGGTGAGCTGACCCTCGGCGAGAACATTGCCGACAACGGCGGCCTCCACGTGAGCTACCTGGCCATGCAGAACGCAATGGCCAAGAAGCAGGTCAACAAGAACGAGATGGACGGCTTCACTCCCGAACAGCGCTTCTTCCTGGCCTATGCTGCCGTGTGGGCCTCGAACATCCGTCCCGCCGCTGCCCTGCAGCTGACCCAGATGGATGTGCACTCGCTGGGCCGCAACCGCGTGAACGTGGCCTTGCCGCAGGTGACCGAGTTCATCGACGCCTTCGGTATCAAAGAAGGCGACGGCATGTGGCTTGCTCCCGAGAAACGCGTCGTGCTGTGGTAAACACAACAACAAACATGAAACGCATTGCATCAATCCTACTGACTGTACTGCTTGGCCTCAACTGCATGGGCCAGCAGTACAGTTTCACCTTCAAGCTCAATGGAGCCACCGACACGATGCTCTACATCGCGCAGCACTATCGCGACGAACTCAAGTTGGTGGACTCGGCACGTCTGGCCTCGGGACAATACGTCTTCAAGGGCAAACGCACCTGGGACAAGGGCATCTATGCCCTCGTCAAACAAGACCGCAAGAGCCAAGTGGACGACTTCGCCATCGATAACAGTCGCAAGTTCACCATCAGCGGTGACGAAAAACTGACCCCCTCGACCGTCAAGGTGCAGGGATGCGCGACGAACCAGGAGATGTTCAGCTACCTGGCCACCCTCCAACAGGGAGAGAAGGACATCAAGGAGATACGTGAGCGCAAGAAAGACCCCGCCACCAAGGAGAAGGCAGAAGCCGACGAGAAAACTCTCATCGAACGCATGCAAGCCTACGAGGCCAGCACCCGCAACTCGAGCAGCATCTTCATGCAGCTGGTCAACGCCTGCGACAACCCCATAGTGCCCGACAGCATCGAGAACCCCGCCTACTATTACCGTCAGCACTATTGGGACAAGCTGTTCGAGAACAAGAACAGTATCAACCCCTCCTCGCTGCTGCACAGCCCGCAGCTGTTCAAGAAGATGAACTACTTCTTCTTCGGCATCCTCTATCATGCCGACAGCGACACCATCATCAAAGACTTGGACCGCCTGATGGAACGCATCGGCGACGACACCGCAATGGCGCGCTACGTGATGCAGTTCATCGAGCCCCGCTACTACCGGTCGACGCGCAACGTAGGCTGGGATGCCGTGTGGTGCCATATCGCCCACGACTACATGATGGCCGGCCGCTTCCCCTGGGCCAAGGAGAGCGAGCTCTATCTGGCCAAGAAGAACTACCACCGTATTGTGCAGTCCATCATCGGCGCCCACGGTCAGGAGTTGTGGATGGCCGACACCAACCAGAGCGACAACCCCGCCGATTGGATCAGCAGCCACCGTTTCCCGCAGAAGTATGTCATCCTCTGGTTCTGGGACCCTGACTGCCACCACTGCCAGGAGCAGAGTGCGGCCCTGAAGGTGCTCTACGACTCGCTGCAGCACAACCCCAGCCGCAACTTCGAAATCTACGCCATCGGTTATGAGAGCGACGTGCCGAAGTGGAAGAAATACGTCAAAGAGCACGACTTCCGCTGGATCAACGTGGGCGGCCCCAACGTCAACATCGACTACCAGGAGGCCTACAACGTGCACAGCGCCCCCACCATGATCATCCTCAACGAGCGACGCGACATCATCATGAACAAGGTGCTGCCCGCCAAGAACCTGCTGCAGTTCTTCGAGAACTACGAAAAACGTCAGAATCAAAAGAGATAAGTGGACCTGATCAACATACTGCCCGACAATGTAGCCAACCAGATAGCGGCCGGCGAGGTGGTGGACCGTCCCGCCGGTGCCGTCAAGGAGTTGCTTGAGAACGCTATGGACGCTGAGGCTACGCAGATAGACCTGGTGGTCAAGGATGCGGGCCGTACGTTGATACAGGTCATCGACAACGGCAAAGGCATGAGCGACGGCGACGCGCGCCTCTGCTTCGAACGGCACGCCACCAGCAAGATACACCACGCCGACGACCTCTTCGCCATCCACACTATGGGCTTCCGCGGAGAGGCGCTGGCCTCCATCGCCGCCATTGCACAGGTGGAGCTGCGCACCCGCCAGCACGACAACGAGCTGGGGTCGCAGGTGATCATCGAAGGGTCGCACATCGTCAGCCAGCAACCCACCGCCTGTCCGGCAGGCACCTCGCTGGCCGTGAAGAACCTCTTCTTCAACGTCCCTGCACGGCGCAACTTCCTGAAGAAAGACAGCGTCGAGCTGAGCCACATCGAGGAGGTCTTCCGCCGCATCACCCTGATACATTACGACATCGGCTTCACCTTCAGCAGCAACGGCAAGATGCTCTACGACCTCAAGGCGGGCACCCTGCTGCAGCGCATCGCGGGCCTCTACGGCAACGCCTACAAAGAGCGCATGTACAGCGTCGAGGAGCAAACCGACCTGGTGAAGATACGCGGCTTCGTCAGCCGTCCCGAATACAGCCGCCGTACACGTGGCGAGCAATATCTCTTCGTCAACGGCCGCTTCATCAAGCACCCCGCCCTCAGCGCCGCGGTGGAGAAAGCCTATGCCGACCTGCTGCCCGACCACTCCTACCCTTCCTACTTCATCGGCCTGCAGGTCGACCCCTCGCGCATCGACGTCAACATACACCCCACCAAGACCGAGGTCAAGTTCGTCGACGAGCACGCCCTCTTCGCCATCCTGCGTTCGGCCGTGAAGCGGGCCCTCGGGCAATTCAGCCTGGCCACCGAGCTGAGCTTCGACACCCCCGAGGAGTTCAACATCGCCCCTGCGCCCAAAGGCTATGTGCCGCAACAGCCCCGCATCAGCTACAACCCCGACTACAACCCCTTCCGCGCCAGCGGCACCCAGAGCCACCAACGGAAGATAGAGACCTTCGAAGAGCTCGAACCCTTAGAGAAACCAGCGCCCATAGAGAAGCCGCAACCTGTGGCTGCGGCTGGTGCCTGCCTGCAGGTGCAGAACCGCTACATCGCCACCCCGCTCAGTTCGGGGCTGGCCCTCATCGACCAACAGCGGGCCCACGAACGCGTGCTTTACGACAAGCTCACGCAATCAAACAACCTGGCGACCACACAGTCGCAGACGCTGCTCTTCCCCGTCAACTGCTCCTTCTCGGCCGCCGACGCCGAGATGCTGAGCGAGTTGCTGCCCGACCTCAAGGAATACGGCTTCGAGATAGCGGCGCTCAACCAGACCACCTTCGTCGTCACCGCCACTCCCACCGACCTCAAGGAGGCCGACCTGCAGCCCTTCTTCGACCAGATGCTGGCCAGCTACAAGAGCGCCACCCTGCAGAAGTACTGCAACCGCACCCAGAGCCTCTGCGCCTCGCTGGCGCGCCAGATGGCCGTCAAAAGCGGCACCGTGCTCAGCCAGGAGCAGATGCAGCAACTCGTGGCCGACCTCTTCGCCTGCCCTATGGCCGACACCTCGCCCTCGGGCAAGAAGATTATCACCATCGTCAAACCTGAAGAACTACTCAAATAACATGGCCCCCTACCAACCCCAAGGCTACCGCATGCTGCCCACGGCCGTCAAGCACCTGCTCATCATCAACACCATCGCCTATCTGGCCTCCATGGTGCTCGAGATTCAAGGTATCTACCTCAACACCTATCTCGGCCTTTGGACACCGTCGACCGGCCATTTCCGCGCCTGGCAGCCGCTGACCTATATGTTCATGCACGGCTCCTTCGACCACCTCTTCTTCAACATGTTTGCCCTCTGGATGTTCGGCTCCACGCTGGAGAACTATTGGGGCACACGGCGCTTTGTCTTCTACTACTTCATCTGCGGCATCGGCGCCGGACTGCTTCACCTGCTGGTGCCCGGTGTCCACCTCACCGTGGGCGCCTCGGGTGCCGTCTACGGCCTTCTGCTGGCCTTCGGCATGACCTTCCCCAACGACCGCATCTACATACTGATATGGCTGATTGCCGTTATGGCGCTCACCAGCATCCTGGCGGCCACCCCCATCGGAGCCTTCCTCAACAATTGGTCCATCATCATCTTCTTGGCCATCTGGATATACAGCTTGCGCACCGGACGCGGCGTGGTGGGCATCAAAGCCAAGTGGATGGTCCTGGGCTATGCCGTCCTCGAGCTCTTCGAGGGCATCTTCCGCTCCTTCGACGGCATCGCCCACTTCGCCCACCTCGGCGGCATGCTCATCGGCCTGCTGCTTATCCTCTATTGGCGCAAACACCCCTTTTCAAGAATATAACAACCATGAAAGCAAAGTTAATCATATTGGCGGCCGCCCTGTTGGCACTCTGTTCCGGATGTTGGGACCTGACTGATTATACCGTCAAAGGGTATCTCTATACCGACAGCACGCTCGAAGTGCCCCTAACCAATGCCACCTTGTGCTTTTTCCGTGACGGCAACTCTATTGGGACAGCCGAGACCGACAGTATTGGCCGCTGGGGGCTGTGGTACAATTACTACGGCAAGGAATCTTACGATATGTACCACAATTCCAAGCTTTCAATGGCCGAATGGAAAATGTTAATCACCTATGAAGGTGACACTCTTTATTGCCATTACGGGCACAATTTTCCAGGGGACACCCTTGTACTTTACCCAGGCATTACATGGCATCAAAATAATTGGAAATAAAAATTATCATAATGGAAATCGCATCGAAATACGACCCTCGCGCCATCGAGGAGAAATGGTATCAGTTCTGGCTTGACAAGAAACTCTTCCACTCCGAGCCCGACCACCGCGTGCCCTACACTGTGGTCATCCCGCCGCCCAACGTGACCGGCGTGCTCCACATGGGCCACATGCTCAACAACACCATCCAGGACGTCCTCGTCCGTCGCGCCCGCATGCAGGGCAAGAACGCCTGCTGGGTGCCCGGCACCGACCACGCCTCCATCGCCACCGAAGCCAAAGTGGTGAAAATGCTCGCCGAGAAGGGCATCGACAAGCGCTCGCTCACCCGTGAAGACTTCCTCAAACATGCGTGGGAATGGAAGGAACAGTATGGCGGCATCATCCTCAAGCAGCTCCGCAAGCTTGGCGCCAGCTGCGATTGGGACCGCACCGCCTTCACCATGGACGACATCCGCTACGAAAGCGTCATCCGCGTCTTCAACGACCTCTATAACAAAGGTCTTATCTACCGTGGTGTACGCATGGTGAATTGGGACCCCCAGGCCCTCACCGCCGTCAGCGACGAGGAGGTCATCTACAAGGAGAGCCACGGAAAGCTTTTCTACCTGCGCTACTATGTCGAAGGCGAGGATAAGTATATCGTTGTAGCCACCACCCGCCCCGAGACCATCATGGGCGACACGGCCGTCTGTGTGCACCCCGAGGACGAGCGCTACTCCTGGCTCAAGGGCAAACGCGTCATCGTCCCCGGTGTAGGCCGCGTGGTGCCCATCATCATGGACGAATATGTCGACCGCGAATTCGGCACCGGCGCCCTGAAAATCACCCCTGCCCACGACATCAACGACTACAACCTCGGCATGAAATACGGCCTCGAGAGCATCGACATCTTCAACGACAACGGCACCCTCAATGACAACGGCGGCAAATACGTCGGCATGGACCGCTTCGCCTGCCGCAAGGCCATCATGAAAGACCTCGAAGAGGCCGGCCTTGTCGAGAAGACCGAGGACTACACCAACAAGGTGGGCCACAGCGAGCGCACCGACGCCGTCATCGAGCCCAAGCTCAGCGCACAGTGGTTCCTCAAGATGGAAGGCCTCGCCAAGAAAGCCCTCGAAGTGGTGGAGAACGACACCATACGCTTCCATCCTGCCAAGTTCAAGAACACCTACCGCCATTGGCTCGAGAACATCAAGGATTGGTGCATCAGCCGCCAGCTCTGGTGGGGCCACCGTATCCCCGCATGGTATCTCGACGTGAACGGCAAGGTGGAGACCATCGTGGCCATGAACGAGGAAGAAGCCAGGAAAGTGGCCGCCGAGAAGTATGGCTACACCGGCGCCCTGCGCCAGGACGAGGACGTGCTCGACACCTGGTTCAGCAGCTGGCTCTGGCCCATCTCGCTCTTCGACGGCATACGCCACCCCGACAACGAGGAAATCAAATACTACTACCCCACCGCCGACCTCATCACCGCCCCCGACATCATCTTCTTCTGGATTGCCCGCATGATTATGGCTGGCGAGGAGTTCCGCGATGAAATACCGTTCCACAACGTTTACTTCACCGGTATCGTGCGCGACAAGCTGGGCCGCAAGATGAGCAAACAGCTCGGCAACAGCCCCGACCCCATCGACCTCATCGAGAAATACGGTGCCGACGGCGTCCGCATGGGCATGCTCCTCACCGCCCCCGCCGGCAACGACCTGCCCTTCGACGAAGCCATCTGCGAGCAAGGACGCAACTTCAGCAACAAGATGTGGAACGCCCTGCGCCTCGTCAGCGGCTGGCAGGTGACTGGGGATTGTGGTGTGCAGAGCGCAGAGATGGCCGAAACTCCGAACTCCAACGACGTCGCCGTGCAGTGGATGGAGCAGCGCATGGCCCAGGTCATCGAGGAGATAGAGCACGACTTCGAGCAATACCGCCTCAGCGAGGCCCTCATGGCCACCTACAAGCTTGTCTGGGACGACTTCTGCTCGTGGTACCTCGAGATGGTCAAGCCCGCCTACGGCACCCCCATTGACCGCGCCACCTACGACGCCACCATCAACATCTTCAGCCGCCTCATGCTCCTGCTGCACCCCTTCATGCCCTTCGTCACCGAAGAGATCTGGCACACCCTGCAGGGCATCGGCAAGAGCGACGAACAGCAGCAGTTCATCGCGCAGAACTACAGCATCATGAACCAGCACATGCCGCAGAGCGTCTTCTACGACCAGCGCATGCTCGACGAATTCGACACCGCCCGCGAGGTCATCGCCGGCGTGCGCAACATACGCAACACGCGCAACCTCTCGCCCAAAGAGGTGCTGGAGGTCTCCTACATCACCAACGACGACCGCTACCGCGTCGGCCGCTTCGAGGGCATCATCCGCAAGCTCGCCAACGTCAGCAAAGTGGAAGCCGTCAGCGAGAAGCCCACAGGCGCATTGAGTTTCATGATAGGTACCGCCGAATACTTCGTGCCCATGAGCCAGAACGTGGACAAAGAGGCCGAGCTGAAGAAGCTGCAGGAAGACCTGAAGTATGCCGAAGGCTTCCTGGCCAGCGTGCTGAAGAAGCTCAGCAACGAGAAATTCGTGAGTGGCGCCCCTGCCGCCGTCATCGAGAAAGAGCGCAACAAACAGCGCGACGCCGAGACCAAGATCGCCGCCCTCAAGGCCCAAATCGAGGCCCTCGGCTAAACACAGAATACCTGAAACAGAGGCGCCCGCCGAATGGCGGGCGCCGCATTTATTTCATTCACCCTATTCAGCCGCAATTGCTTTAAATACGATAGCTTTTTGAAGAAGCCACTCAAAAGCTTTTTTCCATTGGTCTTTTTTCTTTGGATTAATATCTAATGAAACCCAAAAACGACTTGCCTTATCGGCATCTCGCCACTCAACATCACTATCCAATCGCTTGGAAATCTCCACCTCACAATTCTTAAACCTACGGAACAACTCTTTATCGTTGTCAATATAGATACCAGCCGTAATATTATGCTTTTTATTAT
Source organism: Bacteroidales bacterium (assembly GCA_017645585.1). Classification (GTDB taxonomy): domain Bacteria; phylum Bacteroidota; class Bacteroidia; order Bacteroidales; family P3; genus Colimorpha. The sequence goes on from JAGCOF010000028.1 coordinate 23,827, forward strand.
TAATTGTCAATGTAATATGATAGGCGGAACTACCTATACTCAAATCATACCAATGTTGTGGTTGTGCCTTGCGAGTCCTAAAGTTACGTGTAAATTCAACATTATTATTCATAGCCTCGTTGAAGCCGTTCCAGAACTCGAGTTTAAGTATTTCCGTATCCGATAGTCCATCTATCGTCTTCATGGTCTTGGCCCAATCATTAGGCTTTTCCACCACATTGAACCTTGGAGCCAATGGCGAGTCTCCAATCTGCCACAACTCAATTTCCAACAGAAAGAAACCTATATTGTTATCTGTGTGCTGATTAAGCCATTCTATGGCTTGACGATGCTCATCACGCGCATGCTTCACCACCCACACAATCACCTCGGCTCCTTTGCCGGAAGCATAGGTAATCAGTTTTCCGAGATGGTCATGATTAGTCTCTTCCAACTGATTTTCAATAATTACACGACGATCTGTACCACTCTCTTTAGCATAAATATCAACAGTAAATCCACCAACTTTTGATTCGCGTTCTTCTGGCTCCAAATCAATGCCAATCGTTTCACCTAACAGCACCAGGTTCTCCTCCTGTACCAACCATTTTGTAAAGTCATTCGCTTCGTGGGGCCACACCGATCTGAGGTCCTCCACTTTGGTCATTTTCCCTAATGATTGCATATCTTTTTCAAATATTTATGTGACGATGCAAAGTTACGAAGAATAATCAATATGGCAAAATAAATCTCTCCAAAAAATATATCGTGCACGACATAAATGGGTTGTCGATGGTCGGTTTTCGGTGGTCGGTGGCCGGTGGAGGTGGGAAAAGATGCCGATGGAGGTATTATGGCGTTGAGTATATAACTAATTATCAATCAGTATTATACAACTAAACTATATTTAAGTAACTGAAAATCAACACCAACAGTACACCACCTCCGACTGTGGTCCGACTCAAGTCCGAGTATGGTCCGACTTTTGTCCGATTTTAGTCGGACATGACACGGTGTTGGTACGGTGTATACACGGTGTCGATACGAATAGGTCGTGCACGACCTATTTAGGTTTTATTAAGCGAGGGCGTCGGCGACGAGGAAGATGCTGCCGGTGACGAGGACGAGGTCCTGCGGGTCGGCGGCGGCACGGGCGGCGGCAATGGCGTCCTTGACATTGGGATAGGCGTCGCCTTCGATGCCAAGCTCACGGGCGGCAGCCTGCAGGTCGGCCACAGGGAGGCCGCGCGGCACGGAGGGCTGGCTGAAATAAAACGAAAAGTGAAAATTGAAAAGTGAAAATTGTGAGACGAGGAACTGCAGGATATGGTTATAGTCTTTGTCGTTGACGCAGCCGTAGACGACGTGGAGGTGCGATTGGCCGAGTAACTCCGGCAGCTTGCCGAGCATGGCGCGGATGCCGGGTTCGTTGTGGGCCGTCTCGCAGATGGTGAGGGGCTCGGTGCCGATGGTCTGCCAGCGGCCCTGCAGGTGGGTGTTGGTGACGACACGGGCGAGACCAAGCTTGATTGCGTTAGTGTTTAATTGCGTTAATGCGTTAGTGTTTAATGCGTCAGCACTTGCACAATAACGCATTAACACATTGACACATTCCAAAACGGTGGCGATGTTTTTCTTCTGGTATTCGCCGGTCAATTGCTCGGTGTAGTCCTCGATGCGGTCGACATGGTAGTGTTCGTCGGCGAAGGTGATGGGTGCGTGGCGCTCGGCGGCGATGGCGCGGAAGACGGGCGCGGTCTCGGGCTGGGTCTCCCCTATCACGACGGGCACATGGGGCTTGATGATGCCGGCTTTCTCACGGGCTATCTTCTCCAGCGTGTCGCCGAGGAACTGCGTGTGGTCGAGGCCGATGTTGGTGATGACGCTGAGAAGCGGCGTGATGACATTGGTGCTGTCGAGGCGGCCACCCATGCCGACCTCGATGACGGCGATGTCGACCTGCTCGCGGGCGAAGTAGTCGAAGGCCAGGCCGACGGTCATCTCGAAGAAGGAGAGGTGGGATATTGCGTTATTGTGGGATTGCGTTATTGCGTTAGTGGCTGGCGCGTCAGCATTAACGCAATCAATGAAGCGAACCACTTCCGCTTCGGGGATCATCTCGCCGTTTATTCTAATTCTTTCGCGGAAGTCGACAAGGTGGGGCGAGGTGTAGAGGCCCACTTTGTAGCCCGCCTCCTGGAGGATGGAGGCCAGCATGTGGCTGACGGAGCCCTTGCCATTGGTGCCGGCCACGTGGATGGAGCGGAAGCGGCGCTCGGGATGGCCGAGGGCCTCCATCAGGTCGAGGGTGGGCTGCAGGTCAGCCTTATAAGCGGCAGCGCCGATGCGGTGGTACATCGGCAGCTGCGCATACATGAAGTCAAGTGTCTCTTGATAGGTCACGGGAGGGGGGATGGGGTTGATAGGTTGATAAGTTAATGGGTTGATAGGTTAAAGGGTTGATAGGTTGATAAGTTAAAGGGTTGATAGGTTGATAAGTTAAAGGGTTGATAGGTCTTTTTATTATTTGGTGGGGAGGGTGTAGGTGAGACCGACGAGGAAGAGGCCGCGCTGCGAGGGGTAGTTGGACCAATAGTAGCGCTGGAAGGCCAGGTTGTCCATGCGGAGGAAGAAGCTGAGGGCGCGGTTGTGGCGGTATTCGACTTCGGCGGCGATGCCGTAGCGCATGGGCAGCAACTCTTCGTCGTCGCCCAGCATCTGACCCAGCAAGCTGCCTTCGAGGTAGAAGAGCCATTTGTCGCGGTAGTTGACCTTGGCGCTGACGAGGGCGTCCCAATCGGGGCGGTAGGGCATCCGCTCGATGATCTCGGTCACGAACAGCGGTTCGTCTCTCACGATGTTATAGTTGTGGTAGTAGTGGCCGCCGACGCGGAGGGTGAGCATCTCGTCGTTGACGAAGGCGATAGTGCCGCCCAGGGTGAGGCGGTCGTCATTGAAGTAGAGGGGGCGATAGACGTTGTGCAGGCCGTAGTCTTCGTCGAGGGTGAAGGTGAGGTCGTCCTGCAGGAATCTGTAGCCCACCTCGGCGTTGGCCTCGAGCTTGCGGCTGAGCGTCCAGCGGGCGTTGAAGAGGAAGTCGTAGTGTTTGGTGGTGCGCTGGTCGGCATTGGGTGCTATGTAGGGGTTGACCTGTCGCAGGGTGTTCCAATTGACGGCCTCCATGCCGCCGGTGATGGCGAGGCTGAGGGCGATGTTGTCGTTGAAGAGCTTCTTGCTGACCACCAGGTCGGGGAAGAAGTGGACTTTGGCGATGTCGGGTTGGGTGAAGCCGTCCCAGCCGACGGTGAAGCCGGAGTGGATCTGCAGGCCGCTGAAGAAGAAGTCGACATAGGGGTTGACCTTGACGAGGTTGCGGTAGCCGCGCACGGTGTCGGTCGTGGGGGCAGGCACGTAGCCCAGGGGCATGGTGCCGTCGGGGCTGACGCTGTGGGTGTAGCCGTCCCACTCGGCGTGGAGGTAGGCCACTCCCTTGTATTCGCGCAGGAGCGGGAAGCCGTAGTGCACGTCGCCGCTGAGGTTGAGGTTCAGTTCGTTCTGCCCCCATGTGGCCCAGAGGTCGCTCAGGCGGATGTTGGCGTCGTAGCCAAACTTATTGACGTCGAGCTCCATGTTCTTGAAGCCGATGTTCCAGGTGACGAGGTTGTAGCCGGCGCGGTATTCGTCGAGCTTCACGCTGTCGCGCACGCGGCCGAGGACGGCCAGCAGGGTGTCGTCGGTGAAGCCGTAGTAGAGGTTGTGGTCGTGCTCATAGCTGAGGTCGGTGCTGAGCTGCAGCTTCTCGGCGAAGATGTATTTGCCGAAGAGGGTGACGGCGGTGTTGCCGAAGTGGTTGGGGCCGTAGTCGGGCAGGCGGTCCCACGAGGAGAGGTGGTTGAGGCTGACGCCGTAGGTCTTCTTCTTGTCGCGCGTGGAGCTCCAATAGAGGTCGGCCAGGGGAGTCCAATAGTTGCCGAAGCCCAGACGCAGGTAGTTGTTGTAGAGGCGTGTGGCGGGCTCGCCGATGATGCGGGCGGCCTTGATGCGCGTGGGCTCGTAGACGGAGCGCAGGCGGACGGGAGTGATGCCGTAATGGAAGTCGTGTTCCATGCGGCCGAGCGAGTCGCTGATGACGGCGGGGAAGTTGAGCTTCTCGCGCTGCTCGATGACGGGGCGGTAGGAGCCCTTCACGACGACGCTCTCGTTGTAGGTGTCTTCCTGCTGTGCCTTCAGGGTGGTGGCGGCGAGCAACAGGGCGGCTATGATGAATGTCTTTTTCATGGTGATCAGTCGTTAATGTCAATAATGATTTCCTCCTCTTCGGGAGCCTGTTGCTGCTGTTCCTCGGCGTTGATGGCGGCCAGCTTCTGGCGCGCCACGTTGACGAGGTCGTCGCCGTCGTAGTTCTCGATGATGCTCTGGAGTGTCTGCTTGGCCTGCAGGCGGTTGCCGCGAGCGTAGTAGATGTCGGCCCAGAGGATGAAGCTGTAGGCGAGCCAATAGTCGCTGGAGGCGTCGGCCACGATGCTCTCGATAATCTTCTCGGCCATATCGTAGTGCTGGGTCTGCATGCGCATCTCGGCCATGCGGCAACGGGCTTCGCCGTTATACTCGCCGTTGGCCGAATGTTCCAGGTCGGCGTAGTGGTTGAAGGACATATCGTATTCTTCCTGGTTGAAGTAGCTGCGGGCCATTGCAAGCGTGGCTTCCTCCTTCAGCTGTGCATCGGCCTTTTTCTCGGCCAGCAGGCGGTTGCCGGCGGACACGATGTCGTTGTGGCGCTTGAGGGCAACGGCGCACCGCAGGGCGCCTGTTTCGCCCTGCAGCAGGCTGGCGTCGCTCTCGGCGTTGGCGCAGAGCCGTTCATAGAGTGTGGCGGCTTTGTCGTAGTTGCCCAGGTTGTAGGCGATGTTGGCGGCATTGGAGAGCGAGCGCTCGCTGTATTGGCTGGTGCCGGCGGCGGCCACTGCCTCGTAGTGCGGCAGCGCCTTGCTCTCCTGCTGCATGCGGAGGTAGCTGTCGGCCAGCAGGTAGTGTGCCTTGAGGGCGAAGAGGCCGTTGGGGAAGCGGTTGAGGTAGCCCTCGAGGCCGTTGGCGGCGGTGGCGAAGTCGCCCTCCTGGTAGCGCCCTTCGGCGGCGAGGAAGGTGGTGCTGTCCTGCTCGACGGTGGAGATGGTCACCTTGGTGGTACGCTTCACGTAGGAGAAGTATTCGTCGATGCGGTTCTCGGCGATATAAATGTTCTTCACGGTGCCGAGGGCGTCGCGGGCTTCGTCGGTGCCCGGATACTCGGTGAGCAGGCGGTCGAAGGTGCGCAGGGCCTGCTCGTTGCGGTCGGTATTATAATAGATGAGTCCCTGGTTGAGGAGGGCCGTCTTCACATAAGCGCTCTTGGGATACTGCTTGATGAAGTTGTTGTAGTAGGTCATTGCCATCTCGTTGTTGTCGCACATCATGTAGGTGTTGGCAATCTCGAGCATGGCCTTCGACTTGAGCGGCGAGTTGTCGTAGCGCTCGAAGATGTAGTTGAGGTAGGTGAGCTTGTCGCTGTTCTTGCCCTGAGCGCCATAGGCGAGGGCTTTCTGGTAGGTGGCGTAGTCGGCATCGCGGCCGTTGGCCTTGATGACCTTGTTGTATTGCACGATGCTCTCCTCGAAGCGGCTCTGCACATAGAGGCAGTCGCCCAGACGGTTGTTCACATCGTTGCGCATGGCCGTCGTCTTGGTGTCGTTGCCCGTGAGGCGGGTGGACAGCTCGCTGAAGGTCTCGTAGGCGTCGGCGTAGTGTTTACGCTTCATCTGGAGGTAGCCGTAGACGTAGCGGGCATCGTTGGCGTAGGCGGAGCTGTTGGCGTAGGACGAGAGGAGGAACTTGTTGAGGTTGCGCTCGGCCTCGGTGCCCTTGCCGTTGCGATACTGCCACTCGCCGAGCAGGTAGTGGGCGTCGGCGGTGATCTTGGGCACCGCGTTAATCTTGACGGCTTTCTCATAGAGCTTCACACCCTCCTCTTCCTTGCCGCTGTTGCAGAGCTCGATGCCGCGATTGAGCAGGGCGCGCTGATAGGCCTGTTCCAGCCGCGCATTGCGTTGCGGCACCTGTTCCAGCAGGCGGATGGCCTCCTTGTAGTTGTTGGTGGAGCAGTAGAGCTCGGTCAGTATCTCTTCGGCTTCGGTCTTGTGGCTGCTTCTGGGATATTTCTTCAGGTAGTTCTCGAACGACTTGATGCTCTCGCCCATCGCGTTCTGGTTCAGCTCGCAGCTCAGCTTGGCGTAGTTGAAGAGGGCATCCTCCTTGACCTTCGCGTTGAAGTCCATCTTCGAGGCCTGGAGGAACATGCTGCGTGCATCCATCTTGCGATCCAGCTTCACGTAGCAGTCACCCAGCACGTAGAGGGCGTTCTGCGCCACGCTGTCGTTGCACGAGGTCTTCTTCGAGAGGTATTTCGCCGCCTCGCCGTAGTTGCCCAGCATGTAGTAGCAATAGCCCATCTGGTAGTCGTTGTCCTGCGGTGTGCAGCCCTGTGCGGCGGTGGCTTCACCCACCTTTTGGTATTGCTCCAGGGCTTTCGAGTATTCGCCGCGGTTGAAGTAGACCTCGCCCACCATCTGGTGTATCTCCTCACCCTTGTATACGTTGGGGTCTTTCAGCAGGGCGGGCGCCATCTCGAGCAGCTCGTCCTCGCGACCCAGGTAGTAGTAGATGCGGACGATATAGCTCTTGGCGATGTCCACAAACTTCTTGTCCTTCTGCAGTTCGCGGAAGTTGCGCAGCGCCAACTCGTACTGCCCGCTCATGTATTGTATGTGGGCATAGTAGTAGAGGCTCGAGGTGCGGTATTTCGACTTGCCCTCCACCTGCTGCGAGAAGAGCTTGGAGGCTTTCACCACCTCGCCCTTGGTGAAGTAGCAGTAGCCCGTCTTGAAGTTGTATTCGCTGCGATGGTCGAACTCCACCTCGGCGGCGTCCACCTGGCGGTAGTAGGTCAGCGCCCGATCATAGTCCTTGCGGGCATAGTAGAAGTTGCCCAGGTAGAAGCGAGCCATATTGCAGTGGCCGCTCTGCGGATAGAGGCGCAGGAACTCCTCAAGGCGGTAGAAAGCATCATCGTTGTCGAGCTTCTCCGAGCAGACGGCGGCATAGTAGGTGGCGTCGGCCGTACCCACGCGGTCGTATACCTGCTGGGCAGCGGCATACTTCTGTTTCTGGTAGAGGTCTGACGCCTCGCGCATCAGGTCGCGTCCGCGGTCCGCCTCGGTGCTTTTCTGCGCCGACAGAGGTCCGGCGAGGAGCAGGCACAAGGCGGCCAACCCCCAACGTCTTACATTCATGTGTTTCTTGCTCATATTGTGTATGTGTTATTATTCGTTACCATCTTTGTCCCACGGCGCATGCAGCAGGATGCCGCTCTCGGGCGACGGGGCCAGCTCGTAGGGCCGACGGCCCTCGGGGTCGAACAGCACAAAGGTGGGATAGCTCACCACCCCCAGCCGCTCGAGCATGCGATAGTCGCCGTCGAAGTGCAGCCAGATCCAATTGTAGCGTGCGCCACGCTTGCTATTGCGCAGGAAATGATACATCTTCTGGAACTCGCGGTCGCAGCAGATGCTGACGAAGCGCACGTCGGGGTGCTTGGCGTAGACGCTGTCGCGGAAGTGCGCCATTGTCTCTATCTCGCGCTGCGAGTGGGGGTCGTTGACGCGCACGAAGCTAAGGTAGAGCCAATTGCCTCGCAGCGAGTCGAGCGACACGCGGTTGCCGTCCACATCGGGCAGCACTATATCGAACACGCCCTTCTCGGTGCTCTGCTCCCCTTTCTCGGCGCTCCACCTATCCAGCAGTCGCCGGGCCAATTTGCCGTGTTCGGGGAACTTGCTCCGGGCGCCCAGCAACTCCACCATGCGGCGCACTCCCTCGCGGTCGTAGCGCGCGTCGTAGTAGCTCTCCTTCAGCGCTACCAGCACCGCCACCTCGCGCAGCTGCTCGTCGTAGAGCATGGGCTCGGTGCCCACCGAGTCCATATATGCCGCCAGGTCGCCATGCGCCACCCAATCGGTTAGTCGGTGCAACGGCACCTTGCGCATCCCTTGGCTGATGAGGTCGGCATAGAGGTCGAACAGGAGCAGCATGTAGTTCTCGTCGTGGTAGAGCACGGGCTGGTCCTTGACGTAGCGGGCCGCCACCTGGCTGCGTGTGGCGAAGCCCAGAGCCAGCTGCAGACGCGCAAGGGTATAGTCCTTGTAGCGGTTCATGAAGGTATTCTCCCCGTTGGGCACGCGGGCGTTCACCGCTGCCGTCAGGGTGTCGAAATAGCGTTTGTCGCGATGGAAACGGAAATCGAAATGCACACGGTGGGTGTCCAGCACGCTGTCCACCGACCGCTCCAGGGCCAGCACCTGCAGGTTCAGCTCGTCGGGCGGCAGGTTCATAAACTCCAGCGGCAGCGCCACAGGGGCCAGATAGACATTCTGCTGCTCGTTGATGTCCCAATCAAATTCGGGAAGATAGACCTCGTAGCGGCGGCCCGGCTCGACGTAGAACGACTGACTGTAGGTCTCCACCTCGACATACACCAGGCGGGGGTAATTGACATAGCAACCAAGGCGGAAGTTGCCCGTGCTGTCGACCACCTCTTCGGCCAGCAGCTGTTCGGTCTGCGTCAGCATGTCCTCGTAGCAGTAGAGCGCGATGCGCTTGCCCGCGGCATTGGCCGAAGAGCCCACGAGCTCCACATTCACCTGTGCCGCCAACGCCCCACCCATCAGCAGGGCCATGAGTATCGCTACGAGTCGCTTCATTCTTACAACTTTTATTAACGAACCGCGCGCGCATATATTGTATTGCGCTCAAAAAAAATGTCCACCAAAGCAAAATACATCGTGCACGATATAATTCGCCAGCCACCTGACAACATCGTGATGACACCGTATCGACACCGTATCATCTCCGACCAAAATCGGACAAAAGTCGGACCATACTCGGAGTTGACTCGGACTTGAGTCGGACATGATGGGTATTTGAGATTGATTTTCAAAGACTTAAACATTATTTAATTATATAACACTGATTGACTGCACCTTATAAAACATAAGTATTGAGACGTGAGACATTAGAGAATTTTCCGTCATACCTCTCACGTCTCACCTCTCACATCTAAAACAACCACCGATTTCTTATTTATATCGTGCACGACCTATTTTTCGGACACTATTTTTCAACCGAAGAAGGATTTCTTTCCACGTGTTGGATTTTTTTCGTATTTTTGCAAAATTATTAAAGAATTCAAATTGTAATAATGGAAACACCTAAATACCGCACCGAGAGCGACCTGCTGGGCCAGCGCGAGGTGCCCGAAGAGGCCTATTTCGGCGTGCAGACGGTCCGCGCGATGGAAAACTTCGCCATCAGCGGCCACCAACTGAGTGCCTACCCCAACTTCATCAAGGGGCTGGCGATGACCAAGAAGGCTGCCGCAATGGCCAACATCGAGGTGGGGATGATCACCCCGCAACAGGGCGAGGCCATTCTGTGGGCCTGCGACGAGCTGCTGGCCGGACGCCACCACGACCAATTCCCCATCGACATGATACAAGGCGGTGCCGGCACCAGCACCAACATGGCCGCCAACGAGGTGATTGCCAATCTGACGCTGGAGCACCTGGGCCACCGGAAGGGCGAATACCAATACTGCTCGCCCAACGATGTGGTCAACGCCAGCCAGAGCACCAACGACGCCTACCCCTGCGCCATCCACTTGGCCATGTTCCTTGAGCACGAGGGCTTCCTGCCTCACCTGGAGCAGATGATTGCGGCGCTGAAATACAAGAGCCTGGAGTTCGCCCACGTCATCAAGATGGGCCGCACCCAGCTGCAGGACGCCGTGCCCATGACCCTGGGGCAGACCTTCGGCGGCTTCGCGGCGAGCCTGCGGGGCGAGGTGAACAACCTCAACCTCTCGGCCCGCGAGTTCCTGACGGTCAACATGGGCGCCACCGCCATCGGCACCGGCATCTGCTCGAAGCCGGGCTACAGCGAGGCCTGCATCAAGGCGCTGCGCAAGGTGACCGGCTGGAACATACGGCTGGCCGACAACCTTATCGAGGCCACCTCGGCCACCAGCTGCATGATACAGTACAGCAGCGCGCTGAAGCGGCTGGCCATCAAGGTGAACAAGATGTGCAACGACCTGCGTCTGCTCAGCAGCGGTCCGCGCTGCGGACTGAACGAGATACACCTGCCCGAGCGGCAACCCGGCAGCAGCATCATGCCCGGCAAGGTGAACCCCGTCATCCCCGAGGTGATGAACCAGGTGTGCTACAAGGTGATAGGCAACGACATGTGCATCAGCCTGGCCAGCGACAACGGACAGCTGGAGCTCAACGTGATGGAGCCCGTCATCGCCTACACGCTCTTCGAGAGCATCCACCTGATTGAGAACGGCCTCGACACGCTGCGCCGCTTCTGCATCGACGGTATCGTGGCCAACGAGGAGCGCTGCCGCCAGCTGGTGGAGCACTCCATCGGCATCGTCACCATGCTCAACCCCATCATCGGCTACAAGAAGAGCACCGAGATTGCCAAAGAGGCCGCCGAGACAGGCCGCGGCGTCTATGAGCTGGTGCTGGAGCACGGCCTGCTGACCAAAGAGCAGCTGGACGAGATACTGAAACCCGAAAACATGCTGCAGCCTGTGGAACTGAAGATATGACAGAGACAATCAAGATAAAGAAGGGCCTGGACATACCGCTGGACGGCGCTGCCGAACGGCACATTGTCGACGCCCGCACGATAGAGCGCTACGCGGTGAAGCCTCCGGATGTGGTGGGCTTCATGCCGCGGTTGCTCGTTGCCGAGGGCGACACGGTCACGGCCGGTCAGCCCCTGGTGGCCGACAAGCACGACCCACGCCTCACCCTCCCCTCACCCGTCAGCGGCACCGTGGAGGCCATTGTCCGCGGCGAGAAACGCAAGCTGATGGAGGTGGTGGTGGTAGGTGAAAGGTTAAAGGTTAAAGGTGAGACAACGCAAGTTTCACCTCTCACCTCTCACCTCTCACCTCAAAGTCCTGTTTGGTGGATGCTCAAAGAGCGCCCCTTCGGCACCATCGCCAACCCCGACCATCAGCCCAAGGGCATCTATATCAGCCTGCGCGACACCAACCCGCTGGCGCCGGATTTGGAGTTTGCGTTGCAAGGACGCGAGCACGAGTTCGAGGCCGGCGTGAAGGCGCTGGAGGCGTTTGCTCCCGTGCACTGCGTGAGGGCCGAGGGCCCCCACCCTGCCGGCAACATCGGCACCATCGTCGCCGCCCTCGACCCCATCAACAAGGGCGAGTGTGTGTGGACGGTCAACGCGCAGGATGTGGCCAACATCGGCCGCTGGTGCCTCACGGGCGAATACCGACCCGAGCGCGTCGTGGCCGTCGGCGGCCCTGCAGCCAAAGCACCGCACTACTACCGCCTGCTCTGCGGTGCCTGCCTGCAACGCATCTGCGACACGCAGCTAATAGATACTAGTTATCCTAGCCTGGCTAGCCCGACTATCCTGACTAGTCCCATTCGTATCATCTCCGGCAGCGTGCTCTCTGGCACACAGATAACTGCCAACGGCTTCCTGGGCATGTATGACCAGCAGGTGTGCCTCATCGAGGAAGGCGACCAATACGACTTCATGGGCTGGCTGATGCCCGGCTTGAAGAAGTACAGCTTCAGCTATACTTTCCTCAGCGGGATGTTGAGGCCGTTCAAGGCTCTTGAGCCCATGATGCCAATAAAGCCCACCTACTCCTTCAACACCAACGTGCACGGGTCGGTGAGACCGTTCCTGTTTACGGGCTCGTTCGAGCGGGTGTTCCCATTCGACATCTATCCGCTGCAACTCATCAAGGCCTGCATTGTGGGCGACGTGGAACTGCAGGAGAAATTGGGCATCTACGAGGTTGAGCCGGAAGATTTCGCGTTGTGCGAGTTCATCGACCCCTCGAAGACCGAGATACAGACCATCATCCGCGAGGCCCTCGAGGTCCTCAGAAAGGAGGCTACCGCATGAACATGAAATGGTTAGAAGATTGGTTTGAGAAGATTGAGCCCAAGGGCAAGTGGAGTTGGTTGGGAAGCACCTACGAGGCGTTCCACACCTTCGCCTTCACGCCCAAGACAGTGACCAAGAGCGGAAGCCATATCCGCGACGCGGTGGACATGAAACGATCCATAATCATCGTGGTCATTGCGCTAATGCCCGCCTTGCTGTTCGGCATGTGGAACATCGGCTACCAGCACTATATGTCCGTCGGAACACTTTCCACTTTCAGCTTTCCACTTTTCACTTGCTTCTGGTTCGGCTTCCTGCGGATGCTGCCACTCATCGTGGTGAGTTATGCCGTGGGCCTGTTCATTGAGTTTGCTTTCGCCCAGGTACGACACCATGAAGTCAATGAGGGCTTTCTTGCCACAGGTCTGTTGATACCGATGATTGTGCCTGTCACCACACCGCTGTGGCAGCTGGCGCTGGCCGTGGCCTTCGCCGTTATTATCGGCAAGGAAGTCTTCGGTGGCAGCGGAATGAACTTCCTCAACCCCGCCTTGGTGGCGCGCGCCGTCCTCTTCTTCGCCTACCCCACCCACATGAGTGGCGACAAGGTGTGGATTGCCGCCGACCTCTGGGGCAGCGACGCCATCGCCGGCGCCACACCCATGGGCGATCTGGCCGCAGGCATGCGCCCATCGGCTTCAGCATTGGATATGCTTATCGGCACCATCCCCGGCAGCACCTGCGAAACTTCGTTTATTGCCATCGCACTTGGTGCAATACTCTTACTAATGACCGGCATCGCCTCATGGCGCATCATGCTGAGCGTGTTCCTCGGCGGCGGCGCGATGGGTCTACTTTTCAATTTACTTTACACTATCAACTTTCCACTTTCGACTTATCTAGAGTTGACGTTCTACTATCATTTCCTGATGGGCGGCTTCGCCTTCGGCGCGGTCTTCATGGCCACCGACCCCGTCACCGCCGCTCAGACCAACACCGGCAAGTGGATATACGGCCTGCTGATAGGCGCCTTCGCCGTGCTGCTGCGCGTCTGCAACCCCGCCTACCCCGAGGGCATGATGCTCAGCATCCTCTTCATGAACTGCATGGCCCCGCTGATTGACCACTGCGTGGTGGCCCGTAACATCAAGATGAGAGAAAGGAGGGCCGTGAAATGAAAAAGACCTTCAGCAACACCTATATCTTCATCTACTCGGCGGTGCTCGTCGTGGTGGCAGCCTTGATACTCACGGTTGTCAGCGTGAGCCTCAAACCCCTGCAGACCAAGAACCAGCAGGCCGAGCAGAAGCAGATGATACTGAAGACCATCGGCGTCGACGCCACACGCGACAACGCCGCGGAGCTCTACGCCAAGCATATCACCGAAGCCGACGGCTACTACACCTTCGACGGCGGCGTCATCATCCCCCTGAAAGGCACCGGCCTCTGGGGGCCCATCTGGGGCTATCTGGCGCTGGACGAGAGTAGCACCGTCGTCGGTGCCGTCTTTGACCACAAGGGTGAGACCCCTGGCCTCGGCGGCGAGATTGCCACCGACAAGTTCGCCCAGCGCTTCATCGGCAAGAAGATGGACACCCAAGCTATCCACCTGGCCAAGAACGCCGACCACAGCAACCCCTACGAGGTGGACGCCATCAGCGGCGGCACCATGACCAGCAACGGTGTCACCGCCATGTTGGCCAAAGCCTTCGAGGACTACAAAGGATTATCTAGTAACTCTAGAATATCTAGTTCATCTAGAGATACTAGCAATACCAGAGAGGAGGTCCAACTATGAAAAACTTTGACCTCATAAAACTCCCCTTCAGCAAGAACAACCCCATACTGGTGCAGGTGCTGGGCGTATGCTCTTGCCTGGCGGTGACGGCGCAGCTCAAGCCCGCTGTGGTGATGGCCCTGAGCGTCACCGTCGTGGTGACGCTGGCCAACCTCATCGTATCGCTGCTGCGCAACACCATCCCGCCGCGCATCCGCATCATCGTGCAGCTCGTCGTCGTCTCCACCCTCGTGGTGCTCGTCGACCAGGTGCTGAAAGCCTACGTCTACGACGTCAGCAAGCAGCTCTCGGTCTTCGTGGGCCTCATCATCACCAACTGCATCGTCATGGGCCGTCTCGAGGCTTTCGCCATGGTGCAGAAACCATGGGCGAGCTTCCTCGACGGACTCGGCAACGGACTCGGCTACAGCGTCATCCTTATAGTCCTCGGCTTCGTCCGCGAACTCTTCGGCAGCGGCACCCTCTGGGGCTACCCCGTCATGGAGAAGCTCGGCCTCTACAGCATTGGCTACGAGAACAACGGCCTGATGATCATGCCCCCCATGGCCCTCATCCTTGTCGGCCTCATCATCTGGGCACATAGAAGTAAAAACAAAGACCTTTGCGAGCAATGAAACAGTCCAAAAACATATTCTGCCTTCTTCGATCCTTCTATGATCCTTCGGCGATCCTTCGGCGAACACCACTCCTCGCATTTCTCGTGGTGAGCACCTTCACCGTCCACGCCCAAAACGGTGACGAGGCCAGAAGTGTCATCCGCCTCTCGCGTGATAAATGCCAGTCCATCGAGAGCGGGCATTATGTGGTGGAGTGGAAGCAGAAGTTCATGTCGGGCAACGATACAAGCTTCACACGCCAGACCTGCGATTTCCGCAAAGCACCGGCAGACACCATCTTCGGTATGCACTTTGCCATGCATGAGGTGTGGCCCGATGATGGCGAGACTTCCCACGCTCTGTACACGGGCGACGAATTAGTGTATTCCTACGACGACAGCACAGGCACCGTCATGTCCTGTAGCCAATGGACCGACAAGATAATCCGCATCTGCCACAACTTTCAGTTCTACAACGCATTGACCAACCCGAGTTGCTATCCGCTGCCGAAAGAGGAGCAACTCGCCGACAGTGCCTACACTTTCACTCTCACGGAAACCATGCTCGGCAAGAGGCCGTGCTACCTTGTGGACATGCTGCAGGTGCCAAACGAGGAGGTGATGGGCATGCGCTTCATCCGCTATGAAGTGCGCCTGTGGATTGACAAGCAGGATTACCTTCCCATGCGCTACACAATAGCATACGACGCTGTGCAGGGCCGCGACACGCTATGTCAGTTTGATGACTGCCTGCTGGTGGATTTCAGTCCGGATGTGGACAGCGCCAACTTGACCATTCAGTCGTTCCCCAGCAAGGTGGCGCTGATTGACTACACACCGGATGAGCCTACGGAACCGCTGGCCGAGGGGACGCTGGCACCCGAGTGGTCACTGCCCTCGCTGACGGGCGATACCGTGCGCCTTGCCGACCTTCGGGGCATAGTGGTGCTGCTCGACTTCTTCTACAAAAGCTGTGCCCCCTGTTGCGCCGCGTTGCCAGGGCTGCAAAGCCTGCACGAAAAGTACAAAGACCGCGGCTTCGTGATGATTGGCATCGACCCCTACGACGACCCCGAGAAGGCAGCGATGGCCGACTTCCTTGCCAAGCGCGACATCACCTACACGGTGCTCTTCTCCGACCGCGACCTGCCGGCAGCCTACCATGTACGAGCCTTCCCCACCCTATTCTTCATCGACCGCGATGGCAAGATTGCCAAAGTGCAACGAGGCTACCTCAAAACTCTCGAGGAATCCGTCGAAGAACAACTACAAAAAATGCTTCAATCCAAATAACCGCCACACTAACGCATTAACACATTCACGCATTATAGATTATGTACTACATTAACATATTCATCAAGTTGATATTCGTCGACAACACAAACAATATGCTGTCACAAACTATGAGCACATCAGTATACACTCGTACCATTCATAATGGATAAAAAGAAGAAATTTTATCCATTATACATTGTCGAAATGAATAAAAATCGTATATTTGCAGTCAAAGTATTATCGCCATGAAGAATGTAATATTGACACAACGCGCTGAACGAGACACTATTGTGTCTCGTCCATACATCGACCGCAAGACGAAATATCAGACTGCTGAGATACTGAAGAGTCCTCTGATAAAGCTGATTACCGGGCCGCGCAGGGCTGGAAAATCGGTGTTTGCATTGCTTATGCTCAAAAACCACAATTTTGCCTATCTCAATTTCGACGACAAACAACTGCTCGAAAAATGGGATGACGAACTTGTGGAAAAAACACTCGAAGAAGTATATCCGAGCTATGAATACTTGATGCTTGATGAGGTGCAGAACTTACCGGGCTGGGATTTATGGGTAAGCAAACTGTACCGCAACGGCAAGAATATTGTCATCACAGGCAGTAACGCCAACATGCTGTCGAGCGAGATGGCCACAGTACTCACTGGCCGATATCTGCAAATCGAGATGTTGCCTTTCAGCTTGGCCGAAGTGCTGGCAACAAACAAAATCGACATAGCCTCCATCGAAAAAGAGCAGCAAACTCGTGCAAACCTTCTCGTGGATGACTATCTACGCAACGGAGGATTCCCAGAATCGGTGTTGGCTCGCGGCATCACAAAGAACTACCTCTCTACACTCTTCGACTCCATTCTACTGAAAGATGTGGCCCAAAGACACCACATCAGAAAAACCACCGACCTTTACAGCCTGGCCACCTATCTGCTTTCCAACTTTTGCAATCCTTTTTCGGCCAACGACCTCGCCGAGGAGTTGAACATTGCAAGTGTCACCACAACAAAAAAGTACTGCGACTACCTCAACGAGCCGTACCTCTTCTTCTTTTTGCCACGATTCAACAACAAACTGAAACTGATGGCCAAAGCTGACCGCAAAGCCTACATTGTCGACAACGGCTTCGTCCAATCGTCAGCATTCAATCTGAGCGACAACCTGGGTCGTCTGTTGGAGAACCAAGTGTTTGTGGAGCTGCTGCGGAAGGGGTATGTGCCTGGGCAGACACTGTTTTACTATCGTTCTCGCAACAACCGCGAAGTCGACTTCGTCACCCGGAAAGGGCCAAAAGTCGAACGTCTGATACAAGTGTCGTACAGTCTCGATTCGGCAAAAACTCGCAAACGTGAAATAAGCGCCCTTGTCGAGTGTGGTGACGAGTTGAAATGCGACGACCTGAGTATTGTGACCTTCTCTGAGAAAGAAACGTTAACCGACCCCATCCCCATTACGGTCATCCCTATTACCGAATTATGATAATAACACACTAACACATTCACGCATTAACACATTCACGCATTATAGATTATGGACTACATTAACATATTCATCAAGTCGATATTCGTCGACAACATGATCTTCGCCTTCTTCCTCGGCATGTGCTCCTACTTAGCCGTGAGCAAGACGGTGAAGACCTCGGCGGGCCTCGGCATCGCGGTCACCTTTGTGCTGCTTATCACCGTGCCCATCAACTACCTGCTGAACAAATACTTCCTCGCCGAAGGTGCATTGGCATGGATTTCGCCCTCGCTGGCCGAGGTGGACCTCAGCTTCCTGAGCCTCATCATGTTCATCGCCGTCATTGCGGCCATCGTGCAGATGGTGGAGATGATTGTGGAGAAGTTCAGCCCCGCGCTCTACAACTCACTGGGCATCTTCCTTCCGCTCATCGCCGTCAACTGCGCCGTCATGTCGGGCTCGCTCTTCATGCAGGAGCGCGGCTACGCCAATATCGGCGAGGCGACGGTCTTCGCCCTCGGCAGCGGCATCGGCTGGTTCCTGGCCATCGTGGCCATCGCCGCCATAAGGGAAAAACTGCGCTACAGCCACATCCCCCCGGCCCTGCGCGGCGTGGGCATCACCTTCATCATCACCGGCCTCATGGGCCTGGCATTCATGTCATTTATGGGCTTCAAGTTATAATTGAAAATTGAGAAGGGAACCGGCGAAATAATGAACACGGAAACAATAAACATGGAGAACACTACCGAACAGAAACTCTGCAAGACAACCTTCAAGGTGAGGGAAATGGACTGCCCGAGCGAGGAGAATATCATCCGGATGAAACTCGGCGAACTGGGGAGGGCTGTGGTCGCGCTCGATTTCGACTTGCGCCGCCGCACACTTGCCATTACTCACGAGGCTGACGCACTCGACGCCATCAAGGCCACGATGGGCGGCCTCGGCATGGGTGCCAAGATGACCTCGACAGGCGATGCCGCCGATGCCCCGGCTGCCGACGGCGACGAGCGTCAGCGCAAGGTGCTGGTGAGAGTGCTGTCGGTGAACGCGGCGTTCTTCGTGTTCGAGATGGCCGTGGGACTTGTGAGCCGCTCGATGGGCTTGGTGGCCGACAGCCTCGACATGCTGGCCGACGCGTCGGTGTACGGCATGAGCCTGATGGTGGTCGGTGCCGCCGTCGCCAGCAAGAAGCGGGTGGCGCTGTGGAGCGGCATCCTGCAGACGCTGCTGGCCGTGGTGGGCCTGGTCGAGGTGGTGCGCCGCTTCCTCTCGCCCGAACTGCCGCCGGAATTCTCGGCCATGATTTGGATGTCGGCCCTCGCGCTGCTGGCCAACGCCTACTGCCTCTGGCAGCTGGAACGCAGCAAGAGCAACGACGCCCACATGCGGGCAAGCGTCATCTTCTCGGCAAACGACGTGATAATAAACCTCGGCGTGATACTTTCGGGCGTGGCCGTATGGTATTTCGAGAGCCGCCTGCCCGACCTCATCATCGGCACCATCGTGTTCGCCATCGTCATCCGCGGCGCGATACGGATACTGAAACTGTCGAAATAACACCATTGCCATATTAAAATTGAAATTCAAAGACCCATGTCTACAACACTTATATCAGCCATAGCAATCATCCTCGTCGTCATCCTGCTGCTGGTGGCGGCATTGCTCATCCTGCGCGCCAAGCTCATCCCGCAGGGCAATGTGAAGATTACCATCAACGACGACAAAGAAATGACCGTCCCCACGGGCGGCACCCTCATCAGCACCCTCGGCGAGGCCGGCGTCCACCTGCCCTCGGCCTGCGGCGGCAAAGGCTCCTGCGGCCAATGCAAATGCCGCGTCGTCAAGGGCGGCGGCAGCATCCTCCCCACCGAGACGCCCCATTTCAGCCGCAAACAGATACAGGAAGGCTGGCGCCTCGGATGCCAGGTGAAGGTGAAGGAAGACCTCAGCCTGAAGCTCCCCGAGAGCATCCTCAGCATCAAGGAATACGAGTGCACCGTGGTCAGCAACCGCAACGTGGCCACCTTCATCAAGGAGTTCAAGGTGCAGCTGCCCGCCGGCGAACACATGGACTTCGTGCCCGGCAGCTACGCACAGATTAAGATACCCACCTTCCGTATCAAGTACAGCGACTTTGATAAGAACCTCATCGGCGACGAGTACCTGCCCGCCTGGGAGAAGTTCAAGATGTTCGACCTCGTCTGCGTCAACACCGAGCCCACCGTCCGCGCCTACTCCATGGCCAACTACCCTGCCGAAGGCGACGTCTTCATGCTCACCGTACGTATCGCCACACCTCCCTTCACGGCCGACCGCAGTGGATTCCAGAATGTCAACCCCGGTATAGCCTCGAGCTACATCTTCTCGCTGAAACCCGGCGACAAGGTCATCATGAGCGGCCCCTACGGCGAATTCCGCGTACGCGGCACCGAGGACGGCACCTGGAGCGACGACCCGCAGGGTAACGAGATGATATGGGTGGGCGGCGGCGCCGGCATGGCTCCCCTCCGCGCTCAGATCATGCACCTCACACGCACCCTCCATTGCACCCACCGCCCCATGCACTACTTCTACGGCGCCCGCGCCCTCAACGAGGTGTTCTACCTCAATGACTTCCACCAGTTGGAGAAGGATTTCCCCAACTTCCACTTCCACCTGGCCCTCGACCGTCCCGACCCCGCCGCTGACGCAGCAGGAGTGCCCTACACCCCCGGCTTCATCCACCAGGTCATGTACGACACTTACCTCAAGGACCACCCCGCCCCCGAGGACATCGAGTACTACATGTGTGGCCCTGGCCCGATGAGCAGCGCCGTTGTAAATATGCTTGACAACCTTGGCGTCCAGCCCGAGAACATCGCCTACGACGACTTCGGTGGATAACACCGACATAATAACTACAACAATAGTAGTTAAACAGAAAAAGAACGACAGTTAAAGAGTAGAAACCAATACGGATAACATATACAACATATTATGAACTTACCGAAAATTCACTCCATCACAAAAAAGATCTGCGTGGCACTGCTGGGCGGCTTCCTGCTGGTGTTCCTGCTGTTCCACGCCACGGCCAACCTCTTCATCCTGCGACATGACGAGGGCGCATGGTACTCGGCTTTCTGCCACTTTATGGGCACCAATTGGATTGTCAAGGCCTTTGAGATTGTGCTGCTCGGTGCCATCGTGCTGCACATCCTGCTGACGCTCTGGCTGGCGCTGACCAACCGGCTGGCACGTCCCACCCGCTATCATGAGCCGCAGAAGAGCAAGACCCACAGCACCTCGAAGCTGATGGTGTGGTCGGGCATCCTCATTTTCGTATGCCTCATCATCCACTTCTGCGACTTCTACTTTGTCAAGCTCGGCTGGGTGAAGGGCGAATACATGGTGAAGACCGAAAAATTGCAGAGCGAGGAGGTGATGGGGCTGGTGCAGTTTGCCCAGCAGATGGAGATGACCCCTGAGGAGCTGGTCGACCAGCTGGAGGCCGAATCGGCCATGTATGCCGATGAAAACGGCGACGCCGAGGAGGTGGCCGAATATATTGGCAAGATGCGCGACCAACTGGCGGTAATCAACATCGTGCAACGCGCACAGATGGAGGGCAATATCACCGAGGACATGCAGTGGGTGCGCCATCTGACCTACGAGGAACGTCAGACGCTGAAGCGCGTGCTGCCCGAGAGCGATTCGGAACCCGACTTCTACTATATGGCACGCGAGAAGTTCAGCCACCTGCATATCGTCATCGGCTACCTCTTCTTCTTCTTCGTCATCTTTATGCACCTGCGCCATGCCTTCCCCTCGGCCTTCCAGACCCTGGGCCTCAACAACTACAAGTACAACAACATCATCGAGGTGCTGGGCAAGATATACACGTGGCTCGTGGTGCTGATGTTCGCCATAGTGCCGATACTCGTTTACCTTGGCCTATAACCCATTACGCATTAACGCAATAACACACTAACGCAATGAAATTAGACTCCAAGATACCCGAAGGTCCGCTTTCACAAAAATGGACCAATTACAAAGCCAGTCAAAAGCTGGTGAACCCCGCCAACAAGCGCAAACTCGACATCATCGTGGTGGGCACCGGCTTGGCCGGTGCCTCGGCCGCCGCCTCGCTCGGCGCCCTGGGATTCCATGTGGACATCTTCTGCATCCAGGACTCGCCGCGCCGTGCTCACAGTATCGCCGCACAAGGCGGTATCAATGCCGCCAAAAACTACCAGAACGATGGCGACAGCGTGGAGCGTCTGTTCAAGGATACTATCAAAGGCGGCGACTATCGTGCCCGTGAGGCCAACGTCTATCGTCTGGCCGAGGTCAGCGGCGACATTATCGACCAGTGTGTGGCACAGGGCGTGCCATTCGCTCGCGACTACAGCGGCCTGTTGGACAACCGTTCTTTCGGCGGCGCACAGGTGAGTAGAACCTTCTACGCCCGTGGACAAACGGGACAGCAGCTGCTGCTGGGTGCCTACGGTGCCCTGAGCCGCGAGATTGCACGCGGCACCGTGGTGCTGCACGAGCGCCACGAGATGATGGATCTCGTCATCAAAGATGGTCGCGCCCGTGGCATCATCGTCCGCAACCTTGTCACCGGCGAGTTGGAGCGCTACGCCGCCCACGCCGTGGTGGTAGCCACCGGTGGCTACGGAAACGTCTACTACCTCAGCACCAACGCCATGAACAGCAACGGCAGCGCGGCCTGGGTCTGCCACCGTCGCGGTGCAGCCTTCGCCAACCCCTGCTACGTGCAGATACACCCCACTTGCATCCCCGTCCACGGCGACTACCAGTCGAAGCTCACCCTCATGAGCGAGTCGCTGCGTAACGACGGCCGCATCTGGGTGCCCAAGAAAAAAGAGGATGCCGAAGCCATCCGTGCGGGCAAACTACGCCCCATCGATATCCCCGAGGAGGAGCGCGACTACTATCTGGAGCG
>JAGCOF010000029.1 GCA_017645585.1 Bacteroidales bacterium
CAAGGTCATCTCCGGCGGCACCGACAACCACCTGATGCTCATCGACCTCCGCACCAAGTTCCCCGAACTCACTGGTAAGGAAGCCGAGAACGCCCTCGTGGCCGCCGACATCACGGTGAACAAGAACATGGTGCCCTTCGACAGCCGCAGCGCCTTCAAGACCAGCGGTCTGCGCGTCGGAACGCCTGCCATCACCACCCGTGGCCTGAAGGAAGCCGACATGCCCGTCATCGTCGACATGATCGACACCGTGCTCTGCAACCCGACCGACGAGGCCGTGCGC
The DNA here is from genome assembly GCA_017645585.1 of Bacteroidales bacterium. Lineage (GTDB taxonomy): Bacteria > Bacteroidota > Bacteroidia > Bacteroidales > P3 > Colimorpha. The sequence goes on from JAGCOF010000029.1 coordinate 284, forward strand.
GCCAAGATTACCGGCCAGGTCAACGAGATGATGCAGAACCGTCCGCTCTTCGCTTGGTAAGAGATGGAATAAAGGACAGTCCGACTTGTCCGGTTAGTCACGACTAATCCGACGGGTCGGACTTTTTTAATAGTATGACCAAAGACTACGAGGAATATAAGGCCAATAAGGGTAAACATGAGACAGCCAATGTCCTCTTGACGGTATTGGAAGTTGTCGTTACCATTAGCTGTATTGTCGTCGGCTTTTTCTTCCTGTTGATGGTCGCGTTACCCAAAGGATTGTGGGTGGGATTGTTCCAATAAAAAGATAACCTGAATAGTATGAAGCATATCCATATCGTTGCATTGGCAGCCGTTCTTGTCCTGGGGATGGCTGCGTGCCAGAAGGAGGACAACCTGCCGGTCCCCGAGGAAGAGCCCTCTGTCGACGAGGCGGTTGGCTTTGACGAGAACGGGGCGAGTCTTGCCCTCTTTTCGGTGGCCGAAGGGCATACGGTGCGCTTCAGCCGGGGCAACCTGCAGCACCAGCCCTCGACAGGCCTCTGGCGCTTTGCCGAGAAGCAGTACGATACTATCGGCGCAGACAATGTGGCGTATCTACAATATTTTGGCACTAACACCAACTACAATAGGTGGATAGACTTGTTTACGTTCTATATCGATGGTTCCGGATTGGTTATTTCCACTCACCGAAAAAACTCAGACATGCCAGAGGACACCAATGTGGTGGATTGGGCGTGGCACAACGCCATACAGAACGGCGGTAACAAGGCGTATTTTTGGCGTACGCTGACCAAAGACGAGTGGAGATACTTACTGCAGGAGCGCCCCAATGCTGTCTACAAGCGTGGTGACGCCACGGTGGACGGCGTGAACGGTATGGTGATACTGCCTGACGAGTGGACGCGCCCCTCGTCGCTTGCCTTCAACCACGGGTTCCACAACTACGGCTCCAACGTGTACACCAAGGAAGAGTGGCAGCTGATGCAGGAAGCCGGTGCCATATTCCTCCCCGCGGAAGGCTGCTTCAACGGTGAGAATATCTATGGCCCTCATGAGTACGGCTTCTATTGGACCTCGACAATTGTTTATTACGCACAGGAACAGAGTTATTACACCAACCATATGTGTTTCTCGGGTCGGGGAGTGATAGATATCAGAGTGCATTATTGCTATCTCTATGGATATGCTGTGCGGCCGGTGTTGGATGAATTGCAGTTATGATTAGATCAGTTATCAGAAAACGTCGCATGGCCGAACGCACGGCGGCCCTCGCCAACCGCGACTTCACCGTCATCGCCAAGGACTGCACCGGCGCCATGCTGCTGCACGACCTCGGCTTGCGGTTCGACACGCCTACGGTGAACCTCTTCTTCACGGCGGGCGATTTCGTGAAGTTCTGCTCGCGTCTGGAGCACTACATTGCCGCCGACCTTGTGGAGGACACCACCGCCACAGAGCCTTTCCCTGTGGGCTTGCTGGACGATGTGCGTGTCTACTTCCGCCACTACAAGACTTTCGAGGAGGCCAGGAAGAAATGGCAGCAGCGCAGCGCGAGAATACATTGGGATAACCTATACTTTATTATGACCGACGGCTGTGGCTGTAGCGAGGCCTTGGTGCGCGAATACGATGCGCTGCCGATGAAGCACAAGGTGCTGCTCACCTGCAGGGATTACAGCGGTGTGGATTGTGCCGTGAAGATGGATATACCGCATCGCGACGGACAGGACCTGGGTGCGCCCGAACTGTTCCACTACAAGGGCCTCTTCGTTGCCGACAAAGCAATAGACGATTGGGATTATAACTCTTTTTTGAACAATAAAGACTGAAGAACGATGAATATACTCGTTACCGGCGGGGCCGGATTTATAGGCACCCACACATTGATAGAACTCTACAAGGCGGGCCACACCGCTGTCGTCATTGACAACCTGAGCAACAGCAACCCTGTGGCGCTGCAGCGTGTTGCCGAGATTATCGGCATTTCCCAGATACCCTTCTGTAAAGTCGACATCCGCGACCGTGAGGGGCTGGAGAAAGTCTTCGCCGAGCATAAGTTCGACGCCTGTATCCACTTCGCGGGTCTCAAGGCAGTGGGCGAGAGCGTGGAGAAGCCGTGGGAGTACTACGAGAACAACATCGGCGGCACGTTGGTGCTGGTCGACGTGATGCGCAAGCATGGCTGCAAGAACATCATCTTCTCGTCGAGCGCCACCATTTACGGTGACCCCGTGGAGATACCCATCACCGAGAACTGCCCCAAGGGACAGTGCACCAACCCCTACGGTTGGACAAAGAGCATGCTCGAGCAGGTGCTGATGGACATCCAGAAAGCCGATCCCGAGTGGAATGTGGTGCTGCTGCGCTATTTCAACCCTGTGGGAGCGCACCAGAGCGGCAGGATAGGGGAGAATCCCAACGGCATCCCCAACAACCTAATGCCCTACATCACCCAGGTGGCCGTCGGCAAGCGCACGGAACTCGGCGTCTTCGGCAACGACTATCCCACACCCGATGGCACCGGCGTGCGCGATTATATCCATGTTTGCGACCTCGCCGCCGCCCATGTGGCAGCCCTGAAATGCTTCGCAGTTGAAAGGTTAGAGGTGAAAGGAGAAACAGAAGAAGCTTCTCACCTTAATATTTACAATGTCGGTACGGGTAACGGCTACAGCGTGCTCGACATGGTGAAGGCCTTCGTCCGCGTCAACGGTGTCAATGTGCCCTACAGCATCAAACCACGCCGTGCGGGCGACATCGCCACCTGCTACTGCAACCCCGCCAAAGCCAAAGCTGAGCTCGGCTGGGAAGCCCGATACGGCATCGACGACATGGTGCGCGACAGCTGGCGATGGCAGAAGCAAAACCCCGACGGCTACCCCGAGGATTAAATAAAGAACAGGCAGACGCCTACCACACTGATGACGGCACCGATGACCTCGCGTGCCGTCACTTTTTGATGGAAGAGCCAGGCGGCAGGGGCGATGATGAGGACGGGCGTGAGGGCGAAGAGTGTCTGTGCGATGCCCGTGGAGGTGTATTGCGTGGCCAACAGCGAGGCGCTGACGCCGACAAAGGGGCCAAAGACGGTAGCACCCAGCAGGCACCACATGGCGCGTCGGTCGGTGGCGGCATGATGCAGCTTCTGGCGCCAATCTTTATTGAAAATCACTAACAGCACAAAGAAGCCCATGAGCCCTATTGTGGCGCGTATCATCGTGGCAGCGAAGGGAATGGAAAACATCAGCGGCACCGGCAGCAGAGCTCCCTCGGGTGCTAGCGACGGGTCGACACCAGCCGCCGCCAATGCGTTGCCGTAGTGCTCCAAGCCCATCTTGCTCAGCACCAAGCCGAACCCCTGACAGATGCCCGCCACAGCAGCGAAAAACACTCCTTTGGGCGGAAGCGACAGTTTCACATGTTCCTCGCCCTCGCGCTTGGCGAGAATGGATATAGAAATACCCCCGAGCGTCACCACCATGCCGAGGATGGCCAGCCAGCTCATATTTTCTCCTAACAGCAAAAAACCGGTGATGGCCGCCGTAGGTGCCGAAAGGGTCATGAAGAGCTGTCCGAAACGCGAGCCGATGTAGATGTAGCCTTGCATCAAGCAGTAGTCGCCGATGACATAACCCACCACGCCGGAGAGCGTCAGCCACAGCCATGTGGAGCCGTCGGCATAGCGCGGGTAGGGGGTGCCCAGCAGCAGCCACAGCGTCACCGTTAGCAGCAGGAGCGACATTGTCATTCGCAGCGTGTTGAGCGGCAGCGACCCCATGCGCTTCGAGGCCACCTCGGCAAACAGCGCCGTTGCCGTCCACGATACGGCCACTCCCAATGCTATCGTCTCACCGATGAACATAACTCTCCGATAGTTTAACGCCTTTTATATGACACAATTATCAATAAATCCAATTCTTGTTTGGAAGTGCAAAGATACAACAAATTCGTAATCTGTAAACAGAATTATGACACGAAGACTGCCAAAATGGCAGTTCTTTGCTTTTGGTATTGTATTTGCTTATGGGTGAGGTGTAAACAAAATTGAATAATAACAAATAAAAACCAAATAACTATGACCTTAGACAAGTTCACAATCAAAGCGCAGGAAGCCGTGCAGAAGGCGCAGGAGGTGGCCCTCGGAGGGCAGCATCCGGCCATCGAGACGGCTCACCTGCTGAAGGGGCTCCTCTCGGAAGACGAGAACGTGACGCCCTACCTCCTCAAGAAGATGGAGGTCAACATCCCCCGCTTGACGCAGCAGGTGGATGATATTCTAAACAGTATGCCGCGCGTCAGCGGCGGACAGGTGTATCTGAGCAGCGACGCCAACCAAGCCCTCGTGGCCGCACAGCAACGCGCCACCAAGATGAACGACGAGTTCGTCAGCGTGGAACACCTGCTGCTGGGCATCCTCAGCGGATGCGACCGTGTGAGCCAGCTGCTGAAGGACGCCGGCGTCAGCGAGAAGGCCCTCATGGCTGCCATCCAGGACCTGCGCAAGGGCAGCAAGGTGACCAGCCAGAACCAGGAGCAGACGATGAACGCCCTGAACAAGTACGCCAAAAACCTCAACCAGCTGGCACAGGCCGGCAAGCTCGACCCGGTGATCGGACGTGACGAGGAGATACGCCGTGTGCTGCAGATCCTCTCGCGACGCACCAAGAACAACCCTATCCTTATTGGTGAACCCGGTGTGGGTAAGACGGCCATTGCCGAGGGCCTTGCGCAACGTATCGTCAGCGGCGATGTGGCCGAGAACTTGAAGAGCAAGACCATCTACTCGCTCGATATGGGTGCCTTGATTGCCGGTGCCAAGTACAAGGGCGAGTTCGAGGAGCGACTGAAGAGCGTCATCCGCGAAATCAACGAGGCTGACGGCGAGATTATCCTCTTCATCGACGAAATCCACACCCTCGTGGGTGCGGGTGGGGGAGAGGGCGCCATGGATGCCGCCAACATCCTCAAGCCGGCATTGGCAAGAGGTGAGTTGAGGGCCATCGGCGCCACAACCCTTGCCGAGTATCAGAAGTACTTCGAGAAAGACAAGGCCCTCGAGCGCCGTTTCCAGAGTGTGCTCATCGACGAGCCCTCGGTGCCCGACACCATCAGCATCCTGCGTGGCCTGAAGGAGCGCTACGAGGTGCACCACCGTGTGCGTATCAAGGACGAGGCCATCATTGCCGCCGCCGAACTGAGCCACCGCTACATCAGCGACCGTTTCCTGCCCGACAAGGCCATCGACCTCATCGACGAAGCTGCCGCCAAGCTGCGGCTGGAGATTGACTCGGTGCCTGAGGAGCTGGATGAAATTGAGCGCCGTATCCGTCAGCTGGAGATTGAGCGCGAAGCCATCAAGCGCGAGAATGACCAGAACAAGATAGCCCAGATAGACAAGGAGCTGGGCACGCTGCGCGAGCAGCGCGACCAGATGAAAGCCCGCTGGCAGAACGAGAAGAACATCGTCGAGGAGATACAAGCCGAGGTGAAGAACATTGAGAGCTTCAAGTTCGAGGCTGAGCAAGCCGAGCGTGCCGGCGACTACGGCAAGGTGGCCGAACTGCGCTACGGCCGCATCAAGGAGGCCGAGAAGAAGGTGCAGGACCTCAAGGACCAGCTGAAGCAGATGCAAGCCGACAACGCCATGATCAACGAGGAGGTCGACAGCGAGCAGATTGCCGAGGTAGTCAGCAAGTGGACGGGCATCCCCGTGACACGTATGCTGCAGAGCGAACGCGAGCGGTTGCTGCACCTCGAGGACGAGCTGCACAAGCGTGTAGTGGGTCAGGACGAGGCCATCAGCGTCATCGCCAATGCTGTGCGTCGCTCGCGTGCGGGCCTCTCGGACGGCAAACGTCCCATCGGCAGCTTCATCTTCCTCGGCACCACGGGTGTCGGCAAGACCGAGTTGGCGAAGGCCCTCGCCGAGGTGCTGTTCGACGACGAGAACATGATGGTGCGTATCGATATGAGCGAATACCAGGAGCGCCACAGCGTCAGCCGACTCATCGGAGCGCCTCCAGGGTATGTGGGTTACGACGAGAGCGGCCAGCTGACCGAGGCCGTGCGCCGCAAACCCTACAGCATCGTGCTGTTCGACGAGATAGAGAAGGCACACCCCGATGTGTTCAATATCCTGCTGCAAGTGTTGGAGGATGGCCGTCTGACCGACAACAAGGGCCGCACCTGCGACTTCAAGAACACCATCATCATCATGACCTCCAACATGGGCAGCGATATCATCCGCGAGAAGCTGGAAGGCAGCACGATGCCCACGCAGTATGAGCTCGACGAAACCAAAGAGGCGGTCATGGAGTTGCTCAAGCAGCGTATACGCCCCGAGTTCCTGAACCGTATCGACGAGATTATCATGTTCCAGCCGCTGACGCAGAACCAGATTAAGGACATTGTCCGCATACAGCTCAAGACGGTGGCACACATGCTGGAGCAAAACGACATCACCATCAGCGCCACCGACGAGGCGGTCAACCGTCTGGCCGAGGTGGGTTACGACCCCGCCATGGGTGCCCGACCGGTGAAGCGCGTCATCCAGCGCGAGATACTCAACGAGATGAGCCGTCAGCTGCTGGAGGGCAAGATACACAGCAACGAGACCATCATCATCGACGTCATCGACGGGCAGTTCGTCTTCTACAACCCTACCGGAGTAAAGTGACGGTGCCCACACCGCTATGGCGGAACCCCGAGGCATCCTCGAGGAACCAGCTGTAGACATAGGCGCCCTGCGGAAGCGGGACGCCTTTTGTTGTACCGTCCCACAGGGTGGTGGGCTCCTTGCTTTCGAAAACCACCTCGCCTCTCCGGTTGAAAACGGTGAGCGTGTAGACGGTCGCGGTGCAGTTGGTCACGACCCCGAAGCGGTTGTTGATATCAGCGTCGGGTGTGAAGGCGTTGGGGAACCATACCGCCCGTATGAACGTCTTTAGTGTCAGTAGTGTATCGGCGCAACAGTTGGCTGCGTTGCAGGAGGTGAGGAGCACCGTCAGGCTGTCGGGCAACGGGTGGTGGAGCTGTCGTCTCACCTTTCGCCCCGTCACCGTCGACCCATCCGAGAATTCCCACCGCGACCATGTGCTGCCCTCGGTCAAGTCCTCCAGCGTTACCACCGGATAGTCAAAGTCGATATAGTCGCGTCCCATTGCCAACCTCACTGTCGGCATCCCGAAGACTTCCACGGTCAGGCTGTCCAGCGGTCTCCCGCTGCTGTCGGCAAAGATGTAGGTGGTTGTCTGCCAGGGTAGGCTCATGGCGGTGGTGCTGTTGGACGAGAGCCAGGGGACATCGGGTCGGCAACGCTACAGGCCGCCCAGCGCGCCGCTCTCAGTGAGCGTCACCGTGTCGCCCTCACAGATTGTCAGCCTCGAAGCCGACAGGTGGGGCTGCACGGCGTGCAGATGCAGCACGATGAGCGTCACCACCGAGTCGACCGTTGTGTCGAGCGTGTAAACAGGGTCGCCCGCCGCCACAGTGTCGATAGCGAAGCCGTGCAGGAGGTAGGCGCTGCCGGCATAGACGGTGTCGTAGTGGTGCACCGTGTCGCGCGGCAACACGACGGTGAGTTGCAGCGTAATCAGTCGGCACCCCACAGGAGGCTCCACCAGCTGGCACACCGTGTCGCGGGTCAGCGGCATCCCCTGCCACCACAGCGTGTCGCCTCGCACCAGCGACACCGCCTGCACGCTTATCTCGCGCGGCAGCACGGTCAGCTCCAACAAGTGCACCCGCTGCTGCGACCCGTCGTCCGTCAGCACCTCGGTGCACTCAAAGTGGTGCGTGCCCGTGTCGGCCGTCTGGTGATGGTCGAGCGCGAAGCCGTGGGCGGTGTAGTTGGACCATTGGCAGACAGTGTCCACGTGCTGCACCGTGTCGTAGGCAACCGCCCCTGCGGGGTCGACACGCACATTGTCGAGCCACACCTGTGCACTGCGGTAATAGGCGTGGGGGGTCACCAAACCGTAGTTGGTCGGTATAGGCGTTGTGCTATACAGTGTCGAGTCGGTAAGTGCAGTGTAGAAAGCCACTCGGTAGGGGGGCGGCTGCCCCTCGTAGAGGCCGTGCAGGTCCACTCGGTAATGGAACCAACTTTGGTATTGGTCGGAGGGGATGGCCACCGTGACCCACGGCACGAAGTTCAGCCCACACTCGGGATTGCCGGCCCCTGGAATCCACTCGTGGTAATTGATGGTGGTGTCGGGCAAAGGACCGCCGACGGTGCCCACCTGCAGGAACATCCAGGGGTCTCTCTGCCGAACACCCCACCACTCAACATCCCCGAGGGCCTGTGCGTCGAAGCTGACCACCCCCGGCACCGTGTCGAACCACGGAGTGACCGCCAGGTCGCCCCACCCCAGCCCCTCCACAGTGTCGGCACACCAATCCCACAAGGGTCGACACAGTGTCTTGTTTCCCATCCCCAACACCACGCTGTTGTCGTTGGTGGCACCGAAGGGTGGACAGGGCATCGCCGCGTCGAGCCCGCGCCCGCAGCTCTCCCAGCCGTTGAACGAGTAATAGCACATGGGCGTCCAGGGCCATACGCTGTCTGTGTAAGGGTGGACACACTGCTCGAAGTTGTCGAAAAACGGCAGCGGCCGCACGCTGTCTTGTGCCGCCGCGCCGCCCGCCAGCAGCAGCGCGAGCAACATCGCCGTTACCTGTCTCCGTGTATTCATATCCGCATATTTCTTGCCGTCATTTTTCGCCATTTATAATCCCGCAAGCGGTTGTTTTGTTGTTATCGGCGGTCGCATTTAACTTTTTTTAACGGTGGTCGGTGGGCGGTGGCCACACATTCTATAAAACCGGATAAAAAGATTTTGCAGGATTACCGCCCGAGGGCGGGCGGAGTAAAAAACGGTGACAAAAATAGGTCGTGCACGATATAGATAGTTGTCGGTTGTTGGTTGCCGGTTGTCAGTTTGCCCCCCCCAACCACCCGTAGAGGGCTCCATTGTCGGACAAAAACAGGCAAAGATGGCGATTGTTGTTGCCAACAACCATGTTATAAGATAATTAAGTACCATTTTGCTGTCTGTGTCACTACGCACTCCCTCCGACTCTTGTCCGACTCAAGTCCGAGTATGGTCCGACTGATGTCCGACCGCAGTCGGAGAAAAGACGGTGTTGGTACGGTGCTGATACGAATAGGTCGTGCACGATATAAATAGGTGGTCGGTAGCCGACACACAATAAAAGTGCGGGTGGGTGCGTTATGGTTGTATTATTATAATCATGATATGAAGCGAGGATTTGGAAGCGACAACCACTCGGGTGTGAGTCCCGAGGTGCTGGAGGCGCTGGCGAAGGCCAACAGCGACCATGCGCTGGCCTACGGCGACGACGAATATACGCAGCGGCTGGAGGGCCTGTTCAAGGAGACCTTCGGCGAGCAGGCGAGGGTATACTTGGTGTTCAACGGCACGGGGGCCAACGTGCTGTGCATCGACGCCATGTGCCGAAGCCATGAGGCGGTGGTGTGTGCCGAGACGGCACATATCAACGTGGACGAGTGTGGGGCGCCGCAACGGGTGGTGGGTTGCCGCCTGCTGACGGTGGAGACGCCCGACGGCAAGCTGACGCCCGAACTAGTGAAGTCGCGCTTGCACGGTTTCGGTTTCGAGCACCATTCGCAACCCAAGGCCATCAGCATCAGCCAACCCACCGAGTTGGGTACGCTCTACACGAAGGAGGAAATCAAGGCGCTGGCCGACCTGGCGCACAGCTACAAGATGTATCTGCATGTCGACGGTGCCCGGTTGGCCAATGCTGCGGTGGCCCTCGGGTGTTCGTTCAGGGAAATGACCACCGACCTCGGTGTCGACGCGCTGAGCTTCGGCGGCACCAAGAACGGGCTGCTGATGGGAGAGAGCTGTGTGCTCTTGAACCCCAATCTTGATGTCGACATGAAATACCGTCGCAAGCAGATGACGCAGCTGGCCAGCAAGATGCGCTTTATGGCGGCGCAGATGATCTGCTACCTCGAGAGCGGCATCTGGCGCCGCAACGCCGAGCATAGCAACCGCATGGCGCAGCTGCTGCGCAGTGAGGTGGAGAAGGTCGAAGGGGTGAAGATTATGTATCCCGTGCAGGTGAACAGCCTCTTTGCCCAGCTGCCGCGCGAGGTGTGGCACCGCCTGCAGGAGCGCTATTTCTTCTATGATTGGGACGAAGACGCCGATGTGGTGCGCTGGATGTGCTCCTTCGACACCACGGAAGAGGATATTTATGATTTCATTCACGCGTTGCGTGATGAAATTCATAAAGTAAAAAGTTAAAAGTAAAAAGTAAAAATCAAATCATTCACGCGTTGCGTGATGAAATTCATAAAGTAAAAAGTAGAATCAAATATATGGCCAACGATTTATTACAAGAAAAGGGTTTGAATTTTGCGGTTAGATGCGTGAATTTAATGAAGCTTCTGAATGAAAGACATGAGTTTGTTATTAGCAAGCAGATGATGAGAAGCGGTACGAGCATTGGCGCCAATATTAGTGAAAGCCAGAGTGCTCAGAGTGATATGGATTATATTAGCAAGCTGTCGATTTCTTTAAAAGAAGCAAGAGAAACAAAATATTGGTTCGATTTACTTTACAGAACGGAATATATTGATGAGAAAGAATATTGTTCAATGTGCACGGATGTTAAAGAAATGATTGCGTTGTTAACAACATTAATTAAAAGTAAAAAGCAAAAATTGGGTGTTGAATAGAGGTTTTAACTTTTAATTTTTAAATTTTAATTTTTTCAAAATGCAGAAAGTAAAGTTAGGACGCAGCGGTCTTGTGGTGCCGCGCAATGGATTTGGGGCCTTGCCTGTGCAGCGTGTCCCGATGGATGAGGCTGTGAAGCTGATACGCCGCGCCTTGGATGGCGGCATGTATTATTTCGATACGGCCCGTTTCTATACCGACAGCGAGGAGAAGCTGGGTGTGGCCCTCGAGGGGCGTCGCCACGAGGTGATTATCAGCACCAAGACGGGCGCCACTACCGCCGAAGGCTTCTGGAAGGACCTGGAGACGAGCTTGCGCCTGTTGCGAACCGACTATGTGGACCTCTATCAGTTCCACAACCTGCCGTTCTGCCCCAAACCCGGCGACGGCAGCGGCTTGTATGAGGCCATGCAGGAGGCTGTGCGGCAGGGGAAGGTGCGCCATATCGGCATCACCAACCACCGTCAGCGTGTGGTCATCGAGGCCATCGAGAGCGGCTTGTACGAGACGCTGCAGTATCCCTTCAGCTACCTGGCTACGGAGGCCGATTACGATATTGTGCGTCGTACACTCGACGCCAATATGGGCTTCATCTGCATGAAGGGCCTCAGTGGCGGTTTGATTACCCACAGCGCTGCCGCCTATGCCTGGCTGGCGCAGTATGAGGTGGCTCCCATCTGGGGCATCCAGAAGGAGAGCGAGCTGGACGAGTGGCTCTCGTATCAGGACAATCCGCCCGTGCTGACCGACGAGATGCGCGCCATCATTGAGAAGGACCGTCGCGAGCTGAGCGGCAATTTCTGTCGTGGATGCGGCTACTGCCAGCCGTGCACCGTGGGCATCAAGATACAGGATTGCAACCGCATGAGCCTCTTCCTGCAACGGGCTCCTCATAGCGTCTATGTCACCGAGGAATGGGCCCGCGAGATGGCCAAAATCGACGACTGCGTGCATTGCGACCTCTGCAAGAGCCGCTGTCCCTACGGACTCGATATTCCGAACCTGCTGGTGAAGAACAAGGAAGACTTCGACAAAGTGTGGAACAAATAGCGCACATAGAGACACCGTTCAAGGAGAAGTTCGGTGTGCCGCGTCAGGCGGGGTTGGTCGACTACGAGGCGCGTGTGGTCTTTGAACCCGAATACCGTGTAGCTGAGGCGGTGCGGGGCTTGGAGGAGTTCGACTACGTCTGGCTTATCTGGCGTTTCCATCTGGCTGAACGTGGGGAGTGGAGTCCTACCGTCCGTCCGCCGCGTCTTGGGGGCAACAAGAGGGTAGGGGTTTTCGCCACCCGAAGCCCTTTCCGCCCCAATCCGATAGGCCTCTCCTGTGTGCGATTGCTGCGTGTCGAACAGGGACCTGTGCTTGTTGTGGCGGGCGCCGACCTGGTGGATGGCACCCCCATTTACGACATCAAGCCCTACATCGCCTATGCCGATGCCCATCCCGATGCCCGCAGCGGCTTTGCCGACGAGGCACCGAAGGCCACGTTGGAGGTGGTCGACGACCACGGCTTGCTGCTGCAACTGCCTGCCGACAGTCGTCAGGCGTTGGAACAAACCCTGCGACAAGACCCACGTCCCCGCTACCAACATGATCCTCAGCGTGTATACGCCATTCCTTTCGACCGCTGGGAGGTGCGTTTCAGGGTGACTGACGACCAGCTGGAGGTGGTGGGGGTAAATGTTAAATAATCTTAACGTAACAACAAAAACAGCTCTTGCTGGATTTATTCGGTAAATGACTGCGGATTACACACACATCGTAGAGGGTTGCCGCCGACATGACCGCAAGGCGCAACGTGCTTTGTATGAAGCGATGGCGCCGATGGCTATGGGTGTGTGCATGCGCTACTCCAGCGACCGCGAAGAGGCGCAGGACCTGATGCAGGACGGCTTCGTGAAGGTGTTTGAGCATGTGGGCAGGTTGAAAGACTTGGAGAATGTGCCTGCGTGGGTATACACGGTGATGCTCAATGTGTGTCTGAAAAACTATCACCGCAAGATGCGCCGCAAGAGAGCGGAGATGGTGGTGACGGAGCAGGTGGAGCTGCCGTTGGACCCCTTTGCGGCGGAGGAGATTGTGGCGGCCCTGCAGCAGTTGGCACCGGCACAACGCCAGGTGTTCAACCTGATGGCGGTGGAGGGTTACAACTATGCCGATGCCGCACAGGAGATGCGCTGCTCGGAGGTGAATGTGAGGGCGTTGTATTCGCGAGCCAAAATGGAATTGAGAAACCTGTTAAAGAAGAAATAAATGGATTTGAGAGATTATCGAGAGATGCCGGACAACGGGATGTTCGAGAAGATTGAGCACCGCATGCGTGTGCGTCGTGTGACAAGGTTGGCTGTTGCCGCGGGAGTCGTGGTGGCTGCTGTGGGAACGGTGCTGCTGCTGGGTGTCGGTGGTCGTAAGGCGGAAGTAGCACTTCAGCCCTCGAGTGTCAGCCCTCAGACGGTGGCCGCTGTCGAGGTGCCGGAGGTGACGACGGTGGAACCTGTTGTTGGTCAGCAGCATGAAGCCGAGGTGGTTGCCAACGGTCAAGTCGCCAAGGAGGTCGCAGCTGTTCAGCAGACGCCCGCCGAGAGGGAAGAAGTGTTGGTGTATGATTGTGATTTTGGCGTCCCTGTGGTGGAAGAGACGAAACCCACGGTGACCGAGAAGCCGGTGCAGGTGGCGGAAGAGAAGCCGATTGCTGTCGAGGAGAAGAGAGTGCAGGAGGAGGAGACGCCTGTGGCTGAGAAGGGCGGAACGCCGACCCAGGAGACTCAGCACTACGACAACATCTTGTGGGCACCCAATGCCATTGCCCCTGCTGCCGATGACGAACGCAACCGTCTGTTCAAAGTGACCGCCACGTCTGAGGTTAGCAACTTCCACCTCATTATCTTCAATCGTGGCGGCCGTCAGGTATTTGCCACCGATGACATCAACGAGGCTTGGGACGCCACCATGGGTGGATCGCCCCTCTCGCAGGGCACCTATGTGTGGGTGGCCAAATTCCGCGATTCGGACGGTGTGCTGCGTCAAGAAAAGGGCACCGTCACCGTCATCCGCTGATAAATATACACTGCCGTTAGGTATTAGAAAATAGTGGGTTACGCATCCTGTCGGATGCGTAACCCACTATTTATTATATTTGTTTAAAAAAAAAGTTGTAATTTTGCATCCAGAAATAGCAAACGGTCATTCTATCGCCAGACAGCAATGTAGGGAGGAAAGTCCGGGCAGCACGAGCCGCCATGCTTCCTAACGGGAAGGCACGTTCCTGAATGGGAAACCGTTGAGGGAAAGTGACAGAGAGCGCCACAGAAAACAAACCGCTTTATGCTGCATAAAGCAAGGGTGAAAACGCGGGGTAAGAGCCCACGACGCGACCTGGTGACAGGCGTGATGGCAAGCCTCATGGGCTGAAAGACCAAGTATACCGGCAGTTAAGGGCAGGCTCGCCCGTTGTCGGGGGGTAGGTCGATAGAGACCGTCGGTGACGGCGGCCCCAGATTGATGATAGAACACGACAGAACCCGGCTTACAGACCTTTGCTATTTTTTTTAACTGAAAGGTGAAACTAAAAACTGAAAGATGAAACACAACGGACATACAAACGAAAGACTTGCATTGCGCTTAGGCCTTTTGGTTTTTGGTTTTTATTTCCTGTTTACTTCCTGCTCTGGCCAATACAAGGGGATACCGAGCGAGGAGGTGTTGTCCTATCACACCAATGCCACCTACGGTGAGTTGTACAATCTGGCTTCCGCCTATGCTGACGCCATCAATGCCGCCGTGAAGGAGGATACGCTCCATCCAGGCCTCTATGCCGACTATGGTGTCACTCTTGCGCTGATGGGTCATCGCGAAGCCGCCTGCCGCATGCTCAACGCCGAGATGAAGACCTTCCCCGAAAGTCGCGGTATTGTTACCCGCATCAAGCAGCAGCTGATGCCTGAGTTGATGGGTGACGACTTTGCCGTTATCGGCGACACTGCCAACCGTGTCGAATTGGCGCGTTGGGCCTACGACAGCCTCTCGGCGCTCCGTCCGTTCCCCAATGTGGCTTCCATTATCGACAGCACCGATACCGAGTGGATAAGCAAACAGACACCGACCGACTCGGTCGAGATGCCCATACGTTTCACCGCCAACCAGAAGCGCGAGATGTTGGTGGCTCAGCAGGAGGAAGAGGCCCGTCTGAAACAAGCCAAGATTGATTCCGTTGCTGCCGCCAAGCAAGCAAAGATTGACGCCCGCAAGCAGGCGAAGGTGGATAAGGAAAAGGCCAAGAAGCAGAAGGCCAAAGCCAAGAAGAAGGCCGAAAAGGAGAAGAAGAAGTTGGAGAAGCAAAAACAGAAGGAACGTAAGCAGCAGGCAGCCGAGAAGGAGGCCCAGCGCAAGCAACAGGCGGCCGAGAAGGAGGCCCAACGCAAGCAACAGGCGGCCGAGAAGGAGGCCCAGCGTAAAAAACAAGCCGAAGAGGCAAAACAAAAGAAAGGGGAGGAGTCCAATGAGAAATAGATATCTGTTGTTGCTATTGCCCCTGGTGCTATTGACAGGATGCAAAGGGCAAAAGAAACTGACGCAGTACAGCGAATTGTATCAAGAAAATCCGGCTGTCATCTACATTGCGCCCATCAACGACCGCTCGGAGCGTCAGCCCATGCGCACCGCCGACGATTCGATTTATAACGCCTCGCTCAACATTGCCGCCAAGCAGCTGTATCTCACCGCTTCCGACCCGCTCGTCTACAATGGTTACTATGTGCTCGGCCCGTTGGCTTCTGCCCAGCTGGCTGCCACCGAGAGCCGCACAGGCAATCAGTTGCGCACAGAGAACATACAAGACTACCACACCAATCTCAGCATCGACGCCATTCTGTTTATTACGATCCACAAGTGGGAGAATACCAGCAGTTCATGGTCTTCCGAGGTGGAATACACCCTGCGCTCCACGCAGACGGGTTCCGAAATCATGCATGTTTATGTGCGTGCCTCCAAACAGCTCCCCACCGACCTCAAGGGCAACCCCAAGCCGTTGGGAGAAGACCTCGACTTTGCCGAGAAATACGGCTGCGACCTTGAGACGGCGCAACGTTGCCGTCTGGTAGAGATTCTCAACCAATACATCCTCAAGGACCTGCCCTCCGGTAAGCGCAGTCGTGGTTATTCGATCGAGCGTTACATTGTGTCGCATCCCGATTACATCAACCTCAACATCAATCCCAACGGGGGCGTGGAGATACTTAAAGGAGAATGAAAATAGAGGTATCCCTTACACCGGCGCTCTATCCTTATCGTACATTGCTGCAGTCACATGCCACGGTGGCCATTGATGTGCTGCGTGCCACCACCGCCGTCTGTGCCGCTTTTCAAGCTGGATGTCGCGAGGTGGTGCCGCTCGACAGCCTCGAAACGTTGTCGCAATACAGGCAGAAGGGCTATCTGTTGGCGGCCGAGCGCAATGGGAGCAAGGTGGGGGATGCTGAGTATGGCAACTCGCCGACAGAATACCTCAGACACGACTTGTCTGGCGTTAAATTGGCCTATAGCACCACCAATGGCACCGTCACCATCCTACGTGCTGCCGATGCCGACCTGACGCTCTGCGGTTCCTTTGCCAACCTCGTTGCACTTGCCGACAGGCTCCTCAGCGAGAATAGAGACACTGTGCTGCTGTGCAGTGGCTGGAAGAGCGATTTCTGTATAGAAGATACTTTGGTGGCTGGCGCCATCATCGAACAGCTTGCCGACAAGGCCGAGTTGTGGGGCGATGCGGCTCACATGGCGCTGACCTTGTGGCAACAGGCAAAGAGCGACCCCTACGGCTATTGCGAGCAGGCTTCGCATGTGCACCGCTTGCGTCGTCTTGGTGCTGCTGAGGACGTGCGTTTCGCATTTCAGACAGACACCTGCCCTGTGGTGCCGGTGCTTAAAAACGGAGTGCTTGTGCTTGTATGAAGGGGCTGCCGTTCATAGTGTTCATCGTGTTGCTGTTGCCTCTCAGGGCTCAGCAAGACACCACCGTGGCCAGCACTTGTTCAGGCATCTGGGCACCCGCCGCAGGAACCACTCTGCTGGCCGGCGGCGCCCTGTTAACCTTCACGCCCGAGATGAAAAGTTGGGCGGTAGATCTGCGCGACGCTGTGCAGGCAGACGGACACTCCAAGCTGCACTTCGACGACTATCTTGAATATGTGATGCCGGCCACTCCTGTGGCACTCAACCTTTGTGGCCTTAAGAGCCGTCATGAGTTCAAGAAGCTGGCGTTGCTCGAAGGTGGTTCCTACCTGTTGGGAGTGGCCTTGCTCGAGGCTGGCAAATTCGGCTTCGGGGTGCCGCGTCCCGACAACAACGCCCCCACCAGCTTCCCGTCGGGTCACACTTTCAGCGCCACTGCTGCCGCCGAGATACTGCGCCGCGAATACGGCGAGGAATACCCTTGGATGGCGGTGGCGGGTTACACTGTGGCTACCCTTGTGGGCGCCATGCGCATCTACAACAACCGCCATTGGGTGGGCGACGTGCTGGCGGGTGCAGGACTCGGCATCCTCAGTGTCAGCGCCGTATATTGGTTATTTGACTAAACAACAACGAAAACAATCATGATAAAATTCAACAACTTGAAAGGCGATATCTTCGGCGGCGTCACCGCCGGTATCGTTGCTTTGCCGTTGGCTCTGGCCTTCGGTATACAGGCTTTCAGCGGCATGGGTGCCGAAGGTGCTCCCATTGGTGCATACGCCGGTTTGGTAGGTGCCACACTGTTGGGCTTCTTTGCGGCCCTTTTCGGCGGCACACACAGCCAGATATCGGGTCCTACGGGACCTATGACGGTCATCACCGCCACCCTCGTCACCGGCGCCTTTACGGCTCCGGGCGGCAGCCTTTCCACGGTGCTTGTCTCTATGGCGATGGCAGCCATCTTCTGCGGCTTGTTCCAGATACTCTTCGGCCTCATCAAGATAGGCAAGTATGTGCGCTACATCCCGTATCCGGTCCTCTCGGGTTTCATGAGCGGCATCGGCGTCATCATCATCCTGCAGCAGCTCTACCCCTTGCTGGGACAGAGCAAAGGTGGCTCGATGATTGATTTGCTGGCAGGTCTTCCCGCCGCCGTGGGTGCCACCTCTCTCACCGCCCTCCTGCTGGGCTTGGGCACGGTGGCCATCATCTACCTTTTCCCGCTCGTCACCAAGAAGGTGCCTTCCACACTTGTGGCCCTTATCGTGATGACCGTCGTCTCCTTGTTTATCAACATGGAAGGTGTGCCCACCATCGGCGAGATACCGTCGGGATTGCCCATGCCGTTCTTCGCCAACGACAAAGTGAGCCTTGCCGGTTTGCCTTGGAGCGACATCATCGTGGCGGCTCTTATCCCGGGCCTCACGCTCGCCGGCCTCGGTTCCATCGACACGCTGCTCACCTCTGTGGTGGCCGACAATATCACCAAGACCAAGCACAACAGCAACCGTGAGCTCATAGGGCAGGGTATAGGCAATGCCATCGCGGGTCTCTTCTGTGGCCTTCCGGGAGCCGGTGCCACCATGCGTACGGTGGTCAATGTCAAGAGCGGTGGCCGCACACAGCTTAGCGGCATGGTGCATGCGCTGCTGCTGCTGGCCATCATGCTCGGCCTCGGTTCGGTGGTGAAATACGTGCCCCTGTCAGTTCTTGCCGGTATCTTGATTACTGTGGGTTGGGGCATCATCGACTTCCGTGGCTTCAAGGACCTGCCCAAGATACCGCGCGCCGATGCTGTGGTGCTCATCGTGGTCTTCCTCGTCACCGTCTTTGTCGACCTCCTCACCGCCGTAGGCATCGGTATGGTAATCGCCTGTGTGCTCTTCATGAAGCGTGCCTCCGACCTTGTCGAGGGCGGCTACAGCAGCCAGGAGATGACCAACTTCGACAAGGAAAGCCCCTGGGCCGACGAGGGTGGCATGCCCGACACCGTGGCCCACAAGATTTACATCCAGCGTCTCAACGGTCCCATCTTCTTCGGCACCATCAACAAGTTCAAGGAGGTGATGAACGATGTGCCTGCCGACGCCAAGGTTGTCATCATCCGCATGCGCCTGGTCTCCTTCATGGATCAGAGCGGCCTCTACGCCATGGAAGAAGCCATCAAGGACCTTCAGGCCCGTGGCGCACAGGTGCTGATGACCATCATCCAGCCGCAGCCGATGTACATGCTGAAGACCCACAAGGTCATTCCCGGCGTTGTCCCCGAGGATCATACGTTCCTCACCTTCGAAGCATGCACGGAATATCTGAAATTGAAAATTGAGAGTTGAAAATTGAGAATTATGTTAGAGAAAAACAATGTCTTGGGAGAAAAAAGTATGGATTTTGCCGTAAGGTGTGTAAATCTGTATAAATATCTTTCTCAAGAAAAGGGCGAGTTTATTATGAGCAAACAGGTTTACCGAAGTGGTACCAGTGTCGGTGCCAATATTAGGGAAAGCCGCAATGCCCAAAGCACATCAGATTTTATTAACAAGCTCAATATTGCATTAAAAGAAGCCGACGAAACTCAATTCTGGATAGAACTGTTATTTAGGACTCAATTTATCAATGAGTCGGAATACAAATCAATCAATACCGATATTGATGAGATTATTTCGATCTTGACGGCATCAATTAAGACAAATAAGAAAAAAATAAACAAACAGAATTAGGAATTCTCAATTCTCAATTCTCAAATCTCAATTCTAAGTATGGGAAGAGCGTTTGAATATCGCAAAGCAAGAAAACTGAAACGTTGGGGCCACATGGCCCGCACCTTCACCAAGATTGGTAAGGAAATCGAATTGGCCGTCCTCGCCGGCGGTCCCGATCCTTCGAGCAACCTGCGCCTGCGCCTGCTGATGCAGACGGCCAAGAGCGAGTCGATGCCCAAGGAGAACGTCGAGCGCGCCATCAAGCGTGCCACCGAGAAAGACAAGTCGGCCTACAAGGAGGTCGTCTACGACGGCAAAGGTCCTCACGGCGTCGCCATCGTGGTGGAGACCGCCACCGACAACCCCACGCGCACCGTCGCCAACCTCCGCGCCGCCTTCGTGCGTGGCAAGGGCGAGCTGGGCACCATGGGCATGAACGACTTCCTCTTCGAGCGCAAGTGCTCATTCGTCGTCGCCTGGCAGGACGGTATCGATATGGACGAGCTGGAGCTCGAACTCATCGACTGCGACATCGACGAGGTGTTCCGCGACGAGGACGAGATACTTATCTATGCCGACTTCGCCAACTACGGTCCCATCTCCAAGTTCTTGGAGGACAAGGGGCTTGAGATAAAGAGCTTCAAGTTCGAGCGTATCCCTCTCACCGTGCGCGAGCTTTCCGACGAGGAGCAGGAGGACGTCAACGGCCTGTTGGAGCGTCTGGAAAACGACGACGACGTGGTCAACGTCTTCCACAATATGGCGTAAAGTAAAAATGTTGATAGGTTGATAAGTTGATAGGGGGGGACGCCCAAACCTATCAACTTATCAACCTATCAATGTATCAACCCCTCAATCCTCCACCCAGCGGATATAATCCGCCTTGCGGGGCGGGGCAGGGGCGAGCTCTTTGGCTGCGTAGCCGAGGATGCAGTGGCCTACGCCCACGTAGTCGCCCTCGATGCCCAACTCGCGCAGGATGGCTTTGCCTTCCTCGCTGTCGAACTCTTCTTTGGCACGGTGTATCCAGCACGAAGCCAGGCCTACAGCATGGGCGGCATTGACCAGCTGGCACATCACGCTGCAGCCGTCATACTGTGCCGTCGACGCTGTGCGGTCGGCCAGCACCACCAGCACCACCGGCGCACCGTAGAAGGGGTCACCCTCGGTGCCCATGATGGCGGCGTTCATGCGCGACAGGCGGTCGCGCAACGCCTTGTTGGTGACGGCCAGGATAATGGGGCTCTGCTTGCCGCGTCCCGTGGGGGCATAGGTACCCGCCTCGCAGACGGTGGCTACCAGCTCGCGCGGTGGCATCTGCGAAGTAAAAGCGCGGCAACTGCGCCGCGCTTTCATATTGTTCAATGCTTCCTGGTTCATCTATTTCAGTGCATTAAAGAGCGTCACGATGGCGGCAGCGGTGGCGGCCGTCTGGGCGATGTTCTGTGAGTTCACGTTTGTTAGGCCTGCCGTGTTGAGCATTTGATCCACAAAGGCGGTGGCGTTGGCGGTGGTGATGAGGCCGGCCGACGAGAGGATGAGGCCGTTAGTGAAGGCCGTGCGGTAGTTCTTGTCGTCCTTGTTGGCTCTGAGGTTGGTGCAGGCGGTGGCCACGATGAGGGCGTTGCTGAGGTTGGTGGCGTTGGTCAGGTCCACCTTGCCGGTGGCCTTGTAGGAGCTGTAGAGCTGCTGGACGGCCACACCGCAGGTTTGGCCCGACATCTGGGCGGCGGCGTTGCTGTTGCTCGAGCCCGCGAGCGAGCCGCACGAAGTCATCGCCAGCGTGGCGACGCACATGAGAAGAAGTCCTAAACGTTTCATAATGAGTGACTATTTTGTTGTTTGCAATAAGTTTTATTGGTGCAAATATACGGACAATCTCCGAAAGATGCAAATATTTTTTATCTCCTGCCGGTTTTATATCTCCCGCCCGCGGCGTAATCTATAAATCTTGTAAATCTTTTGGATTGTTGGATTACCGCCGCAGGCGGGGAGGATAAAACAGAGCTACTCGCCAAACATGTCCTGCTGCTTCAGCAGGCGGAGGGTGCGCTCCTGGCCGTCGGCGGTGACGAGGGTGAGCAGGTAGGTCGCCTGGGGGCGGCCCGTGAGGTCGAGCACATAGCGTCCCGGGCCCGCCGCCTGCAGGCGCACCTCCTCGCGGCGCCCCGTGAGGTCGGTCAGCCACGCCGTGCGCACCGCCTGCCCGTCGCTCTCGATAGTGACGCGCTGGCGGAAGGGGTTGGGGTAGCTCACCCAGGTGCCTCCCTCGGCCACCACGATGCGCACGTTGCCCGTGTCGCCCGTATAGACGTAGGGCGTCATAAACGCCGTATCCACATACTTGGCCACACAGGCGTTATAGCCTTGCGCCGGCACATGGATATCGCCAAAAGTGGCATCAGAAGTTAAATAATTAGTCAAGTAGAGCACACTATCCTGCAAAAAGATAGGCCCAGGTTCATTATTAGGCGATATTGCCGCATAATATATCCCTTCAATTACATTTCCCATGTAATCAAACACATTCAAGCCAAGCCCCCAATCCCCTACATTACTAAAAACATAGTTATGCCCGGGAAACCTTATCCCCCCCATATTGCTTGATTGCATAAAAATACGATTCTTTACGCAATAGATTGTCCCATGAACCTGAGGTGAAATAGAAGTTGAACCGTATTTAGCTAAAACTCTCCCATACGAATAGAAAGCAGCAGTGTCACCCTGTAGTTTAAAAACCATAACAAATGCATCATTACGAAGGTCTGTCAATGGTATGTTTTGACAACTTAGTATAGAGTACATATTGATGGTATCAAATGTACTACCAATCCCTGCACTTGCATTAATAATAAGATATGCACTATCAAAATCAAACGTAATATCTTGAAACAAAGTGTTAGCAATAGGCATATCTAAACGAATAGCACTATCCTCCAACGTGATAAGTTGAACCACATTTAATAGAGAGTTTAATTTTAGTATATAGGCTCTCCATGTATTAGCTGTGAAAAAAGGCAAAACAACATTTTGGTTAGAATCTATTATCAAAATGTTATTACTGTTTTCTTCAGAAGGACTTAACACTCCTATTACATATGGTTTTCCTTCGAGGTCTAATTTTAAATAGAGGTTATCATTTTCATACGACATATTACTCTCCTGCACCAAGTATCTGCTGCATAACAAGCTATCCATGTGTGGTGAGAACTTTAACAACTGCGGATACCACTGCTGTGGGTTGTTCTGTACTTCACTCTGACCCACCACACGGCCGTCAACCCAATATTTAATGCCGCTGATAGTGCCGTCGTAGGTGTTATATCTCCCAACC
>JAGCOF010000030.1 GCA_017645585.1 Bacteroidales bacterium
TCCACCGACAGTTTGAAGGTGTACGGCCTGGCAGCCAGTGTGTTCGAATCTACAATGAATCGTCCCAACTATGTCTACGATACTTCCTGTGACAAGGCGTATCGGTTTCTGCGTTTGTACCTCCTCGACGGAGACTCCTTGAGGTGGGTGGCTCAGAAAAAGGTAATTCCACATACCACCCCGATAGCCTATTATGCCAATTTGGACACATTGTCTCCCCCACGCGCCAATTTTATTACCCCCATGTATGAACTATATTTCGACTCGGCTATAACGGTAATTGACTCTTTTGCTGTGGGTATGTATTATCCCCCAAACAAGCATCACTATTATGATGAAGACAGTACACACTATTACTATCAGTATCGCCCAATCGGAATGGGGGTGACGACACATCACAAACACACATACTTTGTCCGCTATCTTTGTTACTATGGCGAGGATGATAATGGTCCTTACGCACATTGGAGCCATATAAACCTTCAACAAACCTACTATCTTCTGTTTCCGATTTTAGAGCCCGATACCACAGGAGGTGGCACCGGCACGGGAGAGGGCGACGACTCGCTGGCGGTGCAGCAGGTGCAGTTGGTGGACCGCCTGGTGGCGGTGCAGCCCAATCCCGCCACAGAGAGGGTGAAGGTGGTGTCCTCGTGCGGCATGGAGCGCCTGACGGCCTACGACGCAGCAGGCAAGCAGGTGTACCGGCAGGAGGCCTCGGGCCTCCAGGCCACGCTCGACGTCAGCCGCTGGCCCGCCGGCACCTACATCCTCCACGTGCAGACGCCGATGGGCACCTCCGCCAAGCGCCTCGTGGTGACGCGCTGACACACGCGACCCTCCACACGGGTGCAACATCATAAAATAAGTTAAAAAGAGGGGGTGGCTGTAAGATTTCACCCCCTCTATGCGTTATTTATATATGAATGTCAATAATAACATCAAAAATACAATTCTCATGAAAAAAGTACAGAAAATCGTCGCCCTGTTCCTTGTGGCGGCAGTGATGACCCTCGCAGGCTGCGAGAAGGAGAACAACACGAACAACAACAGCAATTCCCAACCGCAGCCGCGTCCCGAAGGCATCAGCCTGGCCGGCACCTCGTGGGAGTGCAATATCGAGACAGAATACTATCAGCAGGGCATACAGATACTTATCAACGCCCAACAGATAATGGACTTCAATGACGAAGTGAACGGCGAGATATTTGTCGACTTCACCCAGGAAGTCCCCATCGCCCCGCGGTACAACCAGCACCAAACCATGACCGAGCCGGTGATCTACTACTTCTACAACAACACGCTGACACTCACCTCGACGGGTGAAGATGCCGTGGAGGGCGACGAAGGCACGATGATTTACCATCCCGAGGACACCACCTTCCACATGATTGTGGACGACGCCCAAGCCGCCGCCATACTTGGCGACGAGATAGTGTTCCACCTGACGCGCGGCACCATCAACTTCTAAAGACCCTGGCGCCATGAAAAAGATTATCGCAATCCTGATGGCAGTTGCCGGTTGGCAACTGTCGGTAGTCGCAGCCCCCGTAACGCCGCAGCAGGCGGCCTCGGTGGCGCGCACCTTCTGGTCGCAGGCCCTGCAGGGCAAAGACGCCAGCCTGCTGGCCGACCGCACAGCCGAGTGGCCCTACAGCGCCGCCTACCTCTTCTGTCACCCCGCCGGCGGCTTCGTGCTGGTGGCGGCCGACGACGCGGCGCGCCCCATCCTGGGTTACTCCACCACCTCGACGATGGACCCGCAGCGGGTGCCCATCCAGCTGCAGGAATGGCTGCAAGGCTATCAGGACCATATTGAATGGCTGGGCGAGAACGACGGGCAGCCCTATGCCACCGACGCCGAAGCGTGGGCGATGCTGCTCAAGGGCGAGGCTCCTGCCAGCGCAGGCACCAAAAGCGTAGCTCCCCTGCTGTCCACACAATGGGACCAGGACTACCCCTACAACATGCTGTGTCCGGGCACCACGGTGACCGGCTGCGCCGCCACCGCGCAGGCCCAGCTGATGAAGTTCTGGAACTACCCCGCCTTCGGCGCCGGCAGTCACAGCTACACCCACGCCACCTACGGCGTGCAAAGCGCCGACTTCGGCCACACCCTCTACGATTGGGAACACATGCCCAACCAGATGAGCTATTGGTCGAGCGCGCAGGAGTGCCAGGCGGTGGGCACGCTGATGTATCATTGCGGCGTGAGCCTTGAGATGAACTACGGCACCGCCGCCCAAGGCGGCAGCGCCGCCCTCGGCTTGGCAGACATCGATGGATACTTCACCATCAACAACGCGCTGAAGAACTACTTCGGCTACAGCCAGAACATGCAGGTAAAATACAAGGATGCCGGCTATTTCGGCCCCGGCTACACCAATGATGAATGGCGCACCATGCTGATTGCCGAAATCGACCTGGGGCACCCCATTCTCTACACGGGCTCGGCCACGCAGGGCGGCCACGGCTTTATCTGCGACGGCTACGACAGCCGGCAGTATATGCACTTCAACTTCGGTTGGAGCGGCACGGGCGACGGCTACTACCCCGTCGACTCCATCAGCCCCGGAGTGGGCGGTGCCGGCGGCAACGGCACCTATACCTTCAACATGAACAATGCGGCCCTCTTCGGCGCTGTGCCCGACTACCGCATGCGGCTGAGCGACACGCTGTACAACTTCGACGGCGAGGCTGCCACCGACTCGGTGCTCTTCTGCCACAACGAGATGGTGAACACCACCTGGAGCGTCAGCAGCAACGCCTCGTGGCTGACGGTGGACAACCCCACCTTCGGCCGCGCCGGCTGGGTGCACTTCCACGTGGCCGAACTCAACGAGAACGGCGAGCGCACAGGAACACTGACCTTTACGCAAGGCAACGAGACGCTGGAAGTGAGGGTGATACAGGTGAACTACAACAGCGACGACCTCTGCCCGCTGACGGTGGTGATGGAAAGCACACACGGCAGTGGCTGGCAGGGCGGCGCCTACCTGTCGCTCGAGTCGGCCAACGGCTATGTGTTCGGCACCGCGAGACTCAGCAGCGGACAGCGCGACTCGGTGGTAATCAATGTGTCGGACCACGACATCTACTCGGTGTGGCACAGCGGCGGCGGCACGGACCGCTATATCAACTACTACGTCAAGAACCAATACGGCGAGACGATGGTGGAGGCCGAGTATGCCTACAGCACGGGCGGCACCGACCTGCTGGTGTGGCCCTGCGCACACCTGGAGGTGAAGAATGTACAGACCTCCGACTTCCGCATCTATCCCAATCCGGCCAACGAGCGGCTTCACATCGACGCAGAGGGGCTGCAGCAGGTGGAGATTGTCGACATGACGGGCCGCACCATAGGCACCTACAGACACGCCGACATTGACATCAGCCCGCTGCCTGCCGGCGCCTACTTTGTGCGCATCATCACAGCCGACAACACGGGAGTGAAACGGCTGGTGGTGCGCAATTAGCGGCTGGTGAAAAGTTAAAAATACACACTTTTTTTGCCATGTGCGAAAAAGTGTGTATTTTTGCATTTTAAAACGTCGAAAAAGATGACAAAAATCACACGTACTTTCGACCTACTGGACCATCTGGTGGAGAACTTCCCCAAGGACGACATCCTGGCAGGCAAAGTGAACGGCGAGTGGGTGAAATACTCGTCGCACGACTACTATAAATATGCCCACTACCTTGCCTACGGACTGTGTGAGGTGGGCCTGAAAGAGGGTGATCGCGTGGTAACCATGAGCGCCAACTGTCCGGAGTGGAACTTCATCGACATGGCGTTGGCCATGAGCGGCATCATCCATGTGCCGATATACCCCACCCTGTCGGCCGACAACTACCTGCACATACTGAACCACAGCGAGGCCAACGTGGTGTTTGTCAGCACCAAGGTGCTGCTGGGCCGCCTGCGTCCGGCGCTGGACAAGATGGAACAAAGACCCCAGGTGTTCACGCTGGCCAACATCGAGGGCGAGCGCCGCATGCTGGAGATACTGAAAGCCGGTATTGCCAACCGCGACAAATGGATGGAAGAGATCGAGCGCCGCAAGCGCGAAATCAAGCCCGACGATTGGACCACCATGATCTATACCAGCGGCACCACAGGTCAGCCCAAGGGCGTGATGCTGAGCCACCGCAACCTGTGCAGCAACTTTCTGGCACACGAGAAAGTGAACCCGATGGGCAGCGAATGCAAGGTGCTGAGTTTCCTGCCGCTGAACCACGTGTATGAGCGCAGCCTGAACTACCATTGGCAGACCAAGGGCGTGAGCATTTACTATGCCGAAAGCCTGGGCACCATACAGCAGAACATGATGGAGATACACGGCGACGGCTTCTGCGCCGTGCCGCGTGTGCTGGAGATGGTGTACGACAAGCTGTATGCCGCCGGCAAGGACTTCACGGGCATCAGGAAACGCATCTACGATTGGGCGTTCCGTCACGGTCAGCACTACGACTACACGTTGCTGAAGAAGGCCAATATTTTCTTCCAACTGTCGCAGTGGTTCCTGGACAAGGCGGTCTACAGCAAGTGGCGCGAGAAGTTCGGCGGCCACCGGTTGACGGTCATCACAGGCTCGTCGTCGATCCAGCCCAAGATGGTGCGGCTCTTTGCCGCCGCAGGCATCAACATCTATGAAGGTTATGGCCTGAGTGAGACATCGCCCGTCATTGCCGTGAACGACCCCGCACACCACATGGTGAAGATAGGCACCGTGGGGCCCGTCCTTTCGGGTGTAGAGATGCGCTTCGGCGACGACGGCGAGATATTGACCCGCGGACCGCATGTGATGTTGGGCTACTACAAAGACCCCGAATACACGGCTCAGGTGATAGACAAGGACGGCTGGTTCCACACGGGCGACATCGGCGAGCTGGTGGGTGGCCGCTATCTGAAAATTACCGACCGCAAGAAGGACATCTTCAAGCTGTCGGCAGGCAAATATGTGGCGCCGCAGCTAATTGAGAACATGCTGCGTGGCTCGGAATACATCGACCAGGTGATGGTCATTGGTGAGAACGAAAAGCAGGCCGCCGCCATCATCAGCCCCAACTTCAACACGCTGCACTATTGGGCGCTGAAGTACAAGTTGCACTACCGCGACAATGTGGAGCTGGTGACGCTGCCGCAGGTGCTGGACAAGATGCGCAAGGTGCTGGATGAGTACAACAAGAACTTGGCTCCGCACGAACAAATTAAGCAGTTCCGCCTGGTCACCGACGAATGGAACGCCACCAACGGGCTCCTCTCGCCCACCCTCAAGCTGCGTCGCGGCCCTCTGATGGAGAAATACAAAGACGTGGTGGCCGACATCTACGGCAAAGAAAAGACGACCTCAAGCGGCCTCTTCTCAGCCTTCAAGAGCGTAGAACTGCCCACCATGCCTTGGGTGAAGAAATGAAATATGGAAAAATGAAAAATAAGACATATATTCTGATGGCAGCGGTGCTGTTGCTGGTTGGTTGCCAGCAGCAGAAATATGCCTATCTGGAGAATGCCCCGCGGCACGTGAAGATGCCAATCACCACAAACTACACCACGGCCATCTTCCCCGGCGATGTGCTGTACATCTATGTCTACAGCCAGACTCCCGAGTCGGCGGCCCCTTTCAACGAAGAGACCAACCGCACCGACTACACAAGGCAGATGCAGACCTACACAAACACAAAGGCTTTCAAGCCCCGCGGCCATCTGGTGGGCAGCGACGGCTCTATCGTATTCCCACTGCTGGGCACAATCTCCACCTCAGAGAAGACCGCCGACAGTTTGGCGCATGAGATTGAGCAACGCCTTATAGCGGGTCATTACGTGATGGACCCCATTGTCACCGTCAGCCTGATGAACTTCCGTGTGACGGTGATTGGCGAGGTAGTCAATCCGCAACAGCTACATGCGGACGGTAACCGAATGACCATCTTCGAGGCCATCGCGCTGTGCGGTGATGTAACAATGGATGGCAAGCGCGACCAGGTGGTTGTCGTACGCTCGCACGGTGGCAAAGAGACCATCGACACCGTCAATCTGACCTCGCGCACCGTGCTGGAGTCGCCCTACTACTACCTGCAGCAGAACGACATTGTTTATGTAGTCCCCACCAAGAAGAAACAACGCACCTCCTATCGCAATGAGGATTGGCCGCAATACCTCACCACAGGCCTGGAAGCCGTGCGCTTTGCCTACACAACCATCTACCGATGGGTTTTTAACCCCACGACTCGTAATTATTTCGAATAAAAATATAAAAAGCCCCGCAAATTTGCGGGGCTTTTTGTTGTCCTACCTGGACTCGAACCAAGACAAACAGAACCAAAATCTGGTGTGCTACCATTACACCATAGGACAATCCCTTATCAAAAAGAGGGTGCAAAAATACTAACTTTTCTGCACTCGGCCAAATTTATTTTCTTCTAAACTCAATATCAAAACAATAACCGAGAGCAGATAGCCTATAAAAAGCAGACCCATCTGCCGCTCCAACATGGATTCAAAAAGCAAATTAAATAGTACAACGCCTTCCAACATAAGCAGAAGGAAGAGATTCATGCTCTTACGTCGACAAGCTAAATAAAGTGGATAGAAAAGCCATATCAGGAATGGAATGAGACCAATAATACCAACTGACAGAAACGTTTCAAGATACTGATTGTGGATATTTTTCGCCACATAACCATTATTCTCAACTGTACTTTTGTCGGCAAAAGATTGAAAGTAGTCACCAGCCCCATAACCGACGACAGGGTTCCCTTCAGTTGCAACATGTATTGCAGACTTGTAAATCTTCACTCGAGCATCTTCTCCACTGCTTATTTCTGAGGCAGATGATTCTACCCTATTAACATTTTGGGGCGTAAGCGTCTTAACACCCACTTGTACTCCTGCAAACAATAAAGTCACCATCAAGGCAAGCATCCATTGTTTGCAGAACAGCGCCATATATACTACGTAACTCACCACAATAATCCACAGCGTCAATATGCCGGCACGCGAATTGACAATCATCAGGTAGAACATGCAAACCACCATCAACAAAGCCAAAATCACTTGATACCAGACCTTCATTTCCTGCCAACGGCGATTCATTTCATGGAGCACAAAGACAATAGCAATGGCCATATACAAAGCAGTATAGGCATGGTGGCGCGGGTCAAAAGTGCAGCTGCCGGTCACCTGCGCCCATGTGGCGCCTTCTGCCATGCTGACACCCGCCCTGACGGAAAAATACAAAAACACAGCACATACAGACAGCAATAGTACGTAACCAAGAGCACGTAAATACCTACCATCAAGATAGGAGGTATCTGTCAGCAGGAAACACAAGGGGAATATCAACAATACCGCTTTGCGCATCACCACCAACCAGCCCGTAATTGAATCAGCACTGTAAAACACACTAATCGTTATCACCAACCAGTAGGCAAGCATCGCAAAAAACGGTATCCGCAACCTCCAATCAAGCGCCGGATTACCCACTTTGCGCTGGGCAATCATTTTCACTATCGACACCATCGCCAGCAATAGAGCTACATATAATCCGACACGCCAACTAACCGGCATGGCTGCTGCCATCAGCAACATAGCGCCATACTGCAACTTATTGTACCATTTATTCATCGTGCTGTTTCAAGTAAGGTTTGCAATTCTTTGATTTCGTCACGGAACGCCGCCGCTGCCATGAAGTCGAGTTCCTTGGCAGCCAACTGCATCTTGCGCTGACGTTCACGTATCTCCTTGCGCAACTGTTCTTTCGTCATCGCCATAAATTTATCATCCACCTTCTTACCATACGAAGACTCTTCCTCGGCAGCCATCAACGGTGTATCCACATACACCTCGTATGGTTGCACCTCGGCCTTGCCGCCGCCAAGTTCACGCTCCTCAGTAGCACGCTCAATCACACTCGTAGTGCCCATGATAGCTTCGGTGCTCTTCACAATCTGGCGCGGCACAATGCCATGCTCCATATTGTACTTTATCTGCTTGTCGCGGTGGCGGTTGGTGAGGTCAATAGCACGTTGCATCGAGCCCGTAATGGTGTCACCATACAATATAGCCTTGCTGTGCACGTTGCGCGCCGCACGTCCAATAGTCTGTATCAGTGCACGGTCGCTGCGCAGGAAGCCTTCCTTATCAGCATCAAGGATAGCCACCAGAGACACTTCTGGCAGATCCAAGCCTTCGCGCAACAGGTTGACACCCACAAGCACATCGAAGACACCCATACGCAGGTCGCGCATAATCTCCACCCGCTCCAGCGTATCCACATCGCTATGAATATATTTACTCCTGATACCTAAGTTAATAAGATAGGTGGTCAGTTCTTCGGCCATGCGCTTGGTAAGGGTGGTCACCAGCACGCGCTCACCTTTGCCGACAGTCTTCTCAATTTCATCCAGCAGGTCGTCCACCTGACTGACGGCAGGACGCACCTCGACCACAGGATCAAGCAAACCCGTGGGGCGTATCACCTGCTCCACTACGATGCCCTCGGCCTCACGCAATTCGTAGTCGGCCGGCGTGGCACTAATGTAGATGGTCTGATCAGTAAGGTTATAGAACTCATCATAAGTCAAAGGTCTGTTGTCCAAGGCCGAAGGCAGACGGAAACCATACTCCACCAGAGAGGTCTTGCGACTGCGGTCGCCACCGAACATGGCTCCAATTTGCGGCACCGTAACATGGCTCTCATCCACCACCAACAGGAAATCGTCGGGGAAATAGTCGATCAAACAGAAGGGACGGCTACCCGGGGCACGTCCATCGAAATAGCGGCTATAATTCTCTATGCCGGAACAGTATCCCAACTCCTGAATCATCTCCACATCGTAGTTCACTCGTTCCTCCAGACGCTTGGCCTCGAGGTGCTTGTCTATGCTGTTCAGGTAATCACGCCGCTCATACATATCCCTCTGTATCTGCAACAGAGCCTCACCCATGTGCTCTTTGGAGGTAAGGAAGTTGCTGGCGGGATAAATGACCACCTCATCAAAGCGCTCCAGCCGCTGGCCACTAATGGGATCGAAGCTTTCAAGGCGTTCTATCTCATCGTCCCAGAAGCTGATACGGTAGCAGAAATCGGCAAACGACGGAAAAACATCCACCGTGTCGCCTTTCACACGGAAACGCCCGTTGGTGAACTCTATTTCATTCCTCACATACTGTGCCTCAAGCAGGCGCATCAACATATCGTCGCGTCGCATCCGGTCACCCACCCGCAACGTCACCGTGCCTCGCTTGAACTCATCGGGATTGCCGATACCATAGATGCAACTCACCGAACTGACCACAATCACATCTCGTCGACCGCTGAGCAAAGCACTTGAGGCCCTGAGCCTCAACTTATCCAGCTCGTCGTTGATTTGCAAATCTTTCTCAATGTAGGTATTGGTGGCGGGAATGTAAGCCTCGGGCTGGTAGTAGTCGTAGTAGCTGACGAAGTATTCCACCGCATTGTTGGGGAAGAACTGTCGAAACTCGCCATAAAGCTGTGCCGCGAGGGTCTTATTATGACTCATGACCAACGTCGGACGGTTCAACTCCGCAATGACATTGGCCACCGTGAATGTTTTACCTGAACCTGTTACACCCTGCAACACCTGGGCCCGTTGGCCACTACGGACACCCTCCACCAGCTGGCGGATGGCCTCCGGCTGGTCGCCCATAGGCGCAAAGTCCGATTTCAGGTTAAAGTTCATCATGTGTAAAACGTTATTTATATCAACATATTGTGCAATAAAACAAAATAAAATGGCAAGCACTGCGTTTTTATCCCAAGCAATGAAAACAATCAACATAGACCTCACTCCCGAGGAATACCATGTGCCGGAGCTGATGCAGAAGGCCGTAGCGAGACAGACAGGCATTGCCGCTGCCGACCTTGGCAACCTACGTGTAGTGCGCCGCACGCTCGACTGCCGCCGACGCAATGTCGTCTACCATATCGAAATAGAGATAGGTATTCCCATTGAACCCATTTGCCCTCGGGAGCCTAGGATTGCCCCCCTCCCCACCTCAGCACCTCGCGTGGTCATTGTTGGCGCCGGTCCGGCGGGCCTCTTCGCAGCGCTGAGAGCCCTTGAGTTGGGCATCAAGCCCGTCATCGTGGAGCGCGGCAAGCCCGTGGAGGAACGCAAATACGACATCGCCCGGCTCAGCCGCGAGCAGATGGTCAATCCCGACAGCAATTGGTGTTTCGGCGAAGGCGGTGCAGGCACCTACAGCGATGGCAAGCTCTATACCCGCTCCACCAAGCGGGGAGACGTCGGCGCAGTGCTGCGCACCTTCGTGGCCCACGGCGCCGATCCCGACATCATGCTCGACGCTCACGCCCACATCGGCACCGACCGCCTCAGTGGTATTATTGCCAACATGCGCTACACCATCGAAGAAGCCGGCGGTGAATATTATTTCAATACACGCGTTAGCGGCCTCATTGTCAAGGACGGCCGCGTCTGTGGCGTCATCGATGCCGACGGCAAAGCGATTGAGGGCAAAGCCGTTATTCTGGCCACCGGCCACTCGGCACGCGACATCTACCACATGTTCCACACCCACGGCTGGCTGCTGGAGGCCAAGCCCTTCGCCCTCGGCGTACGCGTGGAGCACCCTCAGGAACTTATCAACGAGATACAATATCACGGCAAAGGCTACAGCAGATACCTGCCGTCGGCAGCCTATAGCCTCACCACCCAAGTGGGTGAGCATGGGGTGTTTTCATTCTGCATGTGCCCTGGTGGCGTTATTGTGCCCGCTGCCACTGCCGAGGGGCAACAGGTGGTCAACGGCATGAGCAATTCGCGCCGCAACTCACCACACGCCAACAGCGGCATCGCTGTCACTGTAGGCCTGAACGATGTGCAGGACAACGACATTTTCGCCCTGCTACGCTTCCAGCAGGAGGTGGAACAGCGCATGTTCCATGCCGGCGGCGACAGCATCAGCGCTCCCACACAACGGTTGGTCGACTTCCTGCAGCACAAGCCATCCTCACGCTTGAACAAGACCGGCTACATGGGGCAGACTGTCAGCGCGCCGCTGCACGAACTGCTACCACCGTTTATTGTGGATTCATTGATACAAGGCTTCAAGGACTTTGACCGCAAGATGCACGGCTTTATCACTGAGGAGGCCTCGCTGCTGGCTGTCGAAAGCCGCACCTCGTCACCCGTACGCATCCCCAGAAACAAAGAAACCCTGCAGCATCCACAGCTACAGGGTCTGTATCCTTGCGGCGAAGGCGCTGGCTACGCCGGCGGCATCGTCAGTTCAGCACTCGACGGCATCCGCTGCATCGAGGCCTTCAACCTTCAAAGGTGAAGCTAAGCATAAAGGTGCGGGTGCGAAGGTCGTCGTAGGTACGGATGTAAATATCGGGGTCGGGCACCTTGAGGTCCAGCAAGCCAAAGTTCATCTTCAGCTCAATAGCAAACTTCACGTAGCGCAGAAAGACGTCAAAGCCCACACCCATAGTATAGCGCAGGTCGCTCGGCTGCAGACGTATGATGCTCTGGTTGGTCTCGTTGCGGTTCTTGCGCAGCGAAGCAAAGTCGAAACCGTAACTGACACCGGCAGTAACATACGGGCGGAAGTCACCGTAACGCACCGAACGGAACTTCAGTTCCAACGGGATATCACCGTAGACCGACTCCACGTTGCGACTGTGCTCAGCCAAATGATGGGCGGCAAGATAGTTGGCCTCCCAAGAATAACTAATTTCGCGTGTTACCAGCGTCACACCGGGCAGCAGCCTCAAGTTAATCCAACTACCCACACGCATGTCGCCCACCACAGCAATATGGAAACCCGGCGCATAGTAGGAGGTGGTGCCTTGCAAGGTCTGCCGCAACTCGGCATCCTCGCTGTAGTGCAAGTCAAACTTGGACTGCGTGTAGCCCACCTGTATGCCATAGTGCAGCAGACGGCGGTCAAACTGTCCGAGATTGCCCGTCTGACCCTGGGCAAACAAAGAGAGAGGACTTATAAGTCCTATAAGCACTATAAGTCCTATAAGTCCACTCTTCTTCATATCAGTTCTCTGTAATTTCACCCCTGAGCGACATACCCAGGCGGTCGCGCACATGCTGCTTGTCGTTGGGGAAACTGCCAAGCAGATACATCATCTTAGTAACGGCAGCCTCAATGGTGATGTCGCCGCCACCGATGACACCTATACGGTCCATGTCGCAGCTGGCGGCATATTGACGCATTATGACGGAGCCCGCCTTGCACTGCGTCACATTCAGGATGATGATACCGCGACGGATAGCGTCGTCGAGGGCCGAGATAAACCATTCGTCGGTGGGAGCATTGCCCGAGCCGTAGGTCTCGATAACCACACCCTGTAGATTAGGCGTATGAAGCACCGAATTCACCACCTCGGGGCCGATGCCCGGGAAGAGTTTGAGCACTGCCACGCGAGTATCGAACTGCTTGCGCACCTCCATCTTGCCCGTAGGCATGGGACGGAACAGGTGTTCCTTGAAGGTAATATTGATGCCCGCCTTGGCCAGCGAGGGGTAATTGTAGCTCTCGAAGGCGTCGAAATTCTCCGCACTGAGTTTGGTGCTGCGGTTGCCACGGTAGAGATGGCTCTCGAAGAAGATACACACCTCGGGGATAGCCACCAATCGTGTAGAGGCTATCTCGAGGGCACAAATAATATTCTCGCGTCCGTCGCTGCGCAGCATACCCAACGGCAGCTGGCTGCCGGTGAGCACCACAGGCTTGCCCAGGTTCTTGAACATAAAGCTCAAGGCCGAGGCAGTATAGGCCATTGTGTCGGTTCCGTGCAGCACCACGAAGCCGTCGTAGCGGTCGTATTCCCGCTCGATAATATTGGCAATGTCGACCCACAGTGCGGGGGTCATGTTCGACGAGTCGATGATGTGGTCGAGCATCACCGAGTCGATGCCATAACTACAGGCACGCAACTGAGGCACTGCGTCGTAGATGCGGTCAAGAGCAAAAGGATGCAACGACCCGTTCTCGTCCTGCACCATACCGATTGTACCACCGGTATAGACAATCAAGACCCGGTTATGCTTCATTTCGTCGAGACAACCAGATAGTCAGTATATTTCCAGAACTGCGTGGGGTTGAGGATACGCAGATAGGCTGTGACACCCGGCTCCACCTCGTCGGCCACCAATTCATAGCTATTGTCGGGATGCTGTGAGATGATGACGGCTTTCTTCTTGCCGATGGCGATGGTGGTCACCTTGGTACGGTCAATCTCGTTGAAGAGTTCGGTGTTCATGTCGGCCACGGTGCCCTGCTTGCGGCCAATGCCGATAAAGCCACCGGTCTTGTTGACGATGCCCGACTCCTTCAGTTCGCTGTAGCTGCCCACAATGTAGTAGGCGCGGTTGGCGTCGGCAATCTGACGGGCGATGTAGTCGTCCTTCTCTTGGTTCGAGGCCGAGAGGTCATCGACATTCTTGTTGAGGCCTTTGATGACCACCTTGCTGTTTTCCAGCTCGGTCAGCAGGTCGTTAATCTGCTGCTCCTGGGCGGCGGCACGCTCCTCGAGGCGCTCAATATAACCCTGCAAGTCGGCGTTCTTCTTGTTCAGGCCGCTCACCTGCGAGCTCAACTGTGCGATTTTCTTTTTGTTGGCGGCCATCATATCCTCGATGGAGGTCATCTGTTCGGCAATCTGCTGTTTCTGGTTGACATTGCCCTCGGTGGAGTTGCGGCGCATCTCCTGCACGCTGGTGTACTTCGAGTTGATCATCGCCAGGTTGTCCTCAATCTCGTTAAGCATCTCAAACAAGCCGTCAATCTCGGCATCCTTCGAATCCACTACGCCTTGCAGCGAGTCGATCTTGGCCTGGCGGCTGTCCAATTCCTTCTGGTTGCAGGCAGTGAAGGCCAAGGCCACGGCTGCCATGCTGATGGTCAGGATGATTTTCTTCATGTTCTGTATCGTTTATTAGTTACTATTCAAAAACTTTTCCGCCCAATCGCGGTTGGATACATAACGCTAATTGTCAATCAAAAGTATATACCCCTATCGTAAAATATGTTAAAAAGACCGCAATGAGTCCCACCCTTCGACAACAATTCGACGGCAGTTCTTCAACAGTTCTTCGATTTTTTGTTGAAGAACTGTTGAAGAACTGCCGTCGAACAATCGGTGAACAGTCGGAGTTAGGTCGGACTACTTGATGACCTTGATGGCCTCGCCGTCGATGCGGAGCATGTAGATGCCCGCAGGCAGGGCGGCCACACTGACAGTGCAGCTGGCACCGCTGACGGTGAACTCCATCACACGGCGGCCCGTCAGGTCGAACAGCTCAGCCTGTTTGCCCTCGGCACCACTGACGGTGATGTAGTCGGTAGCGGGGTTAGGATAGACACTCATCGCCTCATCGGCCACGTCGTCGATACCCTCGCTGGTGCTGTGCAGCACAGCCACACCGTCGAGGTCAAAACCAGAACTGTAGCTATTGGTAGGCCACGGGTCGTTGACCATGTGACCGAAGGCATCGTAGGTGGCATACAACGGGTTGATGCTGCCGACCACATCCACCACGCGTACGTGTGTGATGTTGTTGATATCGATACCGGTACTGTCGGCCAGCTCGGCCAGATCAAACGGGGTACCGTAACCAGAGCGGTACTTGCCGGCCAGGTTGTTGATATAGGTGGCGTCGACGTTGCCGGACAGCTGGCGGGCGGTCTGGGTAAGGCTGGTGGCGGGGAAGCGCACAAAGCGCTGGCCGTCGGAGCTCACCTCGACGAAAGCCAACTCAAGGAAATAGTCATCAAACGCATTCTCGTAGACGGCAAAGTCGGGGCCTTCACCATTCTTGATGGGGTGAGCGAAGGTAAGCGTAGCCGAACCACCGTCGCCAAGGGCAACCACAGAGAGGTTGTCATTCATGCTGCAGGGGCCAATGGCATCCTCGGCGGTGTGATAGGAGACGAGGGGCGAGCCCTCGACGCTGATGTTCTGCGGACCGAGTTCAAGGGTGCAGCCGGTGGCCCAGCCCAGGATGGCGGAGCTATTGGCGGCGATAGCCTCACAGCCCGCAGTGCCCACAATACCGGTGAAGGGACCATAGCCCAGGGGCTGAGTGACGGCATGGATGGTCATGGGGTAGACATAGATGTAATCCCAATAGCCACCATAGGCATCCACCCAAACGCTGTCAACAAGTACACCGGTGGAGCCATCGGCCCATTTCTCAAGGTTACCATTAGAAAGTGTCTGAGCCATTCCCATATCCATCACACCGTTGTTGGTGCTGCCCCACCAGCTGGTGCCACGGAGGGTGTCGCCTGCAGCCACAACAAAGAGGATGTCGCCCAGATAAGAACCATTCATGGTGTAGCTGAAACGCGGGTCGGCAGCAGCAATATTAGCCATCATGTCGGCCACAGTGGCATTGTTGTTCCAGCGATAGCCCCAAGCCAAAGCGGTGTCAGCCCAGTTGACGGCCAAGATAGCAGAATTGGATCCTTCACCAACCCAATACTCGATGGCGCTGGCATCGATGGTGGCATCGACGGGATTGGGGATACTGACGGGATGGATGGTCATAGGATAGGCATAGATATAGCTGGTCCAATCCCATGCGGGGATATAGACGCTGTCGACCAGCACTCCGGCAGCAGGGTCGGCCCAACGGCTAAAGTCGCCGTTGTGGAACCACTGACCCATGCCATTGCTTTCATAGCCGTTGATGAGGTGGCTCCACCAATTGCCGGCGGTGATGCCGTAGGTGGTACCATTCTCGGTGTAGTTGATATCGTTAACCATACCGGTACCGGTATAGCTGAAACGCGAGTCGGCAGCGGCGATGTCGTCCATCATAGTCTGAAGCGTCACACTGTCGGAGGCAAAGCGATAGCCCCAAGCCAGAGCCGTATCAGCCCAGTTGACAACGAAGATAGCCTGGTTTGAGCCATCACCCACCCAGAAGAGAATATCCTCGGCCGCGATGGTGGCATCAACCTCACTGGGTGTGCTGCCTGGCACTGATACAGGAGTCGGTATGGTGTTCCAGGCCTCTTCCATATAGAAACCCCACATCTCATCCCAGCCGGTGGCCGAGTTGATGTCACCATACTTGAAGACATCGCCGTTGTGGAGCGTGGAGGCAGCACCTGAACCGGCACTGACGCCATTGAGGTTGGTCCACCAGAAGTTGTAGCCCACCGAGGGGTCAACGGGTGAGAGGCCAAGCGTGTCACCGTTGTCAAGCACAAAGTGGATATCACCGCCATTGGAGGGGGTTCCTTCAGTCCAGAAACGCGGGTCAGCGGCAGCAATGGCATCGACCATTGCCTGAGCGGTAGTGCTGCCATTAAAGAGGTAGCCCCACGCAAAAGCAGTGTCGGGATTGGCGAAGTTGACAATAAACTCGGCGCTGTCGCTGCCGGTGCCTACCCAATAAAGGATGTCGCTGAAAGGAAGCGATGCATCGACCGTGTCGGGCAGAGCACTCCCGCCATTGGGATTGCTGGCGTAAATGAGGTTATTCACGCCTGTGAAGTTGTAGTTATCGCAAGTCGACTCAGAAATGCGCAACCATGTGCTGGTGCTGAGGTTGGTCGAGCCGTAGACCCCATTGTAGTTATTGCAGTTCCAACCCTGAGAGGGAGTCAAGCTTACTCCAGCGGCGGGGTCAATGTAGGATACTCCCGTCAAAAAGGAGCTTGAAGAAATAGTATAAGAAAAACGGCTGTCATAAGCCATAAGGGTGTCAAGTGCATCAAGCAGGGAGATTGTGCCACTCCAATGGATACCCCACACCACAACGGTAGGTGTGTAGCTGGCGTTGGCATAGTCCCAGCCGATGGCCACCACGGTGCTGTTGCTACCCGTGCCAGTCCAGAATTGAATGTCGGTCTCATTAATAGTGACCGACTTCGGTGCTGACTGTGCCATCAATCCTGTGGCAATAATCAGTCCCATTGCAAAAGTCAGTAGTTTTTTTACCATATTGATATTGTTTTTAATTGTTAATACTTCCAATCTCAATATCGGCAACGGTAACGAGGGGAGAAACAATGGGCAAAAGGCATCACAAGCCGTTCTGTCACCGGAGTGCTTTTTCCTCGAAAGCGATACCGATTTATGTGGTTTGGCAGGTCTTCTGGCTTGCTCGTTTCCACCCCGTCTTCCCATGCACCTATGGCGGTGTACAGTGACTTAGTTCTCTGGGCTTCAACTACTGAGCTTACAGCAGCGGGACTGCGCCGGACTCTCACCGGCTTCCCTCTTGGCGCCCTCGTCGGGCGACCAAACCGGCTGCAAAAGTAACAAATAAAAACAATATGGCAAAATATTTTTATTTCGAGGCCGTTATTTCAATATCATGAATGAAGAATTAGCAAAACAAATACTCAAAGTATTTGCCAACAATCCCTTCGACGCCTTCAACCACAAGCAGATTGCCTCGCGTATCGGTGCCAACAGCAAAGCTGAGCGACAGGAGGTCATCCGCACCATGCAGCAGCTCGCCCAAGAGAAGCACCTGGTGGAAGACGACCACAAGGGGAAGTACAAAATCAATCCCAAGTCCATCAACGATGACCTGCTGCCGCGCAACTACGTCACCGGCATCATCGACATGAAGCAGGGAGGCAAAGCCTATGTGATCCCCGACGAGGAGGGTCGCGAGGACATCCAAATAGCCCCCAACAACACCCATCACGCCCTGCACGGCGACACGGTCAAGGTGTTGATGTTCCCGCAACGCAAGATGCACAAGCCTGAAGGTCAGGTAGTGGAAATACTCAAGCGCGCCAAGACCCGCTTCGTGGGCGTCATCCAGCGACAGGAGCGCTTCGCCTTCATGGTCAGCGACAGCCGCACCATGCAGGTCGACATCTTCATCCACATCGACGACCTCGGCGGCGCCGAGAACGGCGAGAAGGTGCTGGTGGAGATGACCGATTGGCCCGAACGCATGAACAACCCCGTGGGCCGTGTCATCAAGCGCCTCGGCCGCCCGGGCGACAACAACGTCGAGATGCAGAGCATACTCGCCGAATATGACTTCCCGCTCGACTTCCCCGCCGAGGTCGAGGAGGAGGCCAAGAAAATCAAGAAGCCCACCAAGAAGGAGATAGCCAGCCGGCGTGATTTCCGCGACGTCACCACCTTCACCATTGACCCCGCCGACGCCAAGGACTTCGACGACGCCCTCTCCTACCGCGAGCTACCCAACGGCCACGTGGAGGTCGGCGTACATATTGCCGACGTATCCTATTACGTCAAGCCCGGCAGTGCCATCGACCGCGAGGCCTATGAGCGCGGCACCTCCGTCTACCTCGTTGACCGCACCATCCCCATGCTGCCCGAAAAGCTCTGCAACGAGGTCTGCTCGCTGCGGCAGGACGAGGAAAAGCTCTGCTTCAGCGTCGTCATGGAGATGGACAGCAAAGCCAAAGTCCTCAATACCTGGATGGGCAAGACCGTCATCCGCAGCGACCGCCGCATGGCCTACGAGGAGGCGCAAGAGATCATTGAAAGCGGCAAGTGGAAAGATGAAAGTGGAAAGATGGTTGGTGAAGCCATATTGAAACTGCACGGCATAGCCACCCTACTCCGTGCTGCCCGCTACCGCAGCGGAGCCATCAACTTCGAGACCCAGGAGGTGAAGTTCCAACTCGACGAGAACGCCAAGCCCATCGGCGTCTACATCAAGGAGAGCAAGGAAGCCAATTGGCTCATCGAGGAGTTTATGCTGCTGGCCAACCGCAAAGTGGCCGAGTTCGGAGCTCAGAGAGTGGAGTTTGGAGACAAGAGCGGTCGCAAAAAAACTCCGAATTCCGAACTCAAAACTCCGAACTCAAACAGACCTTTCGTCTACCGCGTCCACGACGAGCCCAACCCCGAGAAGCTCAACACCTTCGTTGAGTTCGTCGCCAAGCTGGGCTTCAGCATGAAGACCTCCAGTCGCAAGGCCCTCGCCGAGAGCTACAACCGCCTTTTCGAGAACATCGCCGGACGAGGCGAGGAGCACATGGTCGACACCATCGCCATCCGCACCATGAGCAAGGCCTACTACAGCACCCAGAACATCGGCCACTACGGCCTCGCCTTCCCCTACTACACCCACTTCACCTCACCCATCCGCCGCTACCCCGACCTGATGGTGCACCGACTGCTGGAACATTATTTGAACTCCAATCTCCGAACTCCGAACTCCGAACTATTAGAGGACTACTGCAAGCATTGTTCCATCATGGAGAAGAAGGCTGCCGACGCCGAGCGCACCAGCGTCAAGTACAAGCAGGCCGAATATCTGGCCGACAAGCTGGGTCAGGTCTTCCCCGCCCTTATCAGCGGCGTCAGCAAGTGGGGCATCTATGCCGAAATCGAAAGCAGCAAGTGCGAAGGTATGATACCCATCGGCAGCCTCAGAGACGACTACTACATGCTCGATGAGGACAACTATCAGGTCATCGGCCGCCGTCACGGACGCTGCTACAAGCTCGGCTACCCCGTCCACATCCGTGTCCGCCACGTCGACCTGCTCAAGAAGCAGATAGACTTCGACCTCGTTGACGAAGACGAGCCCAAGGCCGACAAGTTTAGCCAGCAGAAAACACACAAAAGCAGAAAAGAGAAGAAAAATAATCATAATAAAAAAGCAAAAAAATGAAGAAGATTATCTTAATGTTCCTTGCCATCACGGCACTCTCCCTGCCCTTCTCGGCCTACGCCAAGAAGGTGTACCCCGACGGACCCTTGTTCCCCGTGAGGGAGGGCGGCCTATACGGCTACATTGACCGTACCGGCAAGATGATTATCAAGCCGCAGTTCGTCGATGCCCGCGACTTCTCAGAAGGGCTGGCCAGAGTAACCATCGACGTTTTCCATTGGGGATATGTCGACACAACAGGCCGCATGGTCATCGAACCGCGGTTCGACTGGGTAGAGAACTTCCATGAAGGACTTGCAGCCGTGCGGCTCGACGGCAAATGGGGCTTCATTGACAAAAAAGGCAACATGGTGGTCGCTCCCCAATGGAGCGAGGTGCGCTGGTTCAAGGAGGGGCTTGCCGCCGTCAACCTCCGCGCCAGATATCATAGCGACCAATGGGGCTTCGTCGATAAAACCGGCGCTGTGGTCATCCCGCCGCAGTACACCAAAGTGATGGACTTCTCGGAAGGATTGGCACAGGTAAAAGTCGGCAGCAAGTGGGGCTACCTCGACAAGACGGGCCAGATAGCCATTGCCGCCCAGTACGACCGCACCGAGAATTTCAGCGAAGGGCTGGCCAAAGTGCAGGTGGGTGAAAACTATGGCTTCATCAACCAAAAGGGCCAGATGGTCATCGCCCCGCAGTTTAGCAGCGCCGAAAACTTCTCCGAGGGGTTGGCGGCGGTGAGAATCGACAACAAGGCCGGCTTCATCGACCATACCGGCCAATTCGCCATCGAACCCCAATTCGATTTCACCCACTCCTTCTCGGAAGGATTTGCCGAAGTATCTGTCAACGGCCTTACCGGCTATATCGACAAGCGCGGGCAATACATCATCACCCCGCAGAAGTTCAACCTCACCGAGCCCTTCTCGGAAGGGTTGGCCGCCGTACGGCTCGACGAGAGCAAGAACGTATGGTGTTTCTTCGACACGAAAGGAAAAAAAGTATTCACCGTGACGGGTGTCACCCCCTGGGACTTCTCCGGCGGATTGTCGAAACTTGAACGCGAAATCTCCACCGAATACGACGGCGTCGATTTTGCCATCGACTACATCAACAAACAGGGGAAATTCGTGTGGAGAGAAAAATACTAATAATTGAGAGGGCCCTGCGATACCACAGGGCCCTCACTTTTTTTTAGAAGTCGTCCACCCGGGAACTTGAGTAAGACGAAGTACTATCGCGGTAGGAGTAGGACGAGGCCGACGACACCGAGGCGGTCTTGAACTTGATCCAGCCCACGATAATCAGTATATCGACCAGGATGCCGAGTCCGCTGCCCAAAGCGCCCACCAGCGGGATGATGCAGAGCGCATAGGACACCAACGCAATAATGAAGGCTATACGGATAAGGTTGGCAGCGTCGCGGGCGGGGAACTCCTTGGAGTCGCGCAACGTGCCGAAAGCCTTCACATAGATGAAGGCCCAAATGATGCCCAGAATATTGGCGATGATGGTGCCCACAATGGGGATGAGCATCAGCAGGTCGGCGATTATCTCAAGGACGATGCCTGTGCGCACCTGACGCAAGGCTTTGCCGGTGTTGCCGGCGAACATCTTGGCCAGGTCGGTGAAACCCACCAGGATGACAATCTCGCACACGGCCGACAGCAACGGCAGCACAATCATATACCACGGCGAGGCGGCACCCGTCAGGGCGGCCACCAGCGTGATGATGGTCACGGTGCTCATCACCATGCCGATGAGCGAGTTGAACACCACAGCCCAAAAGATGCTGTTGACGTTCGACTTCCATCTTCTTGCGTCCATAACGGCGTATTATTTGAACAAGTTGTCTATCT
Organism: Bacteroidales bacterium; assembly: GCA_017645585.1. Lineage (GTDB taxonomy): Bacteria > Bacteroidota > Bacteroidia > Bacteroidales > P3 > Colimorpha. The sequence goes on from JAGCOF010000030.1 coordinate 21,480, forward strand.
GCTCCTGATAGGCGGCGGCCACGTTGCGGCGGATGAGCTTCTGCGTGGGGGTGAGCATCTTGTTGGCCTCGGTCCAAGCCTCGGGCACCAGGGTGAAGCGTTTGACACGCTCCGTCTCACCCAGCTCGGCGTTGTACTTGTCGACCACCTTCTGGTAACGGGCGATGACGGTCTTGTCGGCCACCATCTCCTCGGGCGTGGTGGCGCTGACACCGTGGCGCTTGCACCAATCCTTCAGCATGTCGAAGTCGGGGGCTATCAGGGCGGCGGCGAACTTCTGTCCGTCGCCAACCACCATCATGTCGAGAATGAACGGAGCCTGCTTCATCTTCTCCTCAATGACCTCGGGGTTGATATATTTGCCCATCGAGGTCTTGAACATGCTCTTGGTGCGGCCGGTGATGAAGAGGTAGCCGTCGGCGTCGAAGTAGCCGGTGTCGCCGGTGTGGAACCAGCCTTCGCTGTCGATGGCCTCGGCGGTGAGCTCGGGCTTGTTGTAGTAGCCCTTCATCACGTTGCCACCGCGGCACTGTATCTCGTTGGTCTCGGGAGCGATGCGGACTTCAATCTCGCGCATGGCGAAACCCACCGAGCCAATCCTGCGGCCCTTCTTGTTGCTGTTGGTCACGGCAATGAGCGGCGAACACTCGGTGAGGCCATAGCCTTCGTAGAGGTCGAGGCCCACACAGGAGAAGAAGCGCGTGAGACGCGGCTGGATGATGGCGCCACCGCTGACGAGCATACCCAGATGGCCGCCCATGCTCTCGCGTATCTCCTTGTACACCAGCTTGTCGGCAATCTTCTTCTGCAGCTTGTACCAGCAGCTGAGCTTGCTCTCGTCGAGGTCGTACTTGAAGGCCAGGTCGAGGGCCCAGTCGAAGATTTTCTTCTTTATGCCGGTGAGTTTCTCGCCCTTGCGGAAAATCTTGTCGTAGACCTTCTCGATGAAACGCGGCACGCAAGCCAGCATGTGCGGCTGTATCTCCTTGCAGTTGTCGCCCACCTTGGCGATGCTCTCGGCATAGGCGATGGTGAAGCAGAGCCACTGGTAGAGGTAGCCCATCATGCGCTCGTAGATGTGGCACATGGGGAGCCAACTGAGGGCGCGCGTCCACGAGGGGTGCGGGCTGCCCTTGATTTCCTGCACATTCATGATCAGGCCGCGGTGCGTCAGCATGGCACCCTTGGGCACGCCGGTGGTGCCGCTGGTGTAGATCATGGTGCAGACGTCGTCGATGGTGAGCGCATCCTTCATCTCCTGCAGCTTGGCGGAAGCCTCGGGGTGCTCGGCCACATAGCGGCGGCCAATCTCATAGATGTCGTCCATCGACTTCACACCCTCCATCGGCACGATGGTGCAGAGGTTCTCCAAGTGCGGCAGCTTCTCGCGGATATTGCTGATTTTCTTATACAAAGCGGGGGTCTCGACCACCAGCAGACGCACCTCGGCGTCGTTGAGGATGTATTGGTAGTCTTCCTCGCTGATTGTCGGGTAGATAGGGAGCAGCACGGCGCCTGTCTGCTGCACGCCGAAGTCCACATAGTTCCATTCCGGGCGGCCGGCGCTGATGAGACCGATATTCTCGCCCTTCTTCACTCCGAGGTGCATCAGGGCGTAGCTGATGAGATTGACTTTTTCGATATATTCGTCAATAAAATGCTCTTTCCATTCACCGTTTTCCTTAAACTTGAAAACAGGGCGTTCGGGGTGGAGTTCCTTTCTCCACGCCAACAAATCAAACAATCGGGTAGGTTCCTGCATAGTTTATTGTTAATTTAAATTAATTTGCAAAGGTACGACTATTTTTCCAAACACCGAAAAACATAAAGTTAAAATATGTTAATTTAACAAATCAAAAATAGGTCGTGCACGACATATTTAGGTAATCGGTAGCCGGTGGACGGTGGTCAGTATCGGCTGGAAACGGCCCCAAAACCGCCACTTTACCGTCCACCGACTACCGACCACCGACTACCAAACACCTAAAAACCACTATTTCAAAGCACAATACCACCCCCGAGGGGCTTATTGACACCCCACCTCCTCCGACTCTGCTCCGACTCAAGTCCGACTGTGGTCCGACTGAACTCCGACCACAGTCGGACAAAACACGGTGCATGTGCGGTGTTGCTGTGGATAGGTCGTGCACGACATAAATCCATTTTTAGAGCCACCCTGCCTGCGGCGGTAATCCAACAATCCAACAGATTTATTTGTGCACGTCGGATTTTCTTCGTATTTTTGTGGGTTACAATTTCAAGGCGATAGCAATGGCAGTGACTGAGAAACAATTGATTGGGGAACTCGAGAAGGGGAACTTCAAACCCGTATACCTATTGACGGGCGAGGAGAACTACTATATCGATGTCGTTTCGGACTACTTCGAGAACAAGGTCATCGACTCCTCGGTGCGCGATTTCGACCAGACGGTGCTCTACGGACGCGATGTGGATATGGCCACCGTCGTCAGCACCGTGAAGCGCTACCCCATGATGTCGCCCGTCCACCTGGTGATTGTCAAGGAGGCGCAGGACATCGCCATCAAGGAATGGGACTTGCTGGCCACCTACCTGCAGCAGCCGTCGCCCCAGAGCGTGCTGGTGCTCTGCTACCGCCACAAGAAGCTCGACAAGCGCACGGCCGTCTACAAGGCCATCGACAAGGTGGGCGTCATCTTTGAAAGCCCAAGGGTGTACGACAACCAGGTGCCCTCGTGGATCATGCGCGAGGTGGGCACCCACGGCTACAGCATCACCGACAAAGCCGCCGCCATGATGGCAGAGAACATCGGCGTGGACCTCGGCAAGATTGCCAACGAGCTCAGCAAACTCTATCCCCTGCTGCCGCAGGGCGGCACCATCAACGAGCAACTCGTCGAGGACCAGATAGGTATCAGCAAGGACTACAACGTCTTCGAGCTGCAGAAGGCCATCGGCCGGCGCGACCCCGTGATGTGCAACCGCATCGTCAACCACTTCGCCGCCAACCCCAAGAAGAACCCCATCCAGATGATGCTGCCGCTGCTGTATGGCTACTTCCTGAAAATCATGTTCTACCACCAGCTGGAGAACAAGAGCGACGCAGCCAAGGTGCTGGGGTGCGCGCCGAGTTTCGTGCAAGACTACGCGCTGGCGGCACGCAACTACCCGCTGGGCAAGCTGGCCACCTGCATCGGCTACCTCTACGAGACCGACCTGCGCAGCAAGGGCGTCCGCAACAGCGGCAACGTCACCGACGGCGAACTGCTGAAGGAACTTATCTTCAAAGTGATACATTAAAGGAGTTAAGAACACAGAAGTTAAGAAGTTAAGACAAATGAGAAAGTCGCTATACATATTTTTACTGTTCACTTTTCACTTATGCA
>JAGCOF010000031.1 GCA_017645585.1 Bacteroidales bacterium
TAGCGTTGATATGTCTCCGGCGTCCGTTGCGTCATGTGTGTAAAAAATGCCCCTCTACTATATTAAACGCAATTTTTTGACAAATGTTGACATCGGTGTGAAAATTTTTTTTTCAATCTCCCGCTTGGTAGCGTAATCTATAAATCCTATGTTTTCTATCTCCCCGCAGCGCGGAAATCCTGTAAATCTTGGAAATCTTTTAACACACTCCTCAGTCACTACTTTTCACACAAGGCTCTGCCCGAAATGCCTGTGGCATTTCGGGCAGAGCCTTGTGTGGGGCTGGGGACCGCCGCGAAGCGGTGGTGGAGGAGTGTGAAAAAACAAACACTTGCGATTAATAAAAGTTTCTGTTTCATAACTGTGATTTGTTAAAGTAAAAGATATTATAACCAGCAGTAAAACCTGGCCTAATAATAGAATTCACTTTCCAAGTCATGGTAGTGTCAGAGGTGAAAGTGACCAACCATCCGAGGGGGCGCGGTATGCTGTCATAAAAGAGGGTATCACCGACCATTTCAAAGGACATGACAGAGTCATTGATAAAACACTGAGGATGCTGATACATATTGGTGTAGGTGTTCAACAATCCGTCTTGCCAAGAGATGTTCAGCAGTATGTATACGCTGTCATGTTGAAACTGGTGATAGAAATGGCTTTCCCACCACTCGGAGTTGGGGAGGGTGTCGTAGGTGGGTTCCGACGGGCCGGTGAATTTAATGGCAATGCAAGTGAACTCTTCCGTCTCTTCGTTGTAAATGATGGTCACCTCGTATCCTTGATTGAACATGTTGGTGGACCAATTAACGACCTCCTGTTCGTTTTTGGTTGTAAAGGTGACCGTCTCCTTGGGGGACACCCCGTCCCCCAAAGCGTTTCTGTCGCGAAAAGTCACACGGTGCCCCTCCTTGGCCAAAGATACCAAACGGAACATGAAATTGTTCCATTCTTCTTGTCCGTGCAACGTGTCACAGAGCGATACTCCATCCACAGAGTAAACTACGTTGTACACTTTTTCCGTCTGTGTTTCGACACCGCTCGGGTCAACAAGAGGCTCTTTGTGGCAGCTGACAGCCAGGGTTCCCATTACTGCGATGAGCGCAGCCATGATGATTGCTTTTTTCATAATGTATATGTTTTAAATGTTATTTCTTTCTGTTTTCTTTTTGCATCTCTTGTATTTGATGGATTACAAAGTCACGGTTATACTTGTTGCTGTCGAAATGGAAGATGAGAATAGTTTGTTCCTTTCGGGCGATGGCGGCGACATCATAGGTGGAGGGTTCTTCCTCTTGGTCCTCGTATAGTTTCTTTATTGTTATTGACGAATGTTGGTCGACCATCTGCTGTATCTCGGGAGGTAGTTCTTTTATCTTGAAGTCCGCCATCAGCAGGCCCCAGGCGACGCTGTCGGTGGCCTGCAGGAGGGTGACGTCGACGCGGAGGCTGTCGTTGAGGCGGTAGCCCTGGATGAAGGAGGCCTCGATGCCCTCCGTGTCGGCATAGTGCTGGTACAATTCGCTGCACTGCTCGAAGGGCACCGTGCGCGGGCAGCGCTTCACCAGCACCCCTACTGCCGTAAACAGCAGGAGGACAAGCACGGTGACTATCCAACGACGTCTCATAGCTTGTCGATTATTTGGTCCACCGAGGCGGTCACCTCGTCCGCCGAGGTCCCGTCGGCATGGCGGTGCCGGGCAATGTCGGACGACGGGGTGCAGGCTCCCGCAGCCACGGCAAGCAGCATCCCCAGGCAGGCAACACGGAGATAGTAGCGGCGGTTCTCGTGCTGCCATGCCGCATGCACCGGACCGTCAGTCACCGCCGACTGCAGCCGCCGATGGCTCTGCCGCAACTCGTCGCGAAGCGCTTGCTGGCGCCTCAGCGTTTCAATCAATTCATCCATCTCTGTTTCTTTCATCGTCTGTTCAGTTTTTCGTTTATCTTACGTGCTTTCTTTATCACATGTGCCAGCCGTTTGTACACGGCGTTGGTGGAGCACTGCAGCTTGGCGGCCATCTCCGCCACACTCTCCGCCTCGAGCCGCAGCTCAAGCAGGCGTCGCTCGTCGGGGGCAAGGTAGGCCATAATCTCCTCCAGCTGCTCACGCCCCCTGCTGGCTTCCTCGGCCAGGGTGTCGGCGATGTCCTGACTGAGGCGGTCGGGTGGCGGCAGGCGACGATGGAAATAGTCATACACCACCTTGCGCGCCCTCCAATAGACCCATGCCGCCTCGGCCCGTCCGGGGACATAGCTGTCGAGGTGCAGCCACAAGCCTATCGCCACCTCCTGCTCCAGCTCACGGCAGAGTTCCTCGTTGCCCTCCGACCGCAGCACACACACGCGGCGTATCAGCCCCGTATGACGGCGCACCATCGCCTCGTAGCGTTGCTGCATGAGCAGTAACTCATTGGGAGTGAGTCGTTCTATGTCTGCACTAAGGGCCATGAAGGGAATGTCGTTTCAAAGTGCAAAATTAATAATTTCTACTATAATATACCCCCTTTTTTTGAAAAAATTAGCCTGCGGGGTGAAAATTTTTTTTCAATCTCCCGCCTGCGGCGTAATCCAGAAATCCTGTTTTCTTTTCTCCCCGCTGCGCGGAAATCCTGTAAATCTTGGAAATCTTTTTCTTTTCTCCCGCCTGCAGCGTAATCTATAAATCTTGGAAATCTTTTTGGATTGTTGGATTACCGCGCAGCGGGGAGACCTCAAAAAATGGATTTATGTCGTGCACGACATAATCGTAGATGCATCGTAGATACACCGTGTTTTGTCCGACTGCAGTCGGACTTCAGTCGGAGTTGAGTCGGACATGAGTCGGAGCAGAGTCGGAGGGGGTGCGGCATCAAGGTGGGGTATTACGCTCTGAAACAGTGGTTTTTAGGTGATTGTTGGTTGGTAACCGGTAGCCGGTGGCCGGTAAAGCGGCGGTTTCGGGGCGGTTTTGGGTCAATACCGATTACCGACTACCAGCCACCGATTACCTATTTATGTCGTGCACGACATATTATTTTTTGACTTTTAATTTTTAATTTTTAACTTTTTTCGTATCTTTGCACCGCAATTTGTATGGTCCGAACTATGGAAAACAACGAGAACACTGCTGTGCAGGAACCTGTGATACTGCTTGAAAATGTGGAGGTTGGTCATGATGAGGAGCCGCTGCTGAAAGGGGTGGACCTTCGCATCATGCCTGGTGAATTTGTCTATCTGATAGGCAAGAGCGGGGTGGGGAAGACCACGCTGCTGCGCTGCCTGTATGCCGACCATCCGCTGTCGGGCGGCACGGCGCGCGTGTGCGGCATCGACCTGGCGGGCCTCCGCCGTCGCCAGGTGCCCCTGCTGCGCCGCCGCATGGGCATCGTGTTCCAGAATTTCCGCCTGCTGGACGACCGCAGTGTCTATGCCAACCTCGACTTCGTGCTGCGTGCCACGGGTTGGAAGAAGGCCGCCGAGCGCAAGGAGCAGATTGAGAAGACGTTGGCCGCCGTCGGCATCGCCAACAAGGCGCAGGCCCTGCCCAGCCGCCTGAGCGAAGGCGAGCAGCAGCGCGTGGGCATCGCGCGTGCGCTGATCAACAATCCGCAGCTCATCCTGGCCGACGAGCCTACGGGCAACCTCGACCCCGTGACCTCGGCCGAGATTATGCAACTGCTTGTGGATGTGGGCCGTCAGACGGGCACTACGATGCTTATCTCGACCCATGACTTTATGATGATCGACCGTTTCCCCTCGCGCGTGGTGATGTGCGAGGAGGGTACCCTGCGCGACACCGAGGCGCAATAAAATGCAAGAAAACACGTTGTAAAAGCACAAAAAGAATAAACACCGCATCATGAAACGTATATTCGCACTCCTCACCCTCGCCCTGCTCCTTGGCGGCAGCGCCGACCTGATGGCCCAGGCCAAGCCCAAGAGCGGCAAGAAGACGGCCTCGCCCTTTATCGAGGGCCGTCAGAAGGTGCGCCAGACCGACTACGACACCATCTGGCAGTTCACCAACCTCAGCACCAAGAATACAGCCATCTATTACAGCCCCTACGACTACACCCAGATGCTGGGGCTTGTGGGCAACCGCAACCCGCAGTGGGGCTGCTTCAAGCCGGTGGTCAACTATCTGGAAAAGAGCTCGCGCGCCACGATGGTGATGTGCGCCATCTTTGCCGTCAACCCCAATATTGAGGACCCGAAGGAGCGCGAGAGGCTGGTGGCCGAGGCCAAGACCGAGGCCAAACAGTCGCTCGACGACTTCGATGCCTGGAAGGTGAAGAAGGAGATGCGCAACAAGGTGCAGTATCAGGTGGCCGAGGTGGACTACCGCTACTTCAAGGGCGCCTACTACTACAACGAGCAGACCACTGAGCCTGTGATACATGTGGGTCTGCTGATGTATTTCGGCACCAAGAAGAAACCCATTTTCTCGCCCGACACCGTGAGCCGCACCTTCGAGGACATCCGCTTCTTCCCCAACGATGCCACCATCCTCGAGTCGTGGCAGAGCCACCTCGACACCGTGGCGGCCTACCTCAAGGACAACGAAGCCAAGGGGGTGCTCATCAGCGGATATGCTGACAATCAGGGCACCGAGGCCTACTGTAAGGGGCTGTCGCGCCAGCGCGCCATGGAGGTGAAGAAGGCCCTCATGCAGCGTGGCATCGATGAGAGCCGCATCGAAGTGGAGGCCAAGGGTGACGCCGACCCCATCGGCGACAACAGCACCCGCGAGGGCCGTATCCTCAATAACCGCGTCAGCATCAAGATACAGTGACCAACAAGGAACGCTACCGCCTACTCTGCGAGTCGGAGGGTTCCAATATCCCTCTGTTTCAGCAGTATTGGTGGATGGAGACCGTCTGCCACGGCAAGCAGTGGGACGTGCTGCTCTCCACGCAGGCCAACGGTTTCATCGACGGTGCGTTGCCTTTCCTCTTTGGCTCCAAGTTTGGCATGTACTATGTGTTGCAGCCGCAACTCACTCAATACAATGGCCCCTGGTTTCATCACCATCCACGCACGGGCGATCCCGTGGAGTTTGAGCACCATGTGGCCGAGGACTTGCTGTCGCAGCTCGATAGGCTGCACCTCAGCGTCTACCTGCAACGCTTCTCGCCTGCGGTAACCGATTGGCTGCCTTTCTATTGGCATGGTTACCAGCAGACTACCCGCTATACCTACCGCTTCGACCCGCTGCCCGACCCCGAGACGCTGGCCATCCTGGCCGACCGTGGTCGCAAGCGTCAGCTGGCCTCCGTGCGTGAGGCCTACGCGCTTGACCGTCAGGTGGGTGCCGAGGAGTTTGTGACCCTCCATAACGACTATTGGGAGCGCCGCTCGGGCAGCGACCTCCTGTCGCGCGACTTCCTGATGCGCGTTGTCACCACTTCGATGGCTCGCAACCAAGCCTTGATCTATGGCCTGCGCAACGCTGACGGTCAGTTGGTTGCGGCGCGTTTTGTGGCCTACGACGACCGTTGCGCCTACGCCCTCCTCTCCGCCATGCGGCCCGACGCCTTGCGCAACAGCATGACCCTGCTGGTGTGGACCCTCCTCGAGGAACTCCACGGGCGCACGCAGGCTTTCGATTTCGAGGGCAGCATGGACAATGGCATCGAGCATTTCTACCGTTCCTTCGGTGCCTGTCAGGTGCCTTATTTCGAGGTGTCGCGCTTTGCCAACCCATTGCTCGCCAGGTTTGTTAGACGTTAGTCAAGCCTATGAACATCAAGCTGATAGTTGTCTCCAAGACCGATGTGCCCTACCTGCAGACGGGTATTGACGAGTATATGGCCCGCCTGAAGCACTACTGCCCCTTCGAGATGGTGGTCGTGCCGGCCTTGAAGAACATAGGCAAGGCCAGCCCCGAGGAGGTGAAGGAGCAGGAAGGGAAGCTGATATTGAAACAGTTGGAGAAGGTTGACCAGGCGGTGTTGCTCGACGAGCACGGGCGCGAATACGGCTCGGTCGAGTTCGCCGACGCCCTGCAGCGCTGGATGAACGCCGGCACACGCACCCTGGCCTTTGTCATAGGCGGTGCCTTCGGTTTTTCCAAAGAAGTATATGATGCTGTGCCTCAGCGTATGTCGCTCTCGAAGATGACGTTCAACCACCAGATGGTGCGCCTCTTTTTCGTGGAGCAGCTCTACCGTGCCCACACTATCTTGCGGCACGAGAAGTACCACAATGCTTGATTAGATGCCTTTGGGCTGGAATTCGATGATGGCGTAGTGCTCGTCGAAGCGTATGTCCTGCAGTTCAATGTGGTCGAACAGGCTCCCCGCTTGCGCGTTCTTGCTCAGGGCCAGCAGGATGCGGTTGCCTTCGAGGGGCTCGATGAGTTCGCCGCCGGGGCGGTTTTTGGCCATGCCGATGGCCTGGCGCACCATGAAGTCGATGCCGGCACCGCCATTGTAGGAGAGGAAGATGTCGCGCCCCTCGATGCGGTCCACCGTGAGGTCGAGACCCACGCTGGCGGTCTTGAAGAGCACGTTGACGTCGTAGGAGATGCGCACCGTGTGCGGGCCGCCGTAGACGACGGGCAGCGCACGGCCGGCTTTTTTCTCAATCAGGTCGCTGATTTCCTGATAGGTAAGTCTGATTTCCATGAGTGTAGGGGTTTATTTCTCGGGGAGCGGCATGGCCGTTTTGTAGGCAAAGTATTGGGTGACAGGCTCGGCATAGCTTTTCGATACGGGTATCACCTTGACGCTCTGGTTCAATTCAAGCATCAGTCCTGCGCTTTCCTTGCGCATCAGCTTCACGTTGTCGGCGTTGACGATGTAGCCGCGATGGCAGCGCACGAGGCTGGTGCCGGCAAATTGTTTCTCCATCTCTTTCAGTGAGTTGTGCAGGATAAAGGTGTCTTCCTTGCCGTCGTTCAGGTAGTGGATGTTGACGTAGTTGTCGGCGGCCTCGATGTAGAGCACGTTGCTGCGCTTGGTCGAGAAGGCCAGGCGCTTGCCCTTGTCGTGGAAGTTGACGGGCAGCTCGCTGCCCGACTGCTGTGAAAGGTCTTGGGTTGTAAGTATTTGCTGCAGGCGTGTTATCTCTTGCTTACATTCGTGGATGCGGTAGATAAGGTAGGTGATGACGTAGGGGATGAGCAGGATGCCCACGAAGCCCAGCACGATGTCGCCCACAAGAGGGGAGAGTTGTACGGTTCCACCACCACCTACAGCCCAGATTACCAATGATGTGACGGATACGCATACTAGCATTTCGGCAATCAGCCAGATGCCGCACGGGGCCGCCTGCAGCTCATGGCCGCGGTTCACCAGGAAGAGCAGTATGCGACTGAAACTCAATGTGACAAATCCGGCGGTAAGACCTATGGCTACCTGCCCCAGGGGTGAGAGTGATGTCTGTTGTGAGGTGAACTCAGTCATCGAGGTGGGTTGCCCGAAAACGACAAGCAAAATGGTGAAGGTAAGCGTGAGTGCCAAAAAGAGGAAAACAGATTCCCGACGCGTTAAAAAGCGTTTTATACTGTCGAGATTTAGCGTTTGGTCAAAGTATATTTCGGTCATTTTTCGCCAAAAATAATGTAATTTCACCCCAAATAACGCATTTTTACCAACCGTATTGCATGATTTGCCGATTTTAACTTTTTCAGTAATTATTATTGTTGTTTCTTTGCACCGCTTTTTTAAGAAAAATTAAGATAATATTATGGATAACACGGGCGACAACAAGCACACACATGCCCGATAAAAACAGAAAGAATGAAAATACTTGGAACAGGAAGTGCCGTGCCGAAACATACAGTGACCAACGATATGTTGTCGGAGTATGTCGACACGAGCGACGAATGGATCACTACCCGCACAGGCATCAAGTCGCGCCAGATTATTACTACCGAGCGCTTTGAGGAGTTGGCGGCCTTGGCCGGCCAGCGTGCCATCGAGGCGGCCGGCTTGGTGCCGGAAGACATTGACTTCATTATCTGCCACAATGTTTGCAATGTTTACGTAACTCCCTCGCTGGCAGCTCTTGTGCAACACATTCTTGGCATCAAGGGGCCCAACTGCCCCACGATGGATCTCAACTCGGCCTGCGCCGGTTTCACCTATGGCCTCGACATCTGCGACGCGTTCCTCCAGACGGGTCGCGCGAACCATATATTATATATATGTGCCGAGGAGGTGACCCGCATGGTGGATTGGACGCAGCGCGAGACCTGCGTGCTCTTCGGTGATGCCGCAGGAGCCCTGGTGCTCGGCAAGGGCGACAACATGCTGGCCAGCAAGCTCACATCAACACCGATGCCCGATGTCATCTACTACCGTCTGCCGTGTGAGCCTACCCCCTTCGAGGTGGGTGAGGGCATCGACACACACAAGGCCATGCAGCTCAAAGGGCGTGAGGTGTTCCGTATGGCCGTGGCATCGGCCCAGCGCGACATCCGGGAGGTGGTTGAGAAGGCTGGCCTGCAGTTGAGTGACATCGACCACTTTATTCTGCATCAGGCCAATATGCGCATCCTCGATGCCATCAAGCAGAACTTCGACCTGCCGCAGGAGCGATTCCTCCACAACATTGAGCGCCGCGGTAACACTTCGTCGGCCAGCATCCCTGTGCTGCTCGACGAGAAGATACGCGAGGGCGTCATCAAGCGTGGTGACCTGATGGTTTTCAACGGGTTTGGTGCAGGCTTCGTCACCAGCGCCGCCGTGGTACGTTATTAATCAAAATGGAAAACAATAAATACAATGAATAGAGTTTTTATCACCGGAGTAGGATGCATTACTCCACTTGGAAATAATATCGAGGCGTTGTGGAACAGCCTCATCAACGGCGTCTGCGGCATTGATTACATCCAGCAGATTGACCGTGAGAACCTGCCCGTGAAGATTGCCGCCGAGGTTAAGGAGTTCAATCCTGAAGCCTTCGGCATCGATAAGACGATGATACGTCACAACGACCGTTTTGCCCTTTTTGCCCTGGCGGCTGCCGCACAGGCTATGCAGGACAGTGGCCTGAGGGTAGGGGAGGACATCGATCCGCGCCGCTTCGGCACGGCAGTAGGCAGCGGTATCGGTGGCATCAAGACCTTTGAGCGCGAGCATGCCAACAAGTTGCAGTATGGTCTGCGCCGCATCTCGCCGCTCTTCATCCCCGAGATGATCAGCAATATTGCTGGCGGCAATGTGGCCATCACCTACAATGCCCAGGGTCCCAATATTCCGATGGTTACCGCATGCGCCACAGGTACCCACAGTGTGGGTGAGGCCTACCGCCTTATCCACGAGGGACGTGCCGATGCCGTCATCACCGGTGGCACCGAAGCTGCTATCTGCGAGATGGCTGTGGGCGGCTTCAACAACATGAAGGCCCTCACGCAGGCCGAAGACCCCATGGCCGCCTCGCTGCCTTTCGATGCCCGTCGCAAGGGTTTCGTGCTGGGCGAAGGCTGTGGCATCATGGTGCTTGAGAGTGAGAAACTTGCTAAACAACGCGGTGCCAAGCTGTATGCTGAGGTTTGCGGTTACGGCAACACCTGCGACGCACACCACTACACCGCCCCGCATCCCGAGTGTCGTGGCGGTGCCGAATCGATGCGCTTGGCGCTCGAAGAAGCTTGCTACAAGAGCGGTGAGCACCTGTATATCAATGCCCACGGCACGGGTACACCCCTCAACGACAAGGGCGAGACTAAAGGCATCAAGGCCGCCCTCGGCGAGGAAGAGGCCCGCAAGGTGATGATCAGCAGCACTAAGTCGATGCATGGTCACATGCTCGGTGCCACCGGTGCCGTCGAACTTATCATCAGCGCCCTGGCCCTGCAGAATGGTGTCATTCCGCCGACCATCCACCTCGACCAGCCCGACCCTGAGTGCGACCTCGACTACACGCCCCACACCGCCCGTCAGTGGCAGGCTGACATTGCCATCAGCAACACCTTCGGCTTCGGAGGCAATAACGCCACCGTGGCATTACGTAAAGTTTAAAGTAAGAGTTTAAAATTTAATGTTATGAACATATTGAACAGAGACGATATCAAGACCTTCCTGCCGCATCGTGAGCCGATGCTGCTCATCGACGACGTGGTTATGGAGGGCGACACCGCCATTGCACACTACCATGTGCGTGGCGACGAGTTCTTCCTGCAGGGACACTTCCCCGGTAACCCCGTGGTTCCCGGTGTGATACAGTGTGAAATCATGGCGCAGTCATCGTGCATTCTGGTGCGCGACGAACTTATCGGCCGCACCCCGCTCTACAGCGGCATCAACAATGTGCGCTTCCGTCAGCCGGTACGTCCAGGCGACACCATGGAGATACGTGCCCGCATCACCTCGCGCCGTGGCATGATTTTCTTTGTTGACGCCAAAGCCAGCGTGGGCGGCAAGGTCTGCTGCTCCGGCGAACTTACATTTGCATTAATCGATAATCCCAAAGCATAATGAAACTGTTAGAAAACAAGATAACCCTCATCACCGGTGCCTCGCGCGGCATCGGCAAACGCACTGCCCAGCTCTTTGCCGAGCACGGTGCTACCGTGATCTTCACCGATTTGCAGGAGAACGACGCCAGCCGTGAACTCCTTGCCGAGCTGCAGCAGCACAGTCCCAAGAGCACCTTCATTGCCAGCAACGCTGCCGACTACGATCAGACCGTCGCCGTCGCCGAGCAGGTGCAGAAAGAGTATGGCCGCCTCGACGCCCTCGTCAACAACGCCGGTATTACGCGTGACACCCTGCTGCTCCGTATGAGCCCCAAGGATTGGGATCTTGTGCTTGAGGTAAACCTCCGCTCGGTGTTCAACTACTGCAAGGCATTTGCTCCCATGATGCTCAAGCAGCGCTCAGGCTCCATCATCAACACCAGCTCGGTGGTGGGTGTCAACGGCAACGCCGGACAGTGCAACTACTCGGCCTCCAAGGCCGGTATCATCGGCTTCACCAAGAGCCTTGCCAAGGAACTTGGCTCGCGCGGCATCCGCTGCAACGCCATTGCTCCCGGCCTCATTGAGTCGGCTATGACCCAGGCCATGCCCAAGGAGGCGCATGACAAGTGGCTCAGCGAGATACCTCTGCGCCGTGGCGGTACCGATCTCGACATCGCCCGCACCTCGCTCTTCCTGGCCTCCGACCTCAGTGAGTATATTACCGGCCAGGTTATCTGTGTCGACGGTGGTGTGTCACTCTAAATCGCTTCGTCTATAATTGCCCTGTTGCATAATAAAACCGCTCCCTTGTCGTTTATAATGCAATGACTTTTAGCGGTAATATCAAGTCATCGGCCACCAGCGGTCGGTCATTGAAGGCCGACACGCTGGTGCTGTTGATGCTGGCGGCGTGGTGGGCGCTCAACCTGCTGCAAGCCGCCTTTATGGACCTCGCCAACGACGAGGCTTATTATTGGTATTTCTCCAAGCACCTCGATTGGGGCTACTACGACCATCCACCCATGGTGGCGTTGCTCGTGTGGCTCACCGCCTGGCTTCCCGGCACCCTCGGTGTACGCCTGGCCTCCACGCTTCTGCAGCCGCTTTACCTCTTACTCTTCTGGCACCTGATCAAGCCCGCCGATGCCTCGCGACGCGACGCGTTGCTCTATGTGCTGATATGCTTCTCGCAGCCGTTGCTGCAACTCTACGGCTTTTTGGCCCTGCCCGACGCGCCGTTGCTTATGACCACCGTGCTCTTCCTTTGGGCCTATAAGCGATTCAGCGCCAATGTCAATGTGCCCAGTGCTCTGTTGCTCGGCCTTACTGTGGCCCTGATGGGCTACAGCAAATACCACGGTGCTTTGGTAGTGTTTCTGGTAGTGCTCTCCAATCCCAAGCTGTTGCTGCGTTGGCAGCTCTACCTGGCGGCCGCCGTGGCCCTGCTGCTCTATGCACCGCACCTTTGGTGGCAGTACTCGCACGATTGGGTCTCGCTGCGCTATCATCTTGTGGGGCGTAATGCCGATAGTTACAGCATCAACTACACGCTTGAGTATTTGGCTACTGCCCTCGTGGTTTTCAATCCCCTGTGGTTGTGGCACCTTATCAAGGGCATCCGCACGGGTCGGTTGACCGACCCCTTCCGCCGTGCCTTGTTTGTCCTCTTCGCAGGCTTCCTTCTCTTCTTTCTGGTCTCCACCTTGCGTGGTTCTGTTCAGCCGCAGTGGATATTGCCGGTGGTCTTTCCCGTCGTGGCCTTCGTCTTCCATGCTGCCCGTCGCGTCCGTTATGCACGTGTCGTGGGGTGGGTGTGTTTGGCACTCTTCCTCGCGGTGAGGGTGGTGGCTGTGGTCAACCCCTTCGGCTTCAAGGGTGAGCTGTGGGGCCAGCGCGACATCTATACCGCCATCGCCCAGGTAGCCGACGGACGTCCAGTGCAGTTTATGCACACCTACACCGCGCCGCCCAAATACACCTTCTATACCGGCGGCGAGGCCTATTGTGCACCCTACTATTTCAATCGCCACAGCCAATGGCAGTACGATACTTCCGACCGTGCTTTTACCGGCCGCGAAGTGGTGGTTGGCAACTTTACCAATTGGCAGAAGAACAAGATCCTTTTGCCCAACGGCAAGCCTTTCTATTATAGCATTTTCCCCGACTTCCATCCCCTGCGTGAGGTCACCATTGCTGCCGTCGAGCCCATCGACGCTCGCCTGCCCATCTTCACCTCGACCAAGGGCACCGACAGTCTCGGCGCGTTGCATGTCAGCCTCGCCGTCACCAACCCTTACCCCTACGATATCTACAGCACCGACAGCCTGCCGCTGCGCATCACCATTTTTTTCAACGAGGCCCGCTACACTGCCGCTGGCGGCAGTTGTCCGCTCACCGACACGCTCCGCGCCGGCACCACCACTCTCGTTGATTGCGATATGCGCATGGGCCGACCACCTGTCGAAGGCACCATGCCTTCGGGCTTCTGCCTGTCGCGCGGTTCCAATCCCACTGACAACAGCCAGCGTCTGCCGGCCATAGTCACCCGTTCATCCGATTATGTAACCATCACAAGACCAGCCGAACATGAGTAAAGACCCTATCGAAGTGATGATGCAGCACCGCAGCGTGCGCCAATTCACCCCCGACCCCGTCGACCCTGAACTGCTGTCCACCATTCTGGACTGCGGCCTCCGTGCCTCTAATACGGGCAACATGCAGCTCTACAGCATTATTGCCACCACACAAGAGCCTCTTCGCAGCGAACTCAGCAAGCTCCATTTCGGACAGTGTGCCTCAGCTCCTTTGTGGCTCACCATCTGTGTCGATGTGGCCCGCTACCACCAATACTGCCGTATCAATCTGTGCGATGAACCCTATGGCAACCTTCTCTGGTTTGTCTCGGCACTTGTCGACGCTTCGCTTTGCGCACAGAACATCTGTGTGGCTGCCGAGGCCAAGGGACTCGGTTTCTGCTATCTGGGCACCGTCAACTACAACACGCGCCAGATTGCCGAGCTGCTGCAATGTCCCAAGGGTGTGGTGCCCGTTATCGCCATCGCCATGGGGCATCCCGCCGAACAGCCTCGCTTCAGCGAGCGCCTCGGCCAGGACGCCGTAGTGCATAGCGAAACCTACCATGTGCCTACAGACAATGAGTTGATAGCCAGCCATCAGGTGCGCGACAATGACCCCTTCAACAAGAAGATGGTCGAAGAAAACGGCACCCGTAACTACTGCGAGATATTCACTACCAAGCGCTATCCTCATGACCTGAATGTCAATGTCAGCCGAGACCTGTTGCAGTTCCTCAAGGACAGTGGCATGTGGGATTTCTAAGAGTTTAAAGTAATTGAGAATAATACATTAAATAATAACTATGAGTTTGAAAATTGTTGTACTTGCCAAGCAAGTCCCAGACACAAGGAATGTTGGCAAGGATGCTATGACGGCCGAAGGCACGGTGAACCGTGCCGCGCTGCCCGCCATTTTTAACCCCGAAGACCTCAACGCGCTGGAGCAGGCGCTCCGCATCAAGGAACAGAACCCCGGCACCACCGTAGGCCTGTTGACAATGGGACCACCGCGGGCCGGCGAGATTATCCGCGAGGGCCTTTATCGCGGTGCCGACACAGGCTGGCTGCTTACCGACCGCCTCTTCGCCGGTGCCGACACGCTGGCTACCAGCTATGCGCTGGCCACCGCCATCAAGAAGATTGGCGATGTGGACCTCGTCATTGGAGGCCGCCAGGCCATCGACGGTGATACCGCCCAGGTGGGTCCTCAGGTGGCGCAGAAGTTGGGTCTCAACCAGGTGACCTACGCCGAGGAAATCCTTAAGATAGAGAATGGCAAAGCCACCATCCGCCGCATGATTGACGGCGGCGTGGAGGTGGTGGAAGCCCCGCTGCCTTTGGTTGTTACCGTGAATGGCAGTGCCGCTGAATGCCGTCCGCAGAACGCCAAGCTGGTGATGAAATACAAGTACGCCGCCTGCCCGCTGGAGGTGGCCGAGGATGACAACCGTAAAGGCCTCCGTGCCGAACGTCCCTACCTCAACCTCACGCAGTGGAGTGTGGCCGATGTGGATGGTGACCCGCAGCAGTGTGGCATGAGTGGTAGTCCAACCAAGGTCAAGGAGGTGCAGAGCATCGCCTTCCAGGCCAAAGAGAGCAAGACCCTCACGGCGAAAGACGAGGACATCAACGCTCTCATCCAGGAATTGTTAAACGATAAGATTATTGGCTAATGAACAACGTATTCGTATATATCGAGATTGAAGGCACCGAGGTGCGCGAGGTCTCGCAGGAACTTCTGACCAAAGGCCGTAAGTTGGCCAACGAACTCGGGGTGGAGCTGCACGCCGTGGCCATCGGTACCGGCATCAAAGGCAAAGTGGAGGAGCAAATCCTGCCCTACGGCGTGGACAAACTCTTCGTCTTCGACGCCCCCGAACTCTTCCCCTACACATCGGCACCGCACACCGACATAGTGGTGAACCTCTTCAAAGAGGAGCAGCCGCAGATTTGCCTGATGGGTGCCACCGTCATCGGCCGAGACCTCGGTCCGCGCGTCTCTTCGTCGCTGACCAGCGGCCTCACCGCCGACTGCACACAGCTCGAGATTGGTCCCTACGAGGACAAGAAGAGCGGCAAGACCTACGAGAACCTGCTCTATCAAATTCGTCCCGCTTTTGGTGGCAACATCGTGGCCACCATCGTCAACCCCGACCACCGTCCGCAGATGGCCACGGTGCGCAGCGGAGTCATGCAGAAAGCCCTCTATGACGGCACCTGCAAGAAGGAAGTGGTCTATCCCGAGGTAAACAAGTATGTCAGCCCCGAGGCCTTCGTGGTGAAGGTGCTCGACCACCATGTGGAGGTCGCCAAGCACAACCTCAAGGGAGCACCCATCGTGGTGGCTGGTGGCTACGGCGTAGGCAGCAAGGAAGGCTTCGACAGCCTCTTCGAGCTTGCCAAAGTATTGCACGGTGAGGTGGGTGGCAGCCGCGCCGCCGTCGACGCTGGCTGGATTGCCAACGACCGCCAGATTGGCCAGACGGGTGTCACTGTGCACCCCAAGGTGTATATCGCCTGCGGCATCAGCGGCCAGATACAGCACATTGCCGGCATGCAGGACTCGGGCATCATCATCAGCATCAACAGCGACCCCGACGCCCCCATCAACAAAATTGCCGACTATGTCATCACCGGCACCGTTGAGGAGGTCGTCCCCAAGATGATTAAGTATTACAAGCAAAACAGCAAGTAGCCATGGCCAAGACAATGCAGCAACAAGACCACGACGCGTGGGAATTGGGCTATGGCAACAAGTACAGCACCGATGACCACAACAACCTTGAATTGGAAGCCATGCGCGAAGCCCTGCGTCGCCGAAAGGCAGAAGAGGAATCAAAAGAAACAACAAACAACGAAGAACAATAAGTTATGGCAAACTATTATACCGACCATCCTGAGATAGTGTTCCATCTTGAGCATCCGCTGATGAAGCGGTTGGTGGAGTTGCGCGAGAAGAATTACGAAGATGCCGCCAAGGGCATCGACTATGCCCCTGTTGACTACGAAGACACCATCGAGAACTATCGTCGCATCCTCGATATCACCGGTGATGTGGCCGCCAACGTCATCGAGCCCAACTCCGAGAGCGTAGACCTCGAAGGACCGCACCTGGAGAACAACCGCATGGTGTATGCATCGAAGACCGTCGAGAACCTTGAGCAGACCCGCAAGGCTGGCCTCTACGGTGTCTCAATGCCGCGCCGCTTCGGTGGACTCAATGTTCCCAACGTAGTCTTCAGCATGATGAGCGAGGTGATTAGCGCCGCCGATGCCGGTTTCCAGAACATCTGGAGCCTGCAGTCCTGCATCGACACCCTCTACGAGTTCGGCAGCGAGGAGCAGCGTGCCAAGTATATCCCCCGTATCTGCGCCGGCGAGACCATGAGCATGGACCTCACCGAGCCCGATGCCGGAAGCGACCTGCAGCGCGTGATGCTCAAAGCCACTTTCGACGAGAAGGAGAACTGCTGGCGCCTCACCGGTGTGAAGCGCTTCATTACCACCGGCGACTCGGATA
>JAGCOF010000032.1 GCA_017645585.1 Bacteroidales bacterium
ATTCTTCGTCGAGGGTGACTCGGCAGGTGGCAGCGCCAAGCAGGGCCGCGACCGCCGCTTCCAGGCCATCCTGCCGCTCCGCGGTAAGATATTGAACGTGGAGAAGGTGATGCGCCACCGCGCCTTCGAGAGCGAGGCCATCCGCGACATCTACACCGCCCTCGGCGTCACCGTGGGCACCCCCGAAGACCCGCAGGCCCTCAACCTCAGCAAACTGCGCTACCACAAGGTCATCGTCATGACCGATGCCGATGTCGACGGCGCCCATATCGACACCCTCATGCTCACCTTCTTCTTCCGCTATATGCCCGAGCTCATCGAGAACGGCTACGTCTACCTGGCCACTCCCCCGCTCTACCTCGTCAAGAAGGGCAACAAGCAGGTCTACTGCTGGACCGAGGACGACCGCGAGCGCGCCCTCATGGAGTTCGGCGACAAGGGCATCCACGTGCAGCGCTACAAAGGTCTGGGTGAGATGAACAGCGACCAGCTGCGCGACACCACCATGGACCCCGAAGGACGCCAGCTACGTCAGGTGACCATCGAGAACGCCGCCAGCGCCGACCGCATCTTCTCGCTCCTCATGGGCGACGATGTGCCGCCCCGCCGCGCCTTCATCGAGGCCAACGCCACCTACGCCAACATCGACGCATAACCAATGGAGTGAAAGGGGAGTGAAAAGGGAGTGAGAAGGGAGTGAGAGGGACAATACATCTCTAGTCAACAAAACGATGATAATATAAGCAACAAGCATCATTTGTCCCCCTCACTCCACACTCACTCCTCCTTCACTCCTCCTTCACTCCCCTAAAAATAATCCCATGGATAAAAGAAACCTCCTCCTTATCAGCAACAGCACCATGCGCGGCGAGGCCTACCTCGGCTGGTGCAAGGACATGATCGCCGACTTCTGCCGTCGGCACAACGTGAAGAAAGTGCTCTTCGTGCCCTACGCCGGCGTGAGCCTGGCCCCGAACGGACTGACCAAGAGCTACGACGCCTACGAGGCCAAGGTGGCTGCCGTATACAAAGAGTTCGGTGTCAAGCTCACCTCGGTACACCACAAGGCGCTGCCCATCAACGCCGTCTACGACACCGACTGCGTGGCCGTGGGCGGTGGCAACACCTTCCACCTCGTCCGCGAGCTGCAGCGCACGGGCCTCATGCAGGCCATCCGCCAGCGCGCCTTCGACGGCATGCCCTACATGGGCTGGAGTGCCGGCAGCAATGTGGCAGGTCCCACCCTCTGCACCACCAACGACATGCCCATCGTCATGCCCGCCTCGTTCGACTGCATGGGCCTGGTGCCGTTCCAGATCAACCCGCACTATACCGACTTCTTCGACCCGAAGCACGGCGGCGAGACCCGCGACGACCGCTTGAAGGAATACATCATGGTGAACCCCAAGGCCACCGTCGCCGCCATCCGCGAGGCCACTGCCCTGTGTCTTGAAGACGGCAAACTGAAGCTCATCGGCAAGCCCAACAAGATGAAAGTCTTCAAGACCAAGATAGAGAACACCCAGGAGCTGCCCCTCGACGCCGACCTTGGCTTCCTGCTGAAAGCATAGCACTCAATACACTGTAAGTCTTACAGATATCAAAAGCGGCTCACATTTTGTGCGGCCGCTTATTTTGTCGTATGGGCGAAAATGCGTATCTTTGCACTTTGAAAAACACCGAGATGACAACTAGAAAAACACTCTTCATATTGCTCTGCCTGACGGCTTGGCTGCCGACGGAAGCGCAACACCCGCTGACCTTCCGCGGGGATACGGTACACTGGATCAAGATTGCGGAAGACAACAGCTACATGGATTGGGACCCCAATCCTGACCGTCGCGAGATGGTATATCCTCCCGAGGCGTGGATTGAATACTTGCCTTTATGGAATAAGCAACAACTGCTGAAACGTAATTCACGCCGAACAAAAACTACAGAAATCGACAGCACGGCATGGGTACACCTAGACAGCCTGATGGCAGAAGTAGGTATGTGCCGACTAGCCACTGCCGCCGACCTCGGTATCACAGAACGGATGCTCAAGAAGACACTCCGTAGCAGGGCTGCAAAAAAAAGGTTCAAATATTGGGGAATGGACTGTATTCGCGAGTTCAACACGCTTGAGGAATTCGACCGCTGGCTGGCAAAGCAATACGAGGAAAACAAAGACACAAACTGCTGCTCCTACATGACACATAATTTTGGCTTCATCAATGTTGAAATAGGAATAAATTACAAAAAAACAATAAATGTATGTATCTGGCGATACTATCCCGCAATGCCGTACCAACTGAATGGCCTCAACCATTACAACCTGAACATCTACCGTCATCTGTGTGCACTGATGCCAAAGACTTTCAATTTCAGCTATGAGGATTTTCAGAAGAACCTAATAATGGTTTTCTTCGAGTATCTTGTAGAGAACTGTTATGAATTAGAATTCAAAAAAACAGAATAATATGACGAAATACATCGGAGCTCATGTGAGCGCATCGGGCGGCGTGGGGAACGCCATCTTGAACGCGGAGGCCATCGGGGCTAACGCCTTTGCATTGTTTACCCGCAACCAGCGCAGCTGGGTGAGCAAGCCGCTGCCGCAGTTGGAGATTGACGGCTTCAAAGCCCTGCTCGTCGACCGCGGCTTCAAGCCGGAAATGGTGCTGCCGCACGACAGCTACCTCATCAACCTCGGCTCGCCCGACGAGGAGACGCTGCAGAAGAGTCGCGCCGCCTTCCTCGACGAGATGCAGCGTGCACAGCAACTCGGCCTGAAGCTGATGAACTTCCACCCCGGCAGCCACCTCAACAGGATAAGCGAGGAGGAATGTCTCGACCAGATAGCCCGCGAGGTGAACCTCGCCCTCAGCAAGACCGAAGGCGTGACCGCGGTGATAGAAAACACCGCCGGACAGGGCACCAACCTCGGCTGGAAGTTCGAGCATATCGCCCGAATCATAGAGGGCATCGACGACAAGAGCCGCGTGGGTGTCTGCATCGACACCTGCCACACGCTGGCGGCGGGCTACGACCTCTCGACCGAGATGGGCTACCAGTTCTGCTTCGAGGAGTTCGAGCGCATCGTCGGCTTCAAGTACCTTCGCGCCATCCACCTCAACGACAGCAAGAAGAACGCCGGCAGCCATGTGGACCGCCACGAGGTGCTGGGCGAGGGTTTCCTCGGCAAGGAGTTCTTCTCGCGCTTCATGCACGACCCGCGCTTCGACAACATTCCCATCATCCTCGAGACCCCCGACCCCACCCGCTGGGCCGAGGAAATCAAATGGCTCCGCAGCCTATAAATATTTATGAAAACAAAGAAAACCTTCTTGATTGCCACCCTACTGCTGGTGGCATCCGGTACGCAAGCCCAGTTTATAACGTCGTCTCCAGATTATGCTCCAAAAACCACCGCCACCGAAGGGCTGCGCGGTTCTGTCAAAGAGTTGGAGCAGGTGGAGATATACTACGTTGATGGCGAGGAGCTCCGGGATGACACACTTTATCTGCACTTCGACCCGAACGGCCGACTGCTGGAACAGAAAAGCCTTTGGCATGCAGAATACCCTTACGAAAGATACATCTACTCCGGCGACGTGCTGACAGAGGTGATATGCTGGAACTGGGAGGACACAATACGCTTGTTCTATCATTATTCGGCAGACGGCTGTCTAGAAACCGTCCGCCTCAACTACTACGCCTTCTTTGAAGAAAAAAGGACAGAGGACACTGCGCATTTCCAGTGCGACGAACTGTGCCGCATCATTATGGAAAAAGAAATAAATGAGGATTCCACATTCTACACCTACGACCGTGAGGGACATCTTGTTACAAGGAGCGGCAACTATTATTCCAACACCTTTGAATATGACAACCAAGGCAATCTCACTAAGTTTGTCCTCAAAAATGGCAACTTTACCCGCGAAATCATATACTCTCGCAACCTTCACGGAGATATAACCGAGTATCAACGCACTGATTCGGATGGCGCCACCGAATACCATCACTACGATCACGGAGATATAACCGAGTATCAACGCACTGATTCGGATGGCGCCACCGAATACCATCACTACGAATACACCTACGACAATCATGGCAACTGGCTGACACGCACCGAAGGAATTTGTATTACCACACGCAAAATCACTTATTATGAATAGATTACACCCTGACACCCTACCCTTCCTGCAGGAGCTGACCGTGAACAACAACCGGCCGTGGTTCAACGACCACAAGGACCGCTGGCTGGCCATCAAAGCCGACTTCGAGGCCTTCACGCAGGCCCTCATCGACGAGATGGTGAAATACGATGACACCCTCGTCGGCCTCACGGCCAAAAACTCGGTGTATCGCATCTATCGCGACACGCGCTTCTCGGCCGACAAGACGCCCTACAAGACCCACATCGCCTGCTTCCTCAGCAGCTGGGGACCGAAGAACAGCGGCGTGCCCGGCTACTACTTCCAGCTCGGCACCGAAGAAGCCTATGGCTTGAAGGGCACCTGCAACCTCGGCGGCGGCATCTTCATGCCCACACCCGAAGCACTCAACGCCATCCGTCAGGAGATATTCTACTGCACCGACGAGTTCCTCGCCATCATGAACGAGAAGAACTACAAGAAGTACTTCGGCAGCGAGTTCTTCACCCTGAAAAAGCTGCAGCGCGTACCCAAGGACTACCCCGCCGACTGGGAACATGCCGACCTGCTGAAATACAAAGACTATACCACCAGCTACACCATGCCCGACAAATTCATCGGCAGCGATAAACTGTTCGACGAGGTGGTGAAGGTATGGCGTGCCAGCGTACCTCTCAACCGCTTTGTGCAACGGGCTATGGAGGATGTGAGGTAACATGTGAAGAGTTATAAGTTAAAAGTTAAAAATGAAAAGAGGAAGGTTCCTTCTGTTAGCATTTTTGTTGCTGCTGGCTAGCTGCGCATCCTACAAGCACCACTACAGCCACTCCATCCTATCGAGGCAGCAGACCAAGCTGATTGACGAAGCGATTGCCGGCATTGCGGAGAACAATACTCTACCACAGATGGATGTCTGGGGTTCTACCTACTACCCTAACGAAAGCCAGCTGCTCAACCGCCTGCTATCCATCGAAGACCTCGACTCGCTGGCCCGTAACCATCCCTCACCCGCCGTACGGGCCACTACGGGCATTATCCTCATCGAGCGCGCCCCACGTGCCGCCAAGCACTTGCTGACCGAGAGACTGACTGACACCAGCTCCCTCACCACACGCTCCTATGGTTTTTGCATCGTTTTGACGAGCGGCAACACCGTGGGCAACATTATGTTAAACTACGCCCTCGAACACAACCTCTTCTCGCGTGAGGAGTTGGCCACGCTCGACAGCACGATCCTCGCCACTCCCGCCTGCCGCCATCTGAACCGATACCATAAACTGAGCGGAACCCCCATTCCGCGCGAGGCCTTCCAAAAAATGATGTATGGACACCCTTGGCGCAGCCCTGCTTTCCAGCCCGACCTGCTGACCGACACGCGTCGCATATCCAACACGACGCTCTTTTATGGCCAAATCAAGCAGGTTTTCCACCTCGACGGACAGCCGCTGTGCTACCTCCTTGATGCCGTGATGCGTCCTTCGTGGAAGGGCTATACCCTCACGCAGGTCTACATCGCCGACGCCCGTCCCGACCGGCTGGCGCTGCTGCTCCTCGATGGGAAATACGATATCGTGGACACGCTGTCCATCATTGAGCCCATCGAGGTGCAGCCGCTCTCCGCAACCGACACGCTGCGTACACATACCTACTTCAAGTCCAATCCTAAGCCGGTCATACGCACCGACAAACTGACAACACGGCACCTTGCCAACCAACCCGTAGACACCATAGCTAACCAGACTATATTACACATCTACACCATCACAGAGGAAGGTCGGTTCAAATACAGCAACGAACAAACAATACAATTATGAGCAATACCAACATCATCAATGGACGCCGTGTGGCGTCGGACCGCATCGCCACCCTCGGCGAGAACGAGATATTTGTTTTCGGCAGCAACATACAAGGCTCACATGGTGGCGGAGCGGCCTGGTATGCCTATAAGCAGTTCGGTGCCGAATGGGGTGTCGGCGAGGGTCTGACGGGACGCACCTATGCGTTGCCCACCATGGAGGGTACTACCTCGCTGAAACATGCCGTCGACCACTTCATCGCCTGCGCCAAGCAG
This sequence comes from Bacteroidales bacterium, assembly GCA_017645585.1. Taxonomy (GTDB): domain Bacteria; phylum Bacteroidota; class Bacteroidia; order Bacteroidales; family P3; genus Colimorpha. Next base: position 6,214 of record JAGCOF010000032.1, read on the forward strand.
CACCCTGAGCTCACTTTCCTCGTCACCGCCGTGGGCTGCGGTATCGCAGGCTATAGACCTGACGAGGTGGCCCCCTTGTTCAAAGAAGCCACCTCGCTGGAAAACGTCTTCTTGCCCCAAATCTTCTGGGACAACCTCTAATCACTCGTCCTTATATCCGGCAGCGATGCGGGCGCGCTTGCGCTCGATTTCGTCGAGGATAATCTTGCGGATGCGGAGGTTCGAGGGGGTGATCTCGAGGTATTCGTCCTCACGGATATACTCCATAGCCTCCTCGAGGCTCATCTTGATGGCGGGTGAGCAGGTGCTCTTGTCGTCGGCGCTCTTACTGCGCATATTGGTGAGGTTCTTGGCCGTCACCACATTGATGACAATGTCGTTACCTGGGCGCAGGCTCTCGCCGATGACCTCACCGGCATAGACGTGGTCGCCGGGTTCGATGAAGAAGGGGCCGCGGTCCTGCAACTTACTGATACTATAGGCTGTGGCTTCGCCGGTCTCCTTAGCGATGAGGGCGCCGTACTTGTGGTCGTCCATGTCGCCTTTCCACGGCTGGAATTCAAGGAAGCGGTGGGCGATGATGGCCTCGCCGTTGGTGGCGGTGAGCAGCGTGTTGCGCAGTCCGATGATGCCGCGCGAAGGGATGGTGAAGTCGAGCTGCACACGGTCGCCCTTGGTATCGATGGTGCCCACCTCGCCCTTGCGGCGTGTCACCACGTCGATGACCTTGCTCGAGAACTCCTCGGGCACCAGCACGGTCAGTTGCTCGATAGGCTCGCATTTCTGGCCGTCAATCTCCTTGATAATCACCTTCGGCTGGCCCACCTGCAGTTCGTAGCCCTCGCGACGCATGGTCTCGATAAGGACGCTGAGGTGCATGATGCCGCGGCCGTAGACGAGAAGGGCGTCGGGCGAGCCGGTCTCCTCGATGCGCATGGCCAGGTTCTTCTCCAGCTCGGCGAAGAGGCGGTCGCGCAGGTGGCGGCTGGTGACATACTTGCCCTCTTTGCCGAAAAAGGGCGAGGTGTTGATGGTGAAGAGCATACTCATGGTAGGCTCATCGACCTTGATGGGAGGCAGCGCCTCGGGGGCGGCGGCGTCGCAGATGGTGTCGCCAATCTCAAAAGCCACATTCTTGTCAAGGTCCATCAGCACAGCACATATCTCGCCGGCCTCCACAGGGGTCTTGATACGCTCCTTGCCGAGTCCCTCGAAAGTATAAAGCTCTTTGATTTTACTGTTGATACGGGTGCCGTCGCGCTTCATGAGGGCGATATTCTGTCCGGCCTGAAGCGTACCGCGATGCAGACGACCCACGGCGATACGGCCAAGATAACTCGAATAGTCGAGACTCGATATCATCATCTGAGTGTTGCCGTCGTCGGTCTTAGGCTCCGGTATATACTTGATGATGAGGTCCATCAGATAGCTGATATCCTCGGTGGGAGTGTTCCAATCCTCGCCCATCCAGCCCTGCTTGGCCGAACCGTAGGCGGTGGGGAACTCCAGCTGGTCGTTGTTGGCGCCGAGGTTGAACATGAGGTCGAACACCGCCTCCTGCGTCGCCTCGGGGTCGCAGTTGGGTTTGTCCACCTTGTTGACCACCACGATGGGCTTCAGGCCCAACTCGATGGCTTTCTGCAGCACGAAGCGCGTCTGCGGCATCGGGCCCTCGAAGGCGTCGACCACCAGCAGGACGCCGTCGGCCATGTTGAGCACGCGCTCCACCTCGCCGCCAAAATCGCTGTGGCCCGGGGTATCGATGATGTTAATCTTGTATCCTTTGTAGCGGACGCTGACGTTCTTGCTGAGGATGGTAATACCGCGTTCGCGCTCGAGGTCGTTGTTGTCGAGGATGAGTTCGCCGGTCTCCTGATTGTCACGGAACAGCTTGGCCTGATGAAGCATGCGGTCGACCAGGGTGGTCTTGCCATGGTCGACGTGGGCTATAATAGCAACATTACGAATGTTTTGCATGAATATATATATTTCTAATCGGACTGCAAAATTACACATTTTTTTAGAATGGCGCACCAGAAATATTACAACACCCCACCCTAACTCCCCGACAACGACCTACCAAGAACTTACCAAGGACTTCCCATCGACTACCCATCGACTACCTCGGTGGTAGTACATCAGGTGGCTATAAATACTTATAATGAAACGATTATGTCTTTATAGGGGAGTGATGAGTGTTTTTTTTTTCGGGACGGTGTAGTTTTTTTTGCATTTCTTACGTTATTATTATCGTGAGAACCAAGGATCCTTTCGGCGAACTGCTCCATCGCTACCGCGGACTGCTTTTCACCCTCTGTAGTCGGTTTAACCACAGAGGGTTGGAGGTAGACGACCTTATCCAGGAGGCCACCATTGCCCTCTGGCGCAACCACGAGCGGCTGTTGGCGCTGGGCAGTGTGCAGCAGGCGGCGCTGACATGGAAGATAGCCCGCAACGCCGTGATCGATGCCCTTCGACACTATGAAGACAGCGAAGCGCTGCCCGAGGGACACGACGAGGTCGACGAGGACCAGAGCCTGATGAACGAACTGAATGAGCAAATCAGCCGGCTGGAAGAGCCCGACCGTTCGATAGTCCGACTGCAATTGGAAGGCTACAGCTACGAGGAAATCGGGCAACAGCTGGGGATGACAGAGAAGAACGTGAGCGTGAGGCTGGTGCGAGTAAAAGAAAAACTGAAGAAAGCAATGATGAGTTAGTCTCAAACGAAACATATCGAATATGATGGACGATAAAAGATTTGATGCATTATGGGAACGGGCCAGGGCTGAGAAATATGCCGAAGACCTGGCCGGCGAATACCCCGCCTGGCGCACACAGACACGCCGCACGGCGGGCATGGTGGCAGGCCTGGCGCTGGTGCTGGCCGTGGCAACTCCGTTGATGCTGCCGTCGCACATGCCGGCCAACTACGAGAAGGTATACTGCAACCACAAAAACACCAACGACCGCCAATGGGTCAACCTGGCCGACGAGCTGTTGATGGAGGCGTGAGGAATAAAAAAAATGAGAATTAGTAAATAAAATGAAACGATTATTATTAATAATGCTGCCGATGCTGATGCTGGTCGTGGGATGCGATCGCAGCGAAACGGAGATTCCGGAAAGCGGGCTCTACAAGCGCTATGCCCAGCGGCCGGAGTTGAAGGTGGCACAAGTATGCGGCTTTGGCCTGAACGACTCGGTGCAGGTCGACGTGGTGCTGCTGCAGGTCGAGGATGACGAGGCCTGGCAGCAGATGGCCGAGGAATTTGCCATTGCCGACACCACGGGCGTCATCAGCTGGCTGGGTGACATCGACGAGCCCGCCCTCCGCACGACGTGGGACGGACAGCCGGTGCTGCGCGTCATAGCCTCGCCCGAGAAGCGCGCCATCGGACTCTACCGCCTGGAAAACGAAGAGCAATACGATGCATTGATAGATTACCAACTTAACAAATTAAAAAACTGAAAATACAATGAAAAAGATATTGATAGGTCTTATCGGCTTTATGGGTCTTATCGGAGTTGTAGGATGTGAGAAGGAACAAGTGAACACACCCTCCGAGACGAGCCAAGGACACGACATTTATTATTCTATCAACGACGGCAACGTAATGTCCGGACTTTCCGGCACGACCGCCCATATCAACACCGAAACCGAGTTTGACGCCCTGCTCGACCACTTCTGCGACTATGCACAGGAGGGGGCGCAGGTGATGTTCTGCAGCGTAAGCTCCAACAGCAAGGGCAGCTCCACCAATACCCCCACCTCCATCAGTACCAACGACCGCGAGGAACTGAAAGCCTGGATGAAAGAGATGGAGAAAGCCGGCAAGACCGTCCAAGTGACCTACGATGAGGGTAGCAACACCTGGAACGGCCGCGCCTATGCCAACCTTGGTTCGAATGATACGCAGGAAGCCCAGAACTATAACGGTTCGCTGGTCTTCGTTCCCGCCCCTGTGCTGGAAGAGCCGCCGATGGGCGGTGTGGTGTGGGCCATGCAGGTGAGTGCCGACAGCACCCTCATCATCACCCTGCACGGCATGATGATGTGGAACGACTCCATCAGCGACGACATGCGGTTGATCGAAGGGGCGACTGTGATGCTGGAAGGCGTGGCCGGCACCTATACCGACCTGCAGGGCAACGTCTTTATGACCCTCGGAATCAGAGTAGAAGAATAAACGAACAACAGAATTTAAAAGTTTTTTTTACCTGTTTGTAGTTTTTCACCAAGTTGATACGTTCTTATTAGCGAAAACAATCAAAAATCAATCAAACAATAAAAAATCAAACAACAATGAAGAAAAACATTTTTGCTATCGCCGCCGCCGCTATCCTGGCCATTGGCATGACCGCTTGCGAACCCGAGACCATCGTCCCCGGTGAGAACAATGCCCCCCAGACCTCCAACGCGAGAGTCAAGAGCACCGCTGACCTGCACAACACCAGCTGGAGCTACACCGTGACCTACACCGAGTTCCTCAACAACCTGCTTGGCACCAACCTCCCCTGCATGGACAGCATCAACGACGAGACCTATGAGTTCGGTCTGGAATTCGACGGCACCTACGCCCACTTCAGCTTCCCCGACAACATCATGGCTTTCGCTGGCGAAGGCGAGATGCAGCAGATCTTCGGTGTTTCCTATGAGTATACCTACAACGGTGCCACCCATACCGGTTACCTCGACGGTGTGGCCGATGACGAGAACGACAATCCCGGCCAGCTGGAGTTCACCTATGACGACGCCACCGACGTCATCACCTTCAACCTGAACCTCTTCTACGCTGAGGACGAGACTCCCGTCACCCTCACCCTCAACTTCGCCCGTAACGAATAGTACGACAACACAACCCAAACCTACAGCCCGCCACCTTTGGCGGGCTTTTTTTTATGGCGTTATAATTTTTGCCCTCTTTTTTGCGTTATTATAGTGAGACACGACAAAAACACAAATAACAACGATATGAAAAACACAATCAGATTTTTTGCCCTGCTGGCCGCAATGATGTGCTTCGCTGCCTGCCAGCCACACGAGAACAACATCGAGCTTAGCAACGTGCGTAACATTGTCTACACGGTGGACCAGAACACAACCAGCGTTACCCTACAGAACGATGCCGAATGGGACGCCCTGCTGGAGCACCTGCTGGATTATGCCGCCGAGGGCAGCACCGTCAGCTTCTACAATGCCGACCGCGCCGCCAAAGGTGCAAGCAAAGACGTTGTGGAATACAGCACCACCAGCCGCGAGGAAATGAAGGCCTGGATGCGCCGCATGGAGGACGCCGGCATGACCGTCACCGTAACCTACGACTCCGACAGCAACACCTGGCACGGCATGGCCTACACCACCGCCCCGCAGCCGCCGTTGCCGTCGGGCGACATGCTGACATACGAAAGCAACCAACACTCCATCAATCGCTACATTATCTTCACCCTCGACACAGTGCAGCACCGCGTCTACTGCACCTTCAACTATGGAGTGGGCGCCTCTGACCGCGTATATCCGCAGGGCATGCTTGAATACAGCCCTGCCATCGAGGTCAACACCATAGACGCCTTCTGGCTCATCGAACCCGAGATGAACGACACCGTAGGACTCTACCTGTGGCGCCCGCAGGCCGACGGCACCCTGCGCATCTACGATGCCACCAACACCAACATCTACGACAACTTCACCGCTACCACAGGATGGAGCACCTACCTCTGCACCGACTTGGGGCTCAATCTCGTAATGCACCTCACGCCGAGCCTTGCAACCGTCTATCCTACGGAATACCTCGGACAGTCGTCGACATGCGTTTATGTAAACTGCACCACGCCGTTCCAGACGGGCCGCTTTACCCTGAACCGCCACGATATGTGCCAACCGGCCATCGGCATCCCTTACTGGGGGCTGACGCTGAACTATTCGTTCTACGGGGACGGCATCGTGGAGAACCTCCGCATCTGGGGTGAGCCATGCGCCGAAAACACCATCACCATCGGCAGCGACCCCAACAACCCTGGCTGCACCGACAACTATGTCTTCCACCGTGTGAACTGATAAGAATGTTTTTTATACCTTTTGTAATTTTCACACTCTTTTTTGCGTTATTATAGTATAGCTTGGAGCAACACAAACAACAACGACTATGAAAAACACAATCAGATTATATGCCCTGCTGGCCGCAATAGTGTGCTTCGCTGCCTGCCAGCCACACGAGAACAACATCGAGCTCAGCAACGTGCGTAACATTGTCTACACGGTGGACCAAAACACGACCAGCGTTACCCTGCAGAACGATGCCGAATGGAACACCCTGCTGGAGCACCTGCTGGATTATGCCGCCGATGGCAGCACCGTCAGCTTCTACAACACAGACCACGTCGCCAAAGGTGCAAGCAAAGACGTTGTGGAATACAGCACCACCAGCCGCGAGGAAATGAAGGCCTGGATGCGCCGCATGGAGGACGCCGGCATGACCGTCACCGTAACCTACGACTCCGACACCGGCACCTGGCACGGCATGGCCTATACCACCGCCCCGCAGCCGCCGGTGGGCAATGGCGTGGCCACCTACGTCAGCTCGGATTTCGACGGCTGGGGCAATGGCCTCCGTGTCATCATCACCATCGACAGCCTGAACTGCACGGCCTACGTCAACTTCGATGCCAGCACCCATTGGCTCCACATGCCCTGCGGCGTGTTCCACAACATCTACGAGGAGAACGGACGGCTGATACTGGCTGTGTGGGAGAACCTGAACGGCACCGACACCCTCTACATCGGCCGCAACTACGAGGACTCGTTGATAATATGTTACGCCTACAGCGGCATATGCACCGCTGACCACACGCATGAATGCTACCTGGTGCCCACTCCGATGGGGCTGGAGACGTGGTACAGCGACCAGGTGGGCGGTATCATCATGAATGTCATGCCCAATGCCATAGAAACCTACCCCGGGATACACCTGGCTCAGTTCTGTGCATTTATGGGTGAGGATATCAACTGCATCTGCCCCATCATCACCGGCTTCTGCGAGATGCAGCGCTACTACACCAACCGTACCGGCATCAACTGGGAGCTTTCGCTGCGCTACACCTATAACAACGACAGCAGCTACTTCGTGGTTGACTCGCTCGGACTTTCAGGCCACGAAATCGGCAGCGATACCTACGATATGGCCCCTGTTGTCATCCACGACCTGCACCAGTACCCTGGTTGTGCCAGCCAGTATGTGTTCCAAAGAATTAACTAATACATCATCAAAATGAAGAAAGCATTGAGACTGGCAGCCCTCGCGCTGCTCATGGCAGGCGCCATGACCGCCTGCACCCCCGACTACGAAATCGCCGGCTCGGCCTGGAGCAACTCCGTCAGCGGCACCGATAGCGACGGCGACCACTACACGGCCACATACACCATGGTGCTTAACACCTCCAGCTGCGGCATGCTGTTTGTAAACATCAGCTACGCCGACGACGAGATGCCTTTCTGCTTCGCCATGCCCTTGACCTACACTTGGGACGACAACCAGGGCACCGCCACGGCCACCTTCACCCTCCCCGGAGAGGGCACGCAGACCTTCAGCATCCCGCTCAGCTGGAGCAAGACCACAGGCCTGCAGGCATCGTTCAACTCGATAGAACACGCCTTGGGGATAGGCGGACCTATAGAGCTGGAGAAGAAGAGCTTCGCCAAGCCCTCGTCAATGGAAGGAACCACCTGGACGCAGAGTATCAGTGGCGAAGACGAGGACTACAACTACGAGCTTACGTTCGTTAATGCCACAGGTGCCGTGCTCAACCTTGCCATGGTCGAGGGCGATTACACCGAAAACATGCGCTGGAATGTTAACTACACCTATTCGGGCGGCATTGGTACCACCAGCCTTTACGCCGACGGTGAGAACGTAAAAGGCGGCTTCTACATGCCCAACGATACGCACATGCTCTTCAGCGACGGCGAGAACGGACTCCTGCTGACCAAACAACAATAATTAAAACAAGCCAAAACAAAGGTAATAGCGACTGCCACGAGGCTGACAATTTGTCAGCGCGTGGCAGTCGCTGGCATTTTGGCACACTTATTGATTAAAGAAGATCGGAAAAACGAAAAATAAACAAATAAAAAATACGAATTATGACCCCCGAAGGGGTGGCGAATACAAATAAAATTAAAAATATAATATTATGAGCAACATCAAACCTTTAGCAGACCGAGTCCTCGTGCGTCCCGCCGAGGCTGAACAGAAGACCGCCAGCGGCATCATCATCCCCGACACCGCCAAGGAGAAACCGCAGCGCGGCGAAGTCCTCGCAGTTGGCAAGGGCACCAAAGACCATGAGATGACCGTCAATCCCGGCGACCAGGTGCTCTATGGCAAATACAGCGGCACCGAAATCGAAATCGACGGCGAGAAGCTGATGATCATGAAAGAAAGCGACATCTACGCTATCATCTAAAGATTTAAGCTCAATCAGATTTGAAAAGAAAGCTGCCGCCAGATGGCCTCTTTTATAATCTTTTACAATCTGAAGGAGAAAAGAAAAAAATAATCAAAATAGAAAGGAAAAGAAAAATGGCAAAACAGATAGTTTTCAATAATGACGCTCGCGAGCAGCTTCGCAAAGGCGTCGACGAGTTGGCAAATGCAGTAAAGGTGACCCTCGGCCCCAAAGGCCGCAATGTGGTTATCGA
>JAGCOF010000033.1 GCA_017645585.1 Bacteroidales bacterium
CCCCTCTCTAGCTAATTGATGTCTAAACCCTCCCTTGTAATATGCTTTCAGAGAGGTCAGAAAGAGAGGATATTACACATACCATTACACACCTTCCGAGACCCTGAAAGGCACTGTAAGGGTTGAGGGAATAGTAAAGGATAGATGAGATAGAAATGATAGAGATAATAGACAGAATAGAAAGATTATACCCCCTTTAATATTTCTCAATGCTCCTTTACTATTCCTTCTACAACCATTCCACTATACACCTCTTTCTTCAATCTCTTAAACGGACATTTTCAATATCCGTTTAAAGTCTTCTCTATATCCTTTCCAACCTTCTCCTTTTTATACTATTTACCCCCTTTTTTTACTCTCTTATAATAACAAACATCAAGTCAAAAAAAAGGGGGTAATATATTCTACTTCAAAGACATCAAACTATATCCTCGGCATCAGGATTACGATATAGCACAGGAGGAGTTGTGGGGTCTGGTATTATGGATCTCAATCCCCATATCATATCCAGGTCATCCATAAAACTGTTCGAGAATAGTTCGGTTAGGGGTACAAAAAAAGCCTCCCCAAACAGGGAGGCTTTTCTGTTTCCTATTATTTGTTACTTGATTTCGATGCCGCCGAAGCTGCAGTTGCCCTTGACGTAGAGCGTCTTGATGCCTTCGGAAGGCTGGGTGTCGCTCTTGCACTCGATGCCGGCGAAGGCTGACTCGACGGCACACTTCACGCAGATGTTCTTGTCGACGCGTATCTCCATGCCGCCGAAGCTACATTCAACGTCGACGATGGCACCGTCGAGCATGTCGGCGCCACGCAGGTCGAGGGAGGTGAAGCCGAAGCTGGTTTCCACGTTGGCGCCTTCGAAACGCTGGCCGCTGAACTCGTAGAGGTGCTTGCCGAAGCTGACGTTAATCTGGCGTATCTGACGGCCGTCCTGGTTGATCTGCTTCAGCTCGTCGACGGTCTTGCGGTCGCTCTGCTTGCGGCTGCAGCCGTTCTTCTGGCCGAATATGAGGGAGAGGCCCCACACCACCGCCACCAGGCAGACAACGTATTTCCAGAAGTCAAACCAGGGGACGATGTCGCGGGTGGCCAGCAGGAGCAGTATGCCCACGCCGAGGCCGATAAGGGGGCCGCTTTTGCTCTTGTTGCCGAAGAGTGACGCGAAGCAGGGAATGATGATGAAGAGTGTCCACCAGCCGTCGAGGTTGATGTCGATGACGTTGCTGAGTTCGAGCATCCAGCCGATGCCGAAAGCCAGGAAGGCGATGCCGCAGATGATTCTACTTGTGCGATTCATGGTGTTTTGTCGTTTTTATTACTTTAACGCCTAACCGTTTGTTTTATTGCATTGAGAAAAAAACTAAACCCAATTCTGGAAAAATGCGTATCTTTGCACCGTCAATTATGGGACGCTATTTTATACATCTGGCCTATAACGGAGCGAATTACCACGGCTGGCAGACGCAGCGGATCGCGACCGAAGTGGAGCGAACTGCGCCTTTGCAACCGGGCTTGCCGACGGTGCAGCAAACGCTGGAGAAGGCGCTCTCCACACTGTTGCGGCAACCCATCGCCGTGGTGGGCTGCGGCCGCACCGACACGGGTGTGCACGCCAGCGACTTCTACGCACACTTCGATGAGAGTTCGGAATTCGGAATTCAGAGTTCGGAGTTGACTTTCAAGCTGAACAACCTGCTGCCGCCAGACATTGCCATCTTCGATATCTTTCCCGTGGCCGACAACGCCCACGCGCGCTTCGACGCCGTTGCGCGCACCTACCAATACCACGTCAGCGACCGTCGCTTGCCGTTCCGACAGGGGCAGTATTGCCGCATCTACTTCAAGCCCGACCTCGATAAGATGAACGAGGCGGCACACGTGCTGATGCAATACGACGACTTTACCAGCTTCGCCAAGCTGCACACGCAGGTGAAGACCAACATCTGCCACCTCACCGAGGCCCATTGGGACACGGTGGGGGAGGAGTGGGTGTTCACCATCCGCAGCAACCGCTTCCTGCGCAATATGGTGCGCTCGGTGACGGGCACGCTGCTCGACGTGGGGCGCGGCAAGCTGAGCCTGGACGGGCTGAGAGAAATCATCGAGAAAAAGGACCGCTGCGCCGCAGGCGTGAGCATGCCGGCCTGTGGTCTGTTCCTGACCAAAGTGGAATATCCGGAAGGTGAGGTTTAAGATTTAAGGTTTAAAAGAACGAGGAATGAAGTATATCGAAGTGACTTTTACGATGGAGGACACCAGCCTCTTCCGCGACCTGCTGGTGGACACCCTCGGCAACGAGGGCCCCTACGAGAGCTTTGTGGAGACCAAGGACGGCCTGCAGGCCTATGTCCCCATAGATAAATATGACGAGACGTGGCTTCGTCAACAGCTGCAGGAACTTCGCGAGCAGTTTCCAACTTTCAATTTTCAATTCTCATCCCACGAGATGGAGGACCGCGATTGGAACGCCGAGTGGGAGAAAGGCCATCAGGCTGTGCTTGTTGAATACAACGGCGGCTCCATCTGGGTGCGCGCACCGTTCCATCCCCACCGCACCGACGTGGACTACGAGCTGCTGATAGAGCCCAAGATGAGCTTCGGCACCGCCCACCACCCCACCACCTACATGATGCTCAGCTATGTGGCCGAGCTCGACATGCAGGGCAAGCGGGTGCTCGACATGGGCTGCGGCACCGCCGTGCTGGCCATCCTCGCCAAGCTGCGCGGGGCCAGCTACGTGGAAGGCGTGGATATCGACGAGTGGGCTTTCAACAACGCCCGCGAGAACGCCGCCTCCAACGGTGTGGAGATCACTCTCAAACTCGGTGACGCCAGCACCCTCGGCGGCACCTTCGACGTGATTATAGCCAACATCAACCGCAATATCTTGCTGGCCGACATGGACAAATACGCTGCGGTGCTCAACGCCGGCGGCACACTGTTGCTCAGCGGCTTCTACGAGGCCGACGAGCCAGCCCTCGTCGCCAAAGCCAACACCCTCGGCATGACCTTGAAGGGCAAGAAGAACAGACAGCAATGGTCGGCTTTGCAACTCGTTAAAGCATGATAGTTTGTATAGCAGAGAAGCCGAGTGTGGCGCGCGAGATTGCCAAAGTGCTGGGGGCCAACAGCCAGCACGAGGGCTACCTGGAGGGCAACGGCTATCAGGTGACCTGGACCTTCGGCCATCTCTGCACCCTCAAGGAGCCACAGGACTACTGCGACCAATGGCGTCATTGGAGTCTGGGCAGCCTGCCGATGGTGCCGCCCCGCTTCGGCATCAAGCTGATTGACAACGAGGGTTACAAGAAGCAGTTCGCCGTCATCGAGCGCCTGATGCAGGCCGCCGACGGCATCATCAACTGCGGTGATGCCGGCCAGGAGGGCGAGCTCATCCAGCGCTGGGTGATGCAGAAAGCCAAAGCCACCTGTCCCGTGCAGCGTCTGTGGGTCTCGAGCCTCACCGAAGAGGCCATCCGCGAGGCCTTTGCCAACCTCAAGCCGCAGGACGACTACCAGAGCCTCTACGAGGCGGGCCTCTGCCGCGCCATCGGCGATTGGCTGCTGGGCATGAATGCCACCCGCCTCTACACGCTGCGCTTCCGCCAGCAACAGGGGCAGGTGCTCAGCATCGGTCGCGTGCAGACCCCCACGTTGGCCATGATTGTGAAGCGCTACTTCGAAATCAAGAACTTCAAGCCCGAAAAGTATTGGATACTCTCGACCCTCTATCGCAATGTGGTCTTCACCAGCACCAAAGGCAAAATCAAGAAGCCCGAGGAAGGACAGGCAGCGATGGAGGCCATCCGAGGTAAGGATTTCACCATCACCGACATACAGCAGAAAGCCGGCACCGAGGCACCGCCCCGCCTCTTCGACCTCACCAGCCTGCAGGTGGAGTGCAACAAGAAGTATTCCTTCTCGGCCGACGACACGCTGAAGCACATCCAGAGCCTCTACGAGAAGAAGCTCACCACCTATCCGCGCGTCGACACCACCTACCTCTCCGACGACGTCTACGCCAAGTGCCCCTCCATCCTGCAGGGCATCACGCCCTACGCGCCGCTGGTGCAACCCCTGATGGGCAAGAAGCTGAAGAAGAGCAAGAAGGTGTTCGACAGCTCGAAGGTGACCGACCACCATGCCATCATCCCCACCGGCCAGAACCCGCAGAACGTCAGCCTTTCGCACGACGAGAAGCGCGTCTACGACCTCGTGGCGCGCCACTTCATCGCCGTCTTCTACCCAGACTGTGTGTTTAGTACTACTACGGTTCTGGGTGATGTAGAGAAAGTGGAATTCAAGGCCACCGGCAAACAGATATTGGAGGAAGGTTGGCACGTGGTATTCGGCGGGAAATCAGAGTCTTCTGAGAACTCTGAGAATTCAGAAAACTCCGACAAGGAGCAGGTGCTGCCCAAGTTCGAGCAGGGCGAGCACGGCCCCCATGAGCCCAGCCTCACCGAGAAGCAGACCACCCCGCCCAAGCCCTACACCGAGGCCACCCTGCTGCGCGCCATGGAGACCGCCGGCAAGACGGTGGAAAACGAGGAACTGCGCGATGCGCTGAAAGCCAACGGCATCGGCCGCCCCTCGACACGTGCCGCCATCATCGAGACCCTCTACAAGCGACAGTACATCAGCAAGGTGCGCAAAAGCCTCGAACCCACCCCCACCGGCATCGCCCTCATTGGCGTTATACAGGAGGAGCTGCTCAAGAGCGCCGAGCTTACCGGTCAGTGGGAGAAGAAGTTGCGCGACATCGAGGCCCACAAGTACAACGCCGCCCAATTCATCGAGGAACTGAAGCAGATGACCCTCCAGATAGTGCAAGAAGTGATGGCCGACGGCACCCGCCGCATGACCCCCTGACCACCGTCTCCGACCACCGGCCACCAGCTACCGAATACCTATTTATATCGTGCACGACCTATCCGTATCGGCGCCGCACCGACACCGTATCTACACCGTCTTTTCTCCGACTGCAGTCGGACTTGAGTCGGACCACACTCGGACTTGAGTCGGACCACAGTCGGAGGGGGCGCGGCATCAAAGTGGGGTATTGTGCTCTGAAACAGTGATTATTAACGCGCTGGAAACACGCTGTTTCCTGTTTTTGTCCGACAAAGAGGCTTTCTGGGAGTAGGTTGGAGGTAGAACTGACAACTGACAACTAACAACCGATAACTATTTATATCGTGCACGACCTATTTTCTCCCGCCATCGGCGTCATCTATAAATCTATATTTTGGATGAATGAAATTATGCGTAATCAATAGGGATAGCCTCGGAGTAATCTCGGGATGACATCGGGATAACTTTGGGGAGGCGAGGAGATGTGCAGTTTTTTTTACTTTGGTATATAATAATTCGCGCGAAGCGGCGTTAAATAGTATCATGATTGCGGAAAACATTGCACGTATCAAGTCGAACCTGCCTGCAGGGGTGCAGCTGGTGGCGGTGAGCAAACTGAAGCCCGTGGAGGACATCATGGAGGCTTACAACGCCGGTCAGCGTGCCTTTGGCGAGAACTATGCCACCGAGTTGCGCGACAAGGCCGCCGTGCTGCCCAAGGACATCGAGTGGCACTTCATCGGCCACCTGCAGGGCAAGCAGCTGAAGTATTACATTCAGTTTGTGAGTATGATACACGGCGTGGACAGCGTGGAGCACCTGATGGAGGTGGAGCGCGCCGCCGCCAAGGTGGGCCGCACGGTCGATGTGCTGCTGCAGGTGCATGTGGCACAGGAGGAGACCAAGTTCGGTTTCAGTCCGGAAGAAGTGGAAAGTGAACTGCCGCATGTGAGGATCCGGGGCTTGATGGCGATGGCCAGCAACACGCCCGACGAGGCGCGTGTGCGCGACGACTTCCGCAGGGCCAAGTCGCTGTTTGATGGGCTGAGAGAGGGGCTGTTCAAGGGGCATCCCGAGTTCGATGTCCTTTCTATGGGCATGAGCCACGACTACCCGGTGGCCGTCGAGGAGGGCAGCACGCTGGTGCGCATAGGCAGCAGCATCTTCGGCGCCAGAGACTATTCCAAAATGAAAAGTGAACTATGAAAACTGAAAAAATGAAGAACGAAAAACAGAAGAATGTCAGACACGTCATTCTGTCCTATGTGCTGATTACGGTGGGCATCCTGACCTACACCTTCGCGTGGTCGGCCTTCATGCTGCCGGCCAAGATTGTGGGTGGCGGCGTGAGCGGCATCTCGTCGGTGCTCAACATCGCTGTGGGCATCCCGCTGCCCATCGGTGTGTTGAACTTCATCATCAACGGCATCCTGCTGGCTGTGGGCTTCAAGGTGCTGGGCTCGAAGTTCGGCGCCAACACCATCTACGGCATCGTGATGAGCTCGCTCTGCTTCATCCTCTGGCAGCAGGTGCTGCATGTGGAGAACCTGTTCGACGTGGCGCAGTTTGGCGACTTCATGTGCGCCATCATCGGCGGCGCCCTCTGCGGTGGCGGCATCGGCCTCACCTTCGCCATGGGCGGCAACAGCGGCGGCACCGACATCATCGCCCTGATCATCAACAAGTATCACAACGTCTCGCCCGGCAAGGTCATCCTCTACCTCGATATCTTCATCATCGGCTGCTCGTGGTTTGTGAGCCACCGCGTGGAGAACGTCATCTTCGGCTACATCGTGATGGTCACCATGACCTATGTGCTCGATATGGTGCTCGACGGCAACAAGCAGAGCTATCAGGTGATGGTCTTCTCGCAGAAGAACGACGAAATCGGCGAGGCGGTGACCCGCGAGGTGGGACGTGGCGCCACGTTGCTCGACGCCGAGGGCTGCTACACCAAGCAGCAGCAGAAGGTGCTCATCATCATGGTGCACCGCACCGACAAGCCCCACGTGATGCAGATTATACACCGCATCGACCAGAACGCTTTCATCAGCGTCAGCAAGGCGCAGGGCGTCTATGGCAAGAACTTTGAGAAACTGAAACTGTAATTCAAGCAATCAAGCAATGAAACTCATATCTCCCTCTCTGCTCAGCGCCGACTTCGGCAATCTGCAGCGCGACATCGAGATGCTCAACGCCTCGGAGTGCGATTGGCTGCATGTGGACGTGATGGACGGCCTCTTTGTGCCCAACATCAGCTTTGGTCAGCCCATTGTGAAGCACATCAAGAAACACGCCAAGAAGCCTCTCGATGTGCACCTGATGATTGAGGAGCCGGGCCGCTATGTGCAGGACTTCCGCGATGCGGGTGCCGACCTGCTTACCATCCACTACGAGGCCTGCCACCACCACGACCGTGTGCTGCACGCCATCCACGATGCCGGTATGAAGGGTGGGGTGGTGCTCAACCCCTCGAGCCCCGTCAGCCTGCTGGAAGACATCGTGCAGCTGTGCGACCTGGTGCTGTTGATGAGCGTCAACCCGGGCTTCGGAGGACAGAAGTTCATCGAGAACACCTACAACAAGGTGCGCCAGCTGAAGGAGTTGTGTCTGAGGAAGAACCCCGAGTGTCTGATTGAGGTCGACGGGGGTGTCAACCTGCAGAACGCGCCGCTGCTCTACGAGGCCGGTGCCGACGTGCTGGTGGCCGGCAACGCCGTGTTCAGGAGCGACGACCCCATTGCCACAATACACCAGATGAAACAATGAAGCGTCCGCAGCTCATCATCGCACCGGGCAAGGAGAAAGCCCTCCAGCGCCGCCACCCCTGGGTGTTCTCGGGGGCGGTGAAGCGTGTGGTGGGTGAGCCGCAGGAGGGCGACCTCGTGTATGTGGTCTCTCCCCAGGGCGAGTGGATGGCTGCCGGTCACTATCAGAACGAGAGCATCATCTGCAAGGTGCTCAGTTTCGACACCCCGCAGATTGACGACGACTTCTTCCGTCAGCGTCTCGCTTCTGCTATTGCCTACCGCCGCAACTTGGGCTTCTTCGACCGGCAGGACACCAACGTCTTCCGTTTGGTGCACGCCGAGGGCGACGGGTTGCCGGGCTTGGTGTGCGACTGGTACAACGGCGTGCTGGTCATGCAGGCGCACTCGGTGGGCATGCATCGCCTCTTCCCGCTGTTCACCGCCCTTTTCCGTGACCTGCTCGGCGACCGCCTGAAGTCCGTCTTCGACAAGAGCAGCGCCACATTGCCGGCTGAGTCGACTGACGGTTATCTTTGGGGCATTGAGCCACAGGAGCACGAAATCACCGAGAACGGCGTCAAGCTGCTCATCAACTTCTATGAGGGCCAGAAGACGGGCTTCTTTATCGACCAGCGCGAGAACCGCGCCCTTGTGCAACAGCTCGCTCGCGGGCATCGTCTGCTCAACTGCTTCGGTTACACCGGTGGCTTCTCGTTGGCTGCCCTCAAGGGCGGTGCCGACTATGTGGAGACGGTCGACATATCGAAGAAAGCCATCGAACTCTGCAACCGCAATGTGACCCTCAACTTCGGCCCCGAAGCCAAGCATCAAGGCACCGTCGCCGATGTTCTCCAATTCATTCAGACAATCAAGCAATCAAGCAACCAGGCATTTGATTTCATCATCCTCGATCCGCCGGCCTTTGCGAAGAACCACCGCTCGCTGCAACAGGGTTTGAAGGGCTACCGCTCCATCAACCAGCGCGCTATGGAGGCATTGCCCGCAGGGGGCTTGCTGATGACCTTCAGCTGCAGCCAGGCTGTCAGCAAGGAGGAATTCCAGACGATGGTCTTCACCGCCGCCATGAACGCCCACCGCCGTGTGCGCATCGTGCGCCAGCTGCCCCACGCGATGGACCACCCCGTCAGCATCTGCCACCCCGAGGGCGAATACCTCAAAGGGCTGTTGTTGCAGGTGGAGTGAAATAAAAACGTAGTAAAACGAACTAAAAGATATAGATTATGAAAAAGACAAGCGTTCTCCTGTTGGTAACCATGCTTCTCGCGGGGCTCATGCTCGCCTCGTGCGAGAAGGAGCGCCAGCCCGTCGGGTCGAGCGGCCTCACCGGATTCGACGCCAACGGCGCCAGCGAGGCACTCTTCTCGGTGAGCACCTCCAAGCGTGTGCGTTTCTCGCGTGGCAACCTGCAGTATACTGCTTCCACCAACTCGTGGGCCTTTGCTCAAAGCCAGTATGACTACACGGGCACCTTCAATACAAACCTGTTCGACCTCTTCGGATGGGGCACCAGCGGCTGGCCCAACCCCGCACATGAGTATGACCCCAACTCCACCAGCAATCGGAACTCCGACTATTGGCCTGGCGGCAACTTCGAGGCAGATCTTACCGGCATTTGCGACAGCGCCGACTGGGGTGTCTACAACGCCATCACCAACGGCGGCAACGCTCCCGGCATGTGGCGCACCCTCACCAGCAACGAGTGGCAGTTCCTGATGGGCATCACTGCCGACTCGAACCGCATCGACAAGTGGGGCATCGCCACCATCGTCGACGGCTATCACGGCATGATTATCCTTCCCGACATCTGGGAGTGCCCCGAAGGACTCGAATTCCATCCGGGCGCCCACGGGTGGGAGACCAATGTCTATTCCGCCTCGCAGTGGAGCGATATGGAGGCGGCCGGTGCCATCTTTCTGCCTGCCGCTGGTCGTCGCTTTGCCAACGGCGTGGATGAAGCGTCGGAGGCTGGCTACTATTGGTCCGCCACGCACTACAACGCAGAGCACTCCTACTATATGGGCTTCGATGCCGTATCAATGGGAGCCACCAACCGCTGTTTCCGCAGCAATGGCCTCAGCGTAAGACTTGTTATGGATAAATAAATAACCCTTCTATGGAGTTAGGATACCAAAAGATAGACAAATACGACGAACAGTGCGTCAGCGAGATGGCTGAACACTACCGCGCCATCCTGCGCCTCCTCGGCGAAGACCCCGACCGCGAAGGTCTCATCAAGAGCCCCGAGCGCATCGCCAAAGCCATGCTTTTCTGCACCAACGGCTACGACCTCGACCCCGAGGAGATACTGCGTTCCGCCATCTTCCACGAGGACTACAAGCAGATGGTGGTTGTCAAAGACATTGAGATATACTCCCTCTGTGAGCACCACATGGTGCCCTTCCTCGGAAAGGCCCACGTGGCCTATATCCCCAACGGCACCATCGTGGGACTGAGCAAGATTGCCCGCGTGGTCGACGCCTATGCCCGCCGTCTGCAGGTGCAGGAGCGCCTCACCAAGCAAATCAAGGACTGCATCCAGAACACCCTCAACCCCTTCGGTGTCGCTGTGGTCATCGAGGCTCAGCACATGTGCATGAGCATGCGCGGCGTGCAGAAGCAGAACTCCGTCACCACCACCTCCGACTTCACCGGCGCCTTCATGAAAGACCCCAAGACGCGTGAAGAATTCATGAACCTCATCGGCGTCAAGCTGCATTGATTATGACCCTGACCATCATACTTGTGTCTGTAGCGACGCTGGCTGTGGGTGTCCTCGTGGGTTGGCTGCTCATGCGTCCGCGCCAGGTGGAGTTGCAGCAGAAGCTCTTCACCGCCGAAGCCGAACGTGAGCGCAAAGCGTCGGTCGAAGCCACGCTGACGTCGCAACTCGAGAACCTGCGCAGCGAACGTCAGCAGCTGCAGGTCGACTACGGCAGCCTGCAGAAAGAGGTGTCGATGCTCAAGGAGCAGGCCGAACGCGACGAGAAGGCGCGCTCCGAGGCCTTCGAACGCCAACTGCAGATGGTCAAGGAACAGATGCAGAACGAGAGCCGCCAGCTGCTGGAACAGCGGGCCGAAGCCCTCGGCAAGAGCAACAACGAGCAGATGAACCATGTGGTGGAGCCGCTTAAAGAACAACTCGAAGCCATGCGCAAGCAGGTGGGCGAGAGCATGAAGACCTCCACCGAGAGCCGCGTGTCGATAGAGAAAGCCATCGAGAGCCTCGTGAAACGCACCGAGGAGATGGCCGGCGAAGCCAACAACCTGGCCCGTGCCCTGAAGAACGAGAACAAGACACAGGGCAATTGGGGCGAGATGATATTGGACACCCTCCTCGAAGGCTCCGGCCTCGAAAAAGGGGTGCACTACGAGACCCAGGTCACCCTGCGCGACGAACAAGGCCACATCCTCAGCAACGACGAGACCGGCCAGCGCATGATTCCCGACGTCATCGTGCACTACCCCGACGGCAAGGATGTGATCATCGACTCCAAAGTGTCGCTGGTGGCCTATATCGACTACTGCAACGCCACGAGCGACGAGGAGCGCGAGGACGCCGCTGTGCGCCATGTGGGCAGCGTGCGCCAGCACGTCAAGGAGCTGCGCCAGAAGAACTACGCCAACTATATCAAGCCGCCCCGTCAGGCGCTGCAATACATGCTCATGTTCGTGCCCAACGAGACCGCCCTCCAGCTCGCCCTGCAGCGCGACCCGGCCCTCTGGCGTGAAGCCTTCGAGAGCGGCATCTGCATCACCTCCGAGCAGAACCTCATCGTGCTGCTGCGCATGATACAGCTGGCGTGGACACAGGTGCAGCAGTTCCAGAACCAGCAGGAAATCATCGCACAGGCCAAGACGATGCTCGACCGAGTGCAGCGCTTCATCGAGCGTTTCGACAAGGTGAGCGCTGGCATCGACCGCCTGCGTGTCGACTACGACGAGGCCCGCCGCGCGTTCGACGGACGGCAGGGTATCCTCGGGGCTGCCAAAACGATGGAACGCCTTGGTGCCAAATCCAGCCAGCAACGCCAGCTGCCTGAACCCAACGACGATTAACCCAAACCGATATACAATGAAAACGACCGGACATTATCTCTTGCTTCTCTGTGCAAGCCTGCTTTTCACTTTTAACATCTCACTTTGCACTTCAGCGCAGGCCCAGATTACCCACGCCTCGCAGGGACAGCTCGACCAGAACGCCACCGAAGCGCTCCAGAAGGCGTCGGCCCGTTTCCAGCAAAACGTCAGCTTCAACGTCACCGCCACCATCCTCGACGGCAACAAGAAGCAGCTCGCCAAGCAGACCGCACAGGTGCGCTACTTCAAGGGTAAATATCACCTCATCGTCGAGGGCCAGGAGCTCATCTCCGACGGCAACGTCGTGTGGCAGTGGAACAAGCAGGCCAACGAGGTGACCGTCAACAATCTCTCCACCGACGACATCGACCTCCTCAACCCGGGCCGTCTGCTGGCCAACTACCAGAAGAATTTCAAAGCCAAGTATATCCGCACCGACGAGGACGGCACCGCCGTTGTCGATCTCACTCCGCGCTCGGCCCGCAGCTATCACAAGATACGCCTCTTCATCAAGGAGGCTGACGGCCTGTTGCGCCGCATCGAAGTGCAGAAATACGATTCGGGACGCGAGATTTACGACATCAGCGACTTCAAGCGCGCCTCCAATGCCGCCTCACAGTTCACTTTCGACCCCGCGAAGCATCCCGGTGTCGAGGTGATCGATATGCGATAGGGCGTTAGTCCTCGCGGATAAAGCGGTTGATATTGTCTTCCTTCACCCCCTGCTGCATCGTGGTGATGTAGTCCGAGAAGGCTTCGGCCTGCGAGTAGAAGCCGATTTCGTCCGACGAGTATTTGCTCGGGAAGGCCAGGATGGCCTCCGTCGGGCGCTGGTATTCGTTGTGTGTGGGCTTCACCAGCCAGCAGCTCATCGTCAGGTAGTCGTTCATCGGCAGCAGCTCGATGCCGCTATGCAGATAGGTCTCGGCGATAATCTCGCTCATGCCGCGATACATGCGCTCATAGTCGGCGAAAGTCACCTCCTTGGCCGGTTTGTCAAGACAGGCGTGCTTCAGTGAGTCTATTCTCAGGCACATGCGGTCCACAATCAGGATGGCTGTGTCGAGCATCACCGTCGTGTCTATGCCCGCAATCAGCGCCGAGTCGAGGTAGCCCTGTATGTCCTTGCCGAACTTCTCCAGGTTGGCCCGCTTGCCCTTCGCGAAGTAGAGCTCGCACACCGCCGAGTCCACACTCGCCATCGCGCTCCAACCTCGGTTGCCGGTCAGGGTGCGCAGCCGTGCGCGACGGTCCGACGCCATCATCGGTATGTATTCCGCGTTGATGCGGCTCTCCACAATCATCTTGTGGAACACGCCCTCCCACACCGGCTTGCCGCTGGTCGAGTCGGCATCATAGTCGTAGTAGGCCACCAGCACATGGTTCCCTTTCAGCGCGTGCTTCACCAGCTGGTGGTTATACTTGCGGAACTCCTCCGGGCGGCTCTTGATGCCGTAGTACAGCACATCCTCGAACACAATCACCGAGTCGCCCTCCTGGATACTGTAGAACAGGTCGCAGATATTGGTGATGTAGCCCGGGAAGATGCCCAGGAAGCGCGTCGACAGCGACTGCTCGATGGTGCTCAGCCCCTCCAGCGTCGTATTCAGCTGACGGCGAGTCTCTCTCTCCTGTTTGTTGCCGTTGGCCCATTCAACGAAAAACAGCACCAGCGTGATCATCAAACCGATGATGGCCGACTTAGAGATGAAATTCAGCACGCGGTAGAAGCCCGAGTTCTGCAGATAGTTCCAGATTTTTACGAAGATGTTCATACTGTGTTGTTTAGGTATGAGTAAGTTCTGATTTATGACTGCAAATATACAAAGAATTCTTGATATGTATGCTGTCCGGAAGCATTTTTTCATTCGCAAAAAACGCTATCTCGCTCACCCCCTCCTGAAGGGCGGGGGCTGATATTTGGATTGTGCCGGACAGGAGTTGAAAACGGATTTATGTCGTGCACGACCTAATCGTATCAACACCGTGGATGCACCGTCTTTTGTCCGACTGCAGTCGGACATCACTCGGACCATAGTCGGACTTGACTCGGACTTCAGTCGGACTTGGTGGGTCTTCAGCGTTGAAAATCAACCCTATGACTTGTGTTTTATGCTATGTGTGTTGATATTCAGTATTTTATATGATAATTCCCGTCTATTGCGTTTCTGCTGTCCTGTCCGCTGCTATGGCTCGGGGACCCTCCAGGAAGCTCCTTCTTATCCCAAGAAATACCAAATAGGTCGTGCGCGATATATTTTTCGGAGAGATTTATTATGCTAAAAAGGATACGGTTTTGACAAAAAGTTGTATCTTTGCACCCCGAATTGAAATATACAATAAGCTATGGGCAAAGTAAGTTTTACTGTATTGTTTCTGGTTTGCGCTCTCACCGGCTGGGCGCAACAACCGCTGCTCACCACGCATTGGACTCAGGAGGCGCCCTACAACCAGCTCTGTCCGGCCGACCCCCTCGAGAACTACGAACACTGCTACGCCGGCTGCCCGGCGGTCGTCATGGGGCAAATTCTCAACTACCTGCGCACCACCCAGGGCACCCGTTTTGACGACGGCGACGACTACGACGCCAACTATTTCGGGCGGCTGTTCAGCATCGACGACGATTGGGAGACCTACCTATTCCCCTCGTTCCCACAATTGAACACGATGTTCGACTCCATCGACTCTGTCTTCCAGCGCGGCGGAACGCTCCCCGACTCGCTGAAGGCGGCCTTGGTCTTCGCCAGCGGTGTGGCCTGCCGGCAGGTCTATTCCGCGTCGGATACCTACGGTTCGGGCACCTTCAGTGTGGACCAGGCGTTTGCGGCCTACCAGCGGTTCGGCTTTACCAACTGCCGGCTGTTCCGCCAGGCCGACTCGGCGATGTATGCCACCCTCAACGCCAACCTTCAGGCCGGCTATCCTGCCCACCTGGCTGTCGAGAACGCTGCCGGGACCTCGGGCCACAATGTGGTGGTCGACGGCTACCGCGAGAGCGACGGCAAATACCACATCAATTTCGGCTGGGGCGGCTACAAGGACAATTGGTACAAGATTCCCGACCCGGGCGGCTTCTCCTACGGATGGACCAAAATCGAGGGCATTATCGTGAACATTATCCCCTCGACCGACCCGATGGGCGTTTCGCAACCCGCGCCCCGTGCCCCTCGGCTCACCGTCTATCCCAACCCCGTCGCGGAGGTGCTCTATCTGAAGGGCCTTCCCGCCGAAACGGTGGATTATGCCGTCTTCAACGCCCTGGGCCAGAAGGTGACGGCTGGTTCGTCGAGCGGCACTATCCGCGTTGCGGAATTGGAGGCTGGCGTCTACCTGTTGCAGATCAAGGGTGCCGAATACCTCGAGACGGCAAGGTTTATTGTGAGATGACGGGCGGCTGTCTCGCACGCAGTAAATAAATTATCTCCGGCGGAAAATAATACGGTGGCATCGGCGTTATTAAAAATCATGAATCTACTGCTTATCGAAACCGCCACCTCGGTCTGCTCGGTGGCCCTCGCCCAGGACGGCCGCATCGTGGCCAGCCGCACGAGCCATGAGCCCAACGCCCACTCCACTCAGCTGCCGCTGTTTGTCAAGGAGCTGATGGCTGTGGCCAGGCCCGATGCCGTGTGCGTAAGCGCCGGCCCGGGAAGCTACACGGGCCTGCGCATCGGCGTGAGCACCGCCAAGGGCATCTGCTACGCGCTCAATATCCCGCTGCTGTCGGTCCCTACGCTGCTCAGCATGGCGTGCCTTTACTATCGGCAGCATCCCGACTATCGGGGGCTTGTGTGCTCCATGATCGACGCCCGTCGCATGGAGTGCTACACGATGATTGTAGATGTCAACCAGAATATCCTTCGCGACACTCATGCTGATGTTTTTGATGCGTCAGCCGATTCTCAACTTTCAACTTTCAACTCTCAACTCGATAGGGGCGAGGTGACCTTCATCGGTGACGGTGCCGGGAAGACGCGCGACCTGCTGGGTGTTCACCCCAACGCACGCTACGACGGCGACTTCTGCATCGGTGCCGAAGGGCTGCTGCCGTTGGCCGAGGAGAAGCTGCGCAAGGGCGAGGTGGAGGATGTGGCCTACTTCGAGCCCTTCTACCTCAAGGACTTCGTGGCCAAGAAAAGTGTCGTCCACGGACTGAGGGAAGGTGAAAGGTGAAACTGCTGACAACTAATAACTGACAACTAAAAAATGTTGCGCTTTATTGCTAAACGGTTATTGTATGGTCTCCTGGTGCTGCTGGGGGTGGTGACGCTGGTGTTCTTCCTGTTCAACATCCTGCCGGGCGACCCAGCCCGCATGATGCTGGGCCAACGCGCCGACGCCGAAAGCATCGCCATCATCAACCGCGACCTGGGGCGCGACAAGCCCGTCGGCATGCAATACCTCAACTACCTCAACGACCTCGTGCCCCTGTCGCTGCACAACAACAGCGACTCCTCCAGTTACTTCTTCCTTGCACCCGAGAAATATGCCCCCTACACCACGCTGCTCAAGATGGGTTCCACCTCGCTTGTGGCCAAAGCGCCCTACCTGCGTCGCAGTTACCAGAGCCAGCGCAAGGTGAGCGAGATTATCGCCACCGCCTTCCCGCAGACGGCCCTGCTGGCCCTTGTGGCTATGCTGTTCGCACTCGCGGTGGGCATCACGCTCGGCGTGGTCTGCGCCCTGCACAAGGACACCTGGATCGACCGCACCACGCTGGTGCTCTCCACCCTCGGCATGTCGCTGCCTTCGTTCTTCGCCGCCATCCTCATCGCCTGGCTTTTCGCCTATGTGCTGGCCGATTGGACGGGCCTCAATATGTTTGGCAACCTCTACACCGTCGACGACTACGGCGAAGGGGAGTATATCGACCTCAAGAACCTTATCCTGCCGGCTCTCACGCTTGGCATACGCCCCTTGGCGACGCTGACGCAGCTCACCAAGAACTCGATGCTCGAGGCCCTTAGCCAGGATTATATACGCACCGCCCGCGCCAAGGGCCTCAGTCGCCGTCGGGTAGTGGTGCACCACGCGCTGCGCAACGCGCTGAATCCTGTGGTCACTTCGGCTACCGGTTGGCTGGCCGGCCTGCTGGCGGGCGCCGTCTTCGTCGAATATGTCTTCGATTGGAAGGGTATGGGCATCGTCATCGTCGACGGCCTGGAGAAGTACGACTTCCCCGTCGTGATGGGCACCATCCTCTTCATCTGTCTGCTGCTGGTGCTCATCAACATCCTCACCGACATCCTTTACGGCCTCCTCGACCCCCGCGTGCGTGTGCAATGAAAACGAGAGAGGGCCGCACGGCGTGCGGCCCTCTCTCGTTAATTACCATACATCTATCAGTCCTTGATGTTGGGCTGCTCGAGACCGTAGCCTTTCTTCTTGTCGACGGCCTTGAGGTAGACCGAGATAAGCAGAGCGGCGATGCCGAGGGCGGCCAGCATGACGAGGGCCCAGGTGTAGTTAAGTTCGTGGGCGGCAGTGCCTTCGGGGTTGGTGTTGTTGAGCACCATGCCGATGAGGGCGGGGAAGAGGCCGAGTCCGATGTTCTGAATCCAGAAGATGGCGGCGTAGGCCGAGCCGATAATCTTCTCGTCGACCAGCTTGGGTACCGAGGGCCACAGGGCGGCGGGAACCAGCGAGAACGAAGCGCCGAGGACGAGGATGGTCACATAGGCCACCACAGTGCCACCGACGGCGCTACCCTTGAACATGGGCAGGATGAAGGCGAAGGTGAGGTGGCAGATGACCAGCAGGATGGAACCGAGCATAAGCATGGTGGCAGCCTTACCTTTGTGGTCGACATAGTTGCCGAGGATGGGGGTGATGGCCACAGCCAGCAGCGGGAACACGGCGAAGATAGTCTCGGCGGTGCCACGCATGTAGCCCATGTAGCAGTAGACAATCAGGGCGATGACAGCCAGGCCCATGAGGCCGAACTTCAGGCCTTTCTTCTTGGAGAAGTTGCTGGCGAAGGCGCAGACGGCGACGACAAGCATGATGATGTACTGCACGATGGTCACTGAGCTGCTGGCCCAGAATGTGCCCTCCTGGGCGGGGTTGAGCGTCAGGTTGCACTGCAGCATGTTGACGGCGTATTTCTGGAAGGGGAAGATGGCGCTGTAGTAGAGCACGCAGAGCAGAGCCACAAGCCAGAAGCCCAGGCTGGTGAAAATCTTGCCCAGGTCGCTGATCTTGAAGGGGTCGTCTTTCTCCTCGGCTTCGCCGGTCTGGCTGTCAAGCTTTTTGTCCATGAAGAAGTAGGTGATGAACATGATGAGGGCGATGCAGAGCAGCACGACGCCGAACTTGACGGCATTGTCGACATGGATTTCGCCGCCCAGCTTGGCAAAGTAGGGGCTGAAAATCATGCAGGTGGCCACACCCAGACGGGCGAGGGCCATCTCGGAACCCATGGCAAGGGCGGTCTCGCGGCCTTTGAACCACTTGACGATACCGCGGCTCACGGTGATGCCGGCCATCTCGCAGCCGCAACCGAAAAACATGAAGCCCAGGGCGGCCAGCTTGGCCGAAGCCGGCATACCGGCGGCGAAGGGCAGGATGGCGCCGATGACGGGCAGCTCGCCGTTCCAATTGAGGTTGTCGGTGAACCAACGCTCCAAGCCGGTGCCGACGAAGTAGTCGCTGACGGCGTAGAACTTGATCAGACCGCCGAAGAGCATCACAGCGCCCGAAAGCACAGCTGTGAAGCGCACACCCATCTTGTCGAGGATGATGCCGGCAAAGATGAGGAAGAACACATAGACGTTGAGGAACACCTCGGCGCCCTGCATGCGGCCGAACGAGGCGCTATCCCATCCGCGGGTGTCCTGCATCAGGTCTTTGATGGGCGACAGAATGTCCATGAATACATAGCTGCAGAACATGGCCAGAGCCAGCAGCAGCAGAGCAATCCAGCGCATGGCAGCGTTGTCTCTCAATGTTTTGATACCTGTTTGAGTCATATAGTTTTATTTTATGTTAATATTTTCAAATGAATGTGCAAAGATACGAAGAAAAAACGACATGACAAAATAAAAAACGCACCTTGTCCGACCAAGGTCCGACTGATGTCCGAGTTTTGTCCGACTGATGTCCGACTGTGGTCGGAGATTTTGTGTTCCGGGGGCGGTGTCGGGATACTAAAAAAGGGGGGCCGTCGTTACCTTTTACATGGAATATATTTTTGAAAACAGGGACCGTGTGCGCGACTATGAGTGCGACCTGCAGGGCATCGTCAACAATGCCAACTATCAACATTACATGGAGCACTCGCGCCATCTGTATATCATCAGCCGAGGGGTGACCTTCAATGAATTGCACGAGCAGGGCATCGACGTGGTGGTGGCGCGCTTCGAGGCGGCCTACAAGGTGCCGCTGCGGCCCGATGACGAGTACATCTGCCGCCTGCGGCCCGTGAAGGAGGGTATCCGCTATGTGTTCCACCAGGCCATCTTCCGCGCTTCGGACAACAAGCTCTGCTGCCAAGCCAAGGTCGACTGCGTGGCAACGAAAGAAGGCCGGCTGATGGCCGGCCTCCCTGAATTGGATGCGTTGCTGTAACTACTCGACGTTAAGGATGTAGTAGTTCTTCTTGCCTTTTTGAACGAGGATGCAGCCGCTGGCCAGGATGTCGGCGGGGGTGAGGGTGCAGCCTTCGGCCACTTTTTGCTTGTTGACACTGATGCTGTTCTGCTTCAGCTCGCGACGGATCTCGCCCTTGCTGGCGAACATGCCCACTTCGGCGGCCAGGTCGACCAGCGAAGCACCGGCCTCGATGGTAGCGCGGCTGACGTTGTACTGCGGTACACCGTCGAAGACGCTGAGTAGGGTAGCGCGGTCGAGGCTGTTGAGCTGCTCGGTGGTGGCTTTGCCGAAGAGCAGTTCGCTGGCGGCGATGGCGGTGTCGTAGGCCTGCTGGCCGTGCACGCGGACGGTGATATCCTTGGCGAGGGCTTTTTGCAGGATGCGCTGCTCGGGGGCTTCGGCGTGTTGCTTCTCGAGGGCCTCAATCTCCTCGCGGCTGTAGAGGGTGAAGATGCGGATATACTTGGCGGTGTCGACATCGGAGCAGTTGAGCCAGAACTGATAGAACTTGTAGGGGCTGGTCTTCTCGGGGTCGAGCCACACGTTGCCGCCCTCGGTTTTGCCGAACTTGGTGCCGTCGGCTTTGGTGATGAGAGGGCAGGTGAGGGCGAAGGCTTCACCGCCTTCCATGCGGCGGATGAGCTCGGTGCCGGTGGTGATGTTGCCCCATTGGTCGCTGCCGCCCATCTGCAGCTTGCAGCCTTTGGTGCGGTAGAGGGTCAGGAAGTCGTAGCCCTGCAGCAGTTGGTAGCTGAATTCGGTGAACGAGATACCGGTCTCCATGCGCTTCTTGACGCTGTCCTTGGTCATCATGTAGTTGACGGTGATGTGCTTGCCTACGTCGCGGATGAAGTCGAGGAAGAGGTAGTCTTTCATCCAATCGTAGTTGTTGCATATCTCGGCGCCGTTGACAGGATTGTCGAAGTCGAGGAAGCGCTCAAGCTGATGCTTGATGCACTGTACGTTGTGCTGGATTTCTTCGACGGTGAGGAGCTTGCGTTCCTGGGCCTTGAAGGAGGGGTCGCCAATCATGCCGGTGGCGCCGCCCACGACGGCGAGGGGCTTGTGGCCTGCCATCTGGAGGTGCTTGAGGAGCATGATGCTGACGAGGTGACCGATATGGAGCGAATCGGCGGTGGGATCGATGCCCACGTAGGCCGTCGTCATTTCTTTGTTGAGTTGTTCTTCGGTACCGGGCATGATGTCGTGGATCATGCCGCGCCATGTGAGTTCTTCAACGAGGTTGGTGTTCATTGTATATTATATAATGTATTATTCTTTTATTAAATAAAAAGAGGTACTGCCGGCGGGCGGTACCTCTTTTGTTGTTAGAGCTTCGCGCCCATGTTTAACGCACCAGCATCTTGGTGGCGGCGGTGTGGCCACCGATGATGACGTTGATGAGATACATGCCCTTGCTGAGGCCATCGGTGCTGATGGTGTAGACCTGCTCGCCTTCGGCGGCGTAGCCGAGGTCGCGGTTGGTGACCATGCGGCCGTTGAGGTCATAGATGCGCAGGGTGGCGCGTCCGGCTTCGGCGGCGGTGAGGGCCAGGTGGGCTTCGCCGCTGACGGGGTTGGGATACACGCTGACGCTGTTCAGACCCACGGTGCTGACACGCGGAATGTCAAGATAGTCCTCGGGGTCGCTAATTTCATTGACGGGGTCGGTAACCATCGTGGTGTCCATGAAGATACCGCGGCCGTAGGTGCCGAAGTAGATGGCGCCCGGCCATTTGGTCTTGGCGTAGACGAGGTTGTTGGGGTTGATACCGGTGTGGGTCAGGTGGTGACGCACGGGCAGCTCACGATACTGCTGCACGATGGAGGTCACGGGGATGCCCTTCAGGTTGCTGTATTGGCTCCAAGTTTGGCTCTGGTTGTTGTAGATGAAGACGCCGTCCGAGGTGCCCACCCAGATGTCGCCCGAGGTGCGCTCAATCATAGCGCTGTAGGCGGGGATGCCGTTGAGGTTGCCAATGCCGGTGCCTCTGATACCAATCTCCTGGATGGTGCAGTTGCCGTTGGTGTCGCTGGCGTTGTTGATGATGATCACATTCTCATAGTTGTCGTTATAGTCCTCGAAGGTGACAACGATGCGGTCGACGCCCGGACGCGGGTCGGCAGTGATGGAGCTGATGGGGCGCTGGAACCAATCGCCACCGGCGCTGATTTGGGTCTGCTTCAGCAAACGGGAAGAGGAGGCAGTGGCATCAATCTGGCGGAAAATGTCGCGGTAGGCTTGGTGGAAGTTCGCATTCTCAAAGCCACGGATGCGGAAGAGCTGTGACTTGTGCTGAGCGGTCTGATAGGTGCTGACATAGGCGGTACGGCCGTCGGTGCTCAGGATAGCATCGCGCGGATAGAGGTCGTTATCCATCACGTCGCCGTGGACGCATTGGAAGATGGAGCACCAATACATGCGTTTGTCGGCCTCAATGTCGGAGCCGGACACGCGGCTGAAGTCGTTAGGCATCCAAGTGTAGATGACGTCGTAGCTGGTGCCGGTGCCTGCAATGGCAAGGAGGCGCGATACGACGGGAGTCTTGACCAAGAAGGAGTCGGCTACGGTAGCATCATGACCATGCTCGGCTTTGAACTTGTTGAGGAAGCTCTGAGTGAAGGTGAACTCGAAGGGATATTCGGCGTTGCCACGGTGGACAAAGACGGCTTTTTCGCCAGCCTTCAGCTTATAGGGGTAGGCCGAGCTGTCCTGATTGACCCAGGCGGTGTCGCCGTTGCTGTAGAAGTAGTAGCCCAACTGGTCAATGGCCACCTTGATGCTGTCCTTGTAGTAGGTGTCGGTGTTGCTCTCCCAGAGCGAGATGCTGCCGACGTGGCCGGTGTAGTTGGTGGTGGCGCTGGTGAGGAAGGCGCTGCCATAGGTCCAGGTCTGGGTGTTCGTGTAGTCGAGGTAATCGGCAAAGGCACGGCCGATAGAGGAACCATTGCCAGAGACGAAGATGTTGCGACGCGACTGCGGGGTGATCTGGTAGAAGGCCGAGGCGGCCACTTTGTTGCCGCTGGCGGTCCAGAGGACGTTGCCGCTGTGGTTGAAGTTGCCCATCGTGCCATAGTCGTACCACGAGATGACGGGGTTGCCGCCGTCGTGTTCGGTGCGCGAGCCGATGAAGGGGCATCCGTTGAACGCGGCACCGCTGATGACCGAACCGTCGGGGCAGACAGCGATGTGGGCAATCTGCACGTTGTTCAGACCCATGTTGATGTTGCTGAAGGAACGGAAGTCGTTGCTGGTGCTGTAGATGCCGCCGTCGGTGGCAATGTAGTAGGTGTGGTAGACAGACTCAGTGGTGGTCTGATAGACCGGAGTGGTGCTATAGACGGGGAGTATCTGCTGGATGCCGGAGTGCACAAAGGAAGGATTGATGAAGACACCTCCCATATAGTCGCCATGGTTGAGTTCATGCTCGCTGTAGGACGACTTGGTCCACTGATATTTGGCGCCATCGACGTAGCCCTGGCCAATCCAGATGTTGGTGCCGGCGATGATGATGCGTTTTTCGTTGGAGGGGTCGACGGTGATGGTGCCGCAAGTCTTGCCTGCGTTATAGCCGCCGATGATGGGACGGATGGTCTCGGTGGTGAGGGTCGTCCAAGCCTGGCCGTTGGTGGTGAGGTAGACGTTCTCCGACTCGCCGTCCTCGTTGATGACCATCACATAGAGGTATTGGTTGTTCGAGGGAGCCAAGGCCAGCTTGAGGCTGGTGTTGGGGGCGTTGAAGGCCGAGTTGGCGGCCGAAATGTCGTAGGCTGTGGGATTGGCAGCCGTGAGGTTGCTGATCTTGTAGAGCTTGGGACCGATGGAGAAATAGCCGAGGTTGAGGGTGCGCGAGAGCACAAGCTGGTCGACATTGCCCGTCTGCACCGGCACGGCGTTGGCGCTCCAGCCTGCTTCGGGGTTGGCGTCGGTGACGGTCCAACGGAAGACACCCGAGTTGGTGGCGGCGAAGAAGTAGAGAACGCCGTCACGATAGATGTAATCGAGGGCCCTGACTGCACCGAAGTTGGTGAGGTTGGAGGTGAAACTAATCAGCGAGAGGGTCTTCGTCGAGGGGGCGTAGCGGTAGATGCCGCGGCCCTTGGAAGACATTATGCCGGTATACATGCTGCCGAGGATATGGGCGTCATCGCCGGTACCCAGAATGAGGTCGCCGTTGGGCAACTGCACCATGGCGCTGATGGGCAGTGTGACCTCTTCGTTGTTGAGCTTGAGGGTGACCTTGTGCCACGAGGTGGTGTCGGCCACAATTTCCTCTATCGGAACTGTGCTGCCGAGGTCGGAGTAAAGATTGTTGAGCACGTCACTGTTGGTCGTGCGCAGGAAGAGACCGCCGGATGTGGCGCCTGCATAGAGCGTGGAGCGGCTTGCATCCTGATTGTCGAGGACAAGACTCGAGACCTGACCGCCGATGTTCGCCGGACCGATCTCGTAGAATTGGGCGTTCGCCACCCCTCCGTTCAAAGCCAAAACGCCTGCAAACAAGCCGAGAAGTACTTTGTAAATTTTCATAAATTATTATTAATTAGTTTGTTATTTCAAAAAGCGATTAATCATTTAATGCACAAAGATACAAAAAAATTGGAATATATAAATAATTTTTCTTTAAAATTATATTTTTGTGGCCTGTAATTATATTGAGTGATACGATGCTATTCCCGTTGGCCCACCTTCTATGGCGTTGTATACGAGTAACAGGTCTCCAATACAGATAATAGGAATGAATGTCGCTTTGCCCTTGTGGCTTTTGTAAGTGAACGTCCCCTCGAATAAATCGGGATAGAGGAAGTCACAAACGCCGTTTCCTCCAGAATTTTTCCATTCATTTTTTTTCATGTGCATTGTCTGCAGTGCCTCGATTCCGATGGCGAGGGCTACAATAGCAAGCATTGTCAGTATCACTTTCTTCTTCATTGCCTATTTGTTTGTTTTCACTTCTTTAACGACTCCGTTCTTTTTTTATTGTTTAAAGGGGGAGTGAGGACGATGTGAAAATGAAATTTATGTCGTGCACGACATATTTGTACCAACCACGAGGGAAGACCGTGTTTTGTCCGACTGCGGTCGGACTTTGGTCGGACCACAGTCGGAGTTGAGTCGGACATGAGTCGGAGGGAGTGGGGTGATGTTCCGACGTTTTTGTTGTTTATTATGTGGTTGTTAGCATATTTGGTTGCCCTTGTGGCCTGTTTTTGACCGACAAACGGCAATTTCAGGAGCTTTTTGAGGCCGGACCGACCACCACCAAACGGCTGCTGAAAATCGATTTATGTCGTGCACGACCTAATTTTTTGTGGCGTTTTTGTCCGACCGATTATTGTATAAAAAAAGTTAAAAATACAATAAAGTATATAAAATGTAGTTACTGAAAGATAACAAAGAACGATTTAACACAATTATAGTAATGGAAACGGCAAATATCCAAGAACTTAACGAACGTGTGGCGCGTGAGAGCGCCTTTGTCGACGTGCTGACAATGGAACTCGGCAAGAGCATTGTGGGACAGAAGCACATGGTGGAGGGACTGATGATTGGTCTGCTCTCCAACGGGCATGTGCTGCTCGAGGGTGTGCCTGGCTTGGCCAAGACGCTCACCATCACCACCCTGGCCAAGGCCATTGACGCCCGCTTCAGCCGTATTCAGTTCACCCCTGACCTGCTGCCGGCCGACCTCATCGGCACGATGATCTACAGCCAGAAGAGCGAGACGTTCCAGGTGAAAAAAGGCCCCATTTTCAGCAACTTCATCCTGGCCGACGAAATCAACCGCGCCCCTGCCAAGGTGCAGAGCGCTCTGCTCGAGGCCATGCAGGAGCGCCAGGTAACCATCGGCGAGCAGACTTTCCGCCTCGAGGAGCCTTTCCTCGTCATGGCCACGCAGAACCCCATCGAGCAGGAGGGCACCTATCCGCTGCCCGAGGCTCAGGTGGACCGCTTCATGCTGAAGGTGGTCATCGGCTACCCCAAGCGCGAGGAGGAGCGTCAGATTCTGCACCAACAGGTGAACGAAAGTGGAAAGTGGAAAGCGGAAAGCGGAAAGCCTATATTGTCGCCAGCCGACATTTTGAAGGCGCGCGGAGTGGTGAAGGAAGTGTATATGGACGAGAAGATTGAGAACTATATCACCGATATTATCTTCGCCACCCGCTACCCCGAGCAATACGGTCTCGACAAGCTGAAACCCCTTATCAACTACGGTGCCTCGCCGCGTGGCAGCATCAACCTGGCCGCCGCCTCGAAGGCCTACGCCTTCATGCACCGTCGCGGCTACGTCATCCCCGAGGATGTGCGTGCCGTGGCCATGGATGTGCTGCGCCACCGCATCGGCCTGACCTATGAGGCCGAGGCCGAGAACGTCACCAGCGAGGAGCTGGTGAGCGAGGTGTTGAACCGTGTGGATGTGCCCTAATAGGTTTAAGGTTTAAAGTTTTAGGTTTAAGGTGGACGAAGAAATTTTAAAGAAGGTCCGCAAGATAGAGATTAAGGCGCGCGGCTTGTCGCAGCAGATGTTCAGCGGCGAATACCACTCGGCTTTCAAGGGGCGTGGTATGGCGTTCAGCGAGGTGCGCGAATATCAGTATGGCGACGATGTGCGCAGCATTGATTGGAACGTCACCGCCCGTCTGGCGCACCCTTATGTGAAGATTTTCGAGGAGGAGCGCGAGCTGACGGTGATGTTGCTGGTCGATGTGAGCGGCAGCGGACGCTTCGGCACGCACAGCCAATTCAAGGAGGAGTTGGCCGCCGAGGTGGCCGCCACCCTGGCGTTCAGTGCCATTGCCAACAACGACAAGGTGGGCGTGCTGCTGTTCAGCGACCGCATCGAGAAGTTCATACCGCCCAAGAAGGGCCGCTCGCATATCTTGCGCATCATCCGCGAACTCATCACCTTCCGCCCGCAGAGCAACGGCACCGACATTAGCCTGGCCCTCGGCTATTTCTCCAATGTCATCAAGAAGCGCTGCACCACCTTCCTGCTCAGCGACTTCTACGACAGTGGCTACAGCGAGGCCCTCAAGCTGGCCGCCGGCAAGCACGATCTGGTGGCCCTGCGCCTGGTGGACCGCCGCGAGGAGCACATGGAGAACCTGGGGTTGGTGAAATTCTATGACCCTGAGAGCACCCAGACGCTGTGGGTCGACACCGGCAGCGCTGCCGTGCGCCGCGCCGTCGACGCCCGTGCCGCCGCCCACACCCGCGAGGTGGAGGAGACTATGCGCCGCTACGGCATCGAGATGGCCACCATGCATACGGGCGAGGACTTTGTGAAGCCCCTGAGGGCGCTTTTTGCAAGGAGAAGTTAAATGAAGAGAATAAAAAAAATAGGACTGATAGGTCTTATAGGACTGATAGGACTGACAGGGGAGGTGAGGGGCCAAGCTACTCTTGGCGCCGACACCATCGCCCTCGGTGACCAGACGGTGCTGAGTGTGCCCCTGTCTGCCGACAGTATGCCCGGCATGCAGTTGCCGCAGCAGGTGGTGGTGCTCGCGCAGTCGGTCGACACTGCCACGCGTTCGCTGCAGTCGACCATCACCAGCTTCGAGCCCGGCGAGTATGTGCTGCACACCTCGGCCTACGACTCGCTGCTGCTGGTGGTCACCGATGTGGAGGTGGACACCACGACCACCGAGATACGCGACATTGCCCCCATCCAGCGGGTGCCCTATACCTTCTGGGAGCTGTTTCGCTGGGTGTTGTTGGCATGGGCGGTGGCTGCTGTGGCCATCG
The DNA here is from genome assembly GCA_017645585.1 of Bacteroidales bacterium. Classification (GTDB taxonomy): domain Bacteria; phylum Bacteroidota; class Bacteroidia; order Bacteroidales; family P3; genus Colimorpha. The sequence goes on from JAGCOF010000033.1 coordinate 27,046, forward strand.
TGGTGTGGTGGCTGCTGGATAGGCGCAAGCGTCACGGAAGCATTTTTGTGCACCACGAGCCTGTCGACACCCGCACCCCCGAAGAGCGTGCCCTGCAGGCCCTCGAGGAATTGCGCAACAGCCACATGTGGCAGAGCGGCAAGGTGAAGGAATACCATACCGAACTGACCGACATTGTGCGTCGCTTCATCGAGGAGGCCACCGGCATTCGTGCCACCGAGATGACCAGCGACGAGACAGTGGAGGAAGTTGAAGGTTTGAAATTGAAAGCGGAAAGCGGTTTGCTCCGCAGCATATTCACTGTCGCCGATCTGGTCAAGTTCGCCAAGAGTGAGCCGCTGCCCCACGAGCATGAGGCCTCGTTGAGTCAGTCGGTGCAGTTTGTCAAAGACTTCTGGCAGCAGGTGAAGCCTGCCGAGGAGCCTGCCGGTGAGGAGGCGGCGACGAAATGAACGGCATACAGTTTGTTCATCCCTGGTATCTCCTCGGGCTGGTGCTCGTCCCGCTGATGGTGGTGTGGTATATCTGGCACTACCGCAAGCAAGACCCCGCCCTGCAGCACTCCGACATTGCTATCTTCGACGGCATCGGCAAGAGCCTCCGTGTGCGGCTGCGCTGGCTGCCCTACGCTCTGCGAGTGGTGGCTGTGGCTGCCATGGTGGTGGCCTTAGCGCGTCCGCAAAGTCGCCTCAGCCGCCAGGAGATGAAGGTCGAGGGCATCGACATCGTGCTGGCAATGGATATTTCGGGTTCCATGTTGGCCGAGGACTTCAAGCCCAACCGTCTGGAGGCTGCCAAGAAGGTGGCCGCCGACTTCATCGAAGGACGCAAGAGCGACCGCATGGGCTTGGTGGTTTTTGCCGGTCAGGCCTTCACACAAGTGCCTCTCACGGTGGACCATCATGTGCTGTTGCAGCAGCTTGGCAAGCTGAAGAGCGGCATTGTGCGCGACGGCACCGCCCTGGGCGACGGTTTGGCTACCGCCATCAACCGCATCAAGGACAGCGAGGCCAAGAGCAAGGTGATTATCCTGCTTACCGACGGTGTCAACAACCAGGGCAGCGTCGATCCCCTGAGTGCTGCCGAGATTGCCACCCTTTACGGCATCCGCCTCTACACCATCGGCGTGGGCTCGCTTGGCAAGGCACCCTATCCTTTCCGCGACCAATTCGGCAGGGTGCACTACCAGAACATCGACGTGGAGATTGACGAGGAGTTGATGAAGCAGATGTCCGAGTTGACAAGCGACGGTCGCTACTTCCGCGCCACCAACAAGAAGGCATTGCAGGAGATTTTTAGCCAGATTGATGAGATGGAAACGAGCAAGATAGATGTTACGCAGTATGCCCAGACCAAGGACGAACAGGCGCCGTGGCTCTGGCTGGCGTTCCTCGCCCTCGCCCTCGAGGCGCTCATCCGCTGGGTATGGTTTAAATGGTAAAACGACATGATTCATTTCGAACATAAAGAATATCTGTGGCTGCTGCTTGTGGTGGCGGTGCTGGGTTTGCTGTGGGGCTACTCCCTGTGGCGCAACCGTCGCCGCCTGGCTGCCTGGGCCGATACGCCGATGTTCCCGCGACTCATTCCCGACCGTTCGGGCTGGCGTCCTGCCTTCAAAATGACCCTCACACTTCTGGGCCTCGGCCTGCTGGTGGTAGCGTTGGCCAATCCGCAGTTCGGCACCCGCATCGAGAAAGGCAAACGCGCCGGCAGCGACGTGGCTATCTGCCTCGACCTCAGTAACAGCATGATGGCTGAGGATATACAGCCCAACCGTCTGGAACGCAGTAAACGTGTGGTGACCAACCTGCTGAACTCCTTTGCCGGCGACCGCGTCAGCCTGGTGGCCTTTGCCGGCACCAGCTTCATACAGATGCCCCTCACCGGCGACTACAGCGCCGCCAAGCTCTTCCTCGACGACATGGATTGCAGCATGATTTCAGAGCAGGGCACCGCCATTGGCGACGCTATAGAGAAGGCCATGCAGACCCTTGGCTACGGCGATGAGGAGCGCGAGTGGCAGAAAGGCAAGAACCGCGCCATTATCGTCATCAGCGACGGTGAGAACCACGAGGACGATGCCGTCGGTGCCGCTCGCAGCGCCGCCAAGGAGGGTGTGCGTGTGTGCACTATCGGCATGGGTCTGCCTGAAGGTTCGCCCATCCCGGAATACGACAGCCGTGGACGCAAGAACAACTACAAGCGCGAGTCGGGTGGTAGCATCATTATGACCCGCCTCAATGAGCAGATGCTCCGCGAAGTGGCTGCGGCCGGCAACGGCGTGTATGTGCGCGCCAGCAACGCCGGCAGCGGCTTGGGCGACATTACCAACCTCATTGCGGGCTTGGACAAGGAGGAGTTCGGCGAGGCACAGTTTGCTGCCTATGAAAGCCGCTACATGTATCCCCTTGCTGCCGGCTTGCTCTGTCTTCTGGCCGAGGTGCTCCTCTTCGAGCGCCGCAACCGCAAATGGAATTTAGACGATATGCTATGAAAAAGATACTCACCATAATTACCTTGCTCGTTCTCTGCTTCTCGGCATCGGCGCAGGCCAGCCGTCATCAGCTGCGCGAAGGCAACCGCGCCTACAACAAGCAGCGCTATGACGATTCAGAGGTGGCCTACCGCAGGGCCCTCGAACGGGACTCTACCCACTACCGTGGGCAGTACAACTTGGCCAATGCCCTCTACCGGCAGGAAAAGTACACCGAGGCCGCCAGCCACTACCAGCAGGCCCTCGGCAGTCAGAATATCACCAAGAAACAGCGTGCCCAGGCCCTGCACAATCAGGGTAACAGTTACTTGAAGGCCGCACAGCAGTCGGATCAGATGGAAGGCTTGCAACAGGCTGTCAACAGCTATCAAGAAGCCCTGAAACTCGACCCCAAGAACGAGGACACTCGCTACAACCTCGCCTATGCCCGCCGCCTGATGCAACAGCAGCAACAAAATCAGCAACAACAGCAGAACCAAAATCAGCAGCAGCAAAACCAGCAGCAACAGCAGGACCAACAGCAACAGCAGCAACAAGACCAGCAAAATCAACAACAACAGCAACAGGACCGCCAGCAACAGCAAGACCAGCAGCAACAGCAGAACCAACCCCAAAACCGCAAGCGTGAAGATGCTGAGCGCATGCTGGAGGCTGTCAAGAACAATGAGCGCCAAACCCTGCGCGAGAAGAACCGCGCCGACCAGCCTGTGCGTGTCCAGAAAACAGACAAAGATTGGTAAACAATGAGAAAGACACTACTGACACTGATACTCCTTAATATCTTCGGCTTCATATGCGCCCAGGAGATGACCGTGCAGGCCCCCTCATCGGTTTATGTGGGCGACAACTTCACCGTTCGGTTCGTCGTCAACGAGCAGGCCAAGGACTTCCGCGGCCCCTCCTTCAAGGGCTTCAGCCTGCGTTCGGGTCCCAACACATCCTCATCCACCAGCATGAGCTTCGTCAACGGGCAGATGTCGCGTTCCGTTTCCACCACCTTCTCTTACACTCTTCTTGCCGACGTCGAGGGCACCTTCACCATCGATGCAGCCACCTGCACCGCCGCGGGCAAAAAGGTCTCCTCCTCGCCCTTCACCATCAAGGTGGAAAAGGGCACCGGCAAGCGTCAGCAACAACAACAGCAGCAGGCCTATGACCCCTGGGGCCGTCAGCAGCAGGAGCAGCCTGCCAAAATCGACGACAAGTCGCTCTTTGCCCGTGCTTCCGTCAGCAAGAGCAACCCCTACCAAGGTGAGCAGGTAATCATCACCTATAAAATCTACACGCAGATACCTATCCGGCAGTTCGCCATCGACAAGCTGCCCGGCAACAAGGGCTTCTGGGCCGAGGACCTCAGCGAGGGCCGTCAGATCAAGCAGTATGAGGAAACCATCGGCGACCGCCGCTACCAAGTGGCCGAGATACGCCGCGGAGCCCTCTTCGCACAGGAGAACGGCAAGCTCACCATCGAGCCGCTCAACCTCAATGTGCTGGCCATGGTGCAGCAGCAGCGTCGCCGCACCGGCACCATCTTCGACCTCTTCGACGACCCCTTCTTCAGCAGCCAACAGGCCGTTGAACACGCCCTCGGCACCAACCGCATCAACGTCAATGTCCGTCCGCTGCCCACGGCCCCCGAAGGCTTCACCGGTGGGGTGGGGCGCTTCGACGTTATGGGCGGCGCCAATCTAGACAAGGTCAAGGCCAACGAGGCCGTCAGCTATCGTGTCACCATCTCTGGCACCGGCAACCTCATGCTTATCAATGCACCGTCGCCCGAGTTCCCCAGCATCTTCGAAGTCTACGACCCACAGATTACCGACAATATCAAGAAAGGCGAGAACGGCGTCAGTGGCAGCCGCAGCTATGAGTGGATACTCATACCGCGCAGCAAGGGCCACTACACCATCCCGCGCCTCGCTGTCATCTTCTTCGACCCCTCTACAGGCCAATACGTCACCAAATACATCGACAAACAGGAGATTGAGGTGGCCGGCGGCCAGACCACCACGGTCGGTAGCGGCCAGAAAGACGATGTGCTGCACCTCAACAGCGACATCAACTACCTGCATCCCACCTGCCCTCTGCAGCCTGTCCGTCATCAGGAGCATGCTGGCCTTGGTTTCTGGCTGGCCCTGGGTGCTATCCTCCTGCTCACCCTCGCGGCGCTTCTCTTCGGCAAGCGCCGTCAGGCCGAGCTGCAGGATGTCGTGGGCATGCGTAAGAAGCACGCCGTCCGCATGGCCCGCAAGCGCCTCAAAACCGCCGAGAAATACCTCAAGGACAGCGACAGCAACCGCTTCTACGAGGAAATTTACCGCGCCATTTGGGGCTGCCTCTCCGACAAATACAATATCCCGCTCTCCAACCTCAACCGCGACACCGTCACCGAGTGCCTGAACAGCAAGCAGGTGCCCGAGGCGCAGCAGCAGAGCATCATGCAGGTGCTGCAGGATGTCGACCTCGCACGCTTCGCCCCGGGCGACGCCCACTCGCAGATGCAGTCTATCTATGACGAGGCCCTGAATATGATTGTTGCACTATAACACACTGAAAAACAATGTTACACACGATATTACTCCACTTTATCCTGCTGACCTCTTTTGTCCATCTGCAGGAGACCACTGCTCGCGAGGCCGACGAGGCTTACCGTCAGGGCGATTATGCCTCGGCCATCGAGCAATATGAGGCTGTGCTGGCGAAGCAGTGCACCTCGGCCGACCTTTACTACAACCTCGGCAATGCCTACTACCGCACCGGCCAGATGGGCTTGTCTATCCTCAACTATAGCCGTGCCCTGCGCCTCAAACCCACCATGAGCGACGCCAAGGAGAACCTCGCGCTGGCGCAGAGCCACACCGTCGACCGCATCACCGTACTGCCCAAGTTCTTCCTCGTCCGCTGGATTGATACCCTCTGCACCGTCATTTCGCCCGCCGCCTGGCGCCTCATCGTCCTCATCCTGCTGGCCTTGGTGGGCGTCTCCTTTGTGGCTTTCCGTCTGGGCAGCCTGCTCTCGGTGCGCAAGGCGGGCCTCGTTGTAGGCATCGTCTTGGCTTTCATCCTCCTCCTGTCGGTGCTCTTCATGCTGCGCTCCACGCACCACTACAACGCCCGCAGCGAAGCCGTCGTGATGGCGCAGTCGCTCACCGTCAAGGGCTCGCCCGAGGCACAGAGTGTCGACAAACTCATCCTCCACGAGGGCACCACCGTCACCATCAGCGACAGCCTGGCCGGATGGTACAAAATCACCATCGCCGACGGCACCACCGGCTGGTGCACCACCGAAGACATCGAACGAATATGAAACACCACGCCATAACCCTCACCCTGATGCTGCTGGCCACGCCGCTGGCAGCCATCGCACAGGAAGTCAAAATCCTTGAAGACGAGAAGTGCGGCTGCGACATTTTCCTCGTCGACGGCATCGAAACCACCCGCGAGGGCGACCGCTACGGCTTCCGCCTCGAGGACGGCACCGTCATCGTGCCCAACATCTACCGCTTTGTTGGTCAGTTCAACGAGGGCTACTGCAAGGTACAGCTCGACTACGACAGTGTGGGCCTCATCGACCGTACCGGCCGTCTCGTCGTCCCCTGCCTCTACAGCGACGTCGACCTGCCCTCCGAGGGCCGCATCCTGGTGGTCAAGAACGGCCTCATCGGTTACACCGACCTCGAAGGCAACGAGGTCATCCCCCCGCGCTTCCCCAAGGCCAGCAGCTTCTCCGAAGGCACCGCCTCCGTCTACCTCTACACCGATAGCCTGGGCACGCATTGCAATTACATCGACACGATGGGCCGCATTGTCTTCCCCACCGATTTCCACAACGTGCTGCCCTTCACCGAAGGCTATGCGCCCGTCAGCATCAACGGCCTCTGCGGCATGATCGACCACTCGGGCCGTGTCGTGCTCCCCATCATGTACGAGATGGTCACCAACATCTCCGACGGCATCTTTTTCGCCGGCACCCCGGGCGCCCTCGCCCTCTTCAACACCCGCATGGAGCCCATCACCGACTTCATCTACAACGAGGTCACCGACCCCATCGAGGGCCGTATCCTCGTCAAGCGTGACGGCAAATACGGCTTCCTCGACCTCCAGGGCCACGAGGTGGTGCCCTGCATCTACGACGAGACCGGCATCTTCCGTCAGGGACGCACCCTCGCCCGCATCGGCAGCCATTACGGCATCATTGACACCAACAACCGCGTCATCCTGCCCTTCGAATACGACAACCGCACCCCCAAGGGCATGAAATACATGTACTACGACAGCCTCGCCCTTGTCGAGAAGGACGGTAAACTCGGCTACGTCGACCTCGAGGGCAAGCTCGTCATCCCCTTCTACTTCGAGGAGGCTTTCCAATTCTCTGAGGGAGTCGCCGCCGCCCGCTTCAACGGCATGTGGGGCTATGTCGACACCAAGGGCGACATATTCATGCCCTTCATCTTCGACGCCGCCACACCCTACAAATACGGCCGCGCCGAGGTTATCTACCAGGGCAATGTCAGCAAGGTGAACCGCAAGGGCAAATGTGTACGCAACTGTAAAGGAATTATCGCATGGAGAGATTGGAACGAGTAGCCTCGCACGCAGGCATAGTCCAGGAAGTCAAGCACGGACGCCTCTTGGTGAAGATTGAGGCCGTCAGCGCCTGCGCCTCCTGTGCGGCCCATGGCAAGTGTGGCTTTGCCGAGTCAAAGGACAAGACGCTTGAGATACCCACCGCCGATTGGCAGCAATACTGTGTTGGCCAGCCCGTCACCGTCCACATCGACGAGAGCCGCGGCATGCTGGCCGTCTGGATAGCCTATGTGCTGCCGGCCGTGCTCATACTGGCAGCCATCATCGGCCTCTCGCTGGCTCGCCTCCCCGAGTGGGCCGTCGTCCTCGCCGCCTTCGCCGTCCTCGCTCTCTATGTGCTGGTCCTCTACCTACGCCGCCGCAAGGTCGAAAGCCACTTCACCCTCACCCTTACTCACGCAATAACGCAATAACACAATAACGCAATAAAAATGCTCATCCTTGGCATCGATCCCGGCACCCGCATCCTCGGCTACAGTCTGCTCGACACCGATGAGGGCACCCCCAAGATACTTGCTATGGATGTGCTCTATCTGAAGAACATCCCCGACTTCAAGGACCGCATACGCCGCATCTTCGACTCCACGGTGCGCATCATCGATTCCTTCCACCCCGACCACTTGGCCATCGAGGCTCCCTTCTTCGGCAAGAATGTGCAGTCCATGCTCAAGCTTGGCCGCGCCCAGGGAGTGGCCATCGCCGCCGCCATGAGCCGTGACCTCAGCTACACCGAGTATGAGCCCTCGGTCATCAAGCAGACCGTCACCGGCAACGGTATCGCCTCCAAGGAGCAGGTCTCCGCCATCCTGCGCTCCATCCTCGGCTTCACCGACGACCCCAAATACCTCGACGCCACCGACGCCCTCGCTGTGGCCTACACTTGCCACATGCAGTTCTCCAACCCCCTCGCCGACCTGCGCAGCCAGCTCCAGCCCCACAAAACCCGACACAAATCCGCAAAAAAACAATGGTCCGAATTCGTCAACCAAAACCCCGACAGGCTCTCGTAGCGCTGCTGCTGGTGGCAGCAACGCTGTCGTCCTGCCATGCACCGCGCGGCAACAAGCTCTTCGACCCCAAGCAAGTGGCCTTCACCGCCACCTGCAACCCCCTCTTCGACAACCAGCTCTACCCCTCGCTCATCCTGGCCACCAACCAGGCCGTCCCCGGCAACCTAAATTCCCAGTTGTCCACCTTCACCCTTTCGCTCACCGCTCCCGCCGACAACAGCGTCCTCCGCATCGTCATCGACTCGTCGGCCCTCAACTACGTCACCATCTTCCAGGAAATCCTGCCCCGCCGCGGCGAGCAATACACCTTCAACCCCTCCATCAAGTGGAAGTATGACATCCTTCGTGCCCAGCGCACGCCGCGTGCCGTCGACCTCACCTTCACCTGCTACATCAACGACGAAGAGGTCGACCTCAAGAACCTCCACCTCACCTGCCGCACCGTCAACGAGTGCCCCCTTTCGCTCGCTTCCGACAACGAGGTCGTCGACCTCCGCTGGCTCTTCGCCGCCTACGTCAACGAAGACCATCCCCAAATCGAACAGATACTCACCGACATCCTGGCGCAGGGCACTGTCGGCCGCTTCTCCGGCTACCAGACCAACCGCACTCAGGATGTCGACGACCAGGTCTTTGCCGTCTGGTACTACGCCCTCTCGCATGGCATCACCTACTCTTCCATCACCTGCACCTCCAACCCCTCGCCGCGCGCCAACGTGCAGCACATACGTTTCTTCGACCAGGTGTGGAACTCGCGCCAGGCCAACTGCGTCGACGCCTGCGTCTTCTTCGCCTCCATCCTCCGCAAAATCGGTCTCAAACCCGTTATCTTCGTCGAACCCTGCCATGCCTACCTCGGCTACTACACCGACCGCAACCGCCGCAACATCGCCCTCCTCGAAACCACCATCACCTCGTGGGTCAACTTCCCCGACCTCGAGCGCAGCCTCGACGACGACGGACGCCTGCCCGAGGCTAAGTTTGAGAAGGTGAAGAAATATCTGTCGGAGAATGAGATAGAGCGCTACCAGGAGGGCCGTATGACCTTCGACCAACTCAAGCTCGCCGTCGCCCGCAGCCTCTTCCAGAAGGCCTCCGAGTACGACCGCGACACCTACAACGCCAACCGCGAGCACTTCGCCGACAGCAACGCCATCACCTACCAGCAGCTTGACATCGAGCTCCTCCGCAAGCAGGTCCAGCCCATCAATTAAATCCTATTTATGTCGTACACGACCTATCCGCGCCGACACCGTATCAACGCCGTCTTTTGTCCGACTGCGGTCGGAGATGACACGGACTTGACTCGGACTTGAGTCGGAGCGGAGTCGGAGGGGGTGCGTGGTGATAAGGATGGTAAAACGGTATATAATTCACTTATAATATGGTTATTAGCACGCCATGTCGTCGCCTTTGCCTGTTTTTGTCCGACAAACAACCGTTTCAGGAGCCATTCAGAGGCCCGACCGACCACCATCAACCACCCACAGATTACTAAAATATATCGTGCACGACTTAATTTTATCACCCATAAAAAATCAAAAATAATTTTGCCATTCCAATTATTCTTCGTATTTTTGCATCGTCGTTTCAAGAGAAACGGTAGGACATATTAAAGACGTTGTAACAACGTTTATCTGCGGCTAATGGTGAATCTCGCAAATTCTAAACTTGGTACCGCGATAATGCAATGTTCCTCGTCCATCGTTTGGTATATACAGTTAATGTATACCATCATGCGTGGGCTTTGGCATTGCTTATCCAAGTATCAAAGGCGATGCGAGAGCCTCCATTAGCGGGATAAGCAAGAGTTCTTAACCCGCGCTTCTTTTTTTATGCCTTCACATGAACCAGGAGAAAAATCAACCTGCCTACTAATTGGGCATAAACAACTAAATGTCAAACTAAAAATTAAACAAGATGAAAAAGTTATTAATGGTATGCCTTATGGCAGTGATGATGGTGTCGTTCACCTCGTGCGAATCAGAAGGTGGCGGTGGCGGCGGTAGCAATTCAGGCAACAACACATCGACGTCTTTGGTTGGCACAACATGGCGATATGAAATCGGTGATTATTATTGTACTTTAAACTTCTACTCATCTTCTAACGTAACAGTGACTACGGGTCAACCCTCGGAAAATGATCAATCTTCATACACCTGTACATATTCGTATAGTAATGGACAAGGAATAATATATGTACCTTGGACGGATCCTATTTCATTCCAAGTAAATGGAAGGTGTCTATATTTTGATGATGGTATGGGTCCTTTTTACTTGCAATAAGGACGCTTTGCTTCAACTACCCCTTTTGTGCGGGGTGGCAGGCAAAAGAGGACAGACCCCGAAAGTTGGACAAAAAACTTTCGGGGTTTTATTATGGTAAAGAGATATACAAATGAAGAGAGAGGGAGGGGCTATGCTGTCGCTATTCCTCGAGCATAGAGGGCCTCGGGTGCAAACCCAATCTCGTTGTGCCAATCAACAGTGAATGGGTCAAGAGTAAAGGAACGGAAGTAGTCCATGTCTTGAAGCTTTCGGCAGATACCTTTCTGCATCAAAGGCACAAAATCAACGTCGCGGACTTCGCCGTTGTTGAATGTCAGTCGAAGTACGTAGTCTCGAACATAGTCGGCAGACAATACTTTCAAAATGTTATATTCTTTCATGGTACTTTATTTCAAGGGCTCAATTTTTTCAGCAGCTTCACTGTTAGACAGGCGTCTCCAATTCTCCATCAACTCTTCTTTATGTAGGTCGAGCCATTCGTAAACGAGACGCAACGCTCTACGGGAAAGCGAACCGGTGACACGACCATCTGCGATGTCAATAATGGCCTCGTCACCCTCATACCATACATGAAAATGAGGTGGATTATGGTCATCAATATACATATAGATGAATATCCCGAAAAATTTACTTATCTCTGGCATAATAATTACTTTTTCAAAATGCAAAGATACACAATTATTTCAATATAGGAAAAAAATAATTAAAAAAGTATGTTTTAGCCACCATGTGGATTTTTTTTTGTATTTTTGCACTTTCATATTTCTATAGAATATTAATATAATTTATATCATGGAAAAACTGATTATCACCGCCGCTATCTGCGGCGCAGAAGTGACCAAGGAGCAGAACCCCAATGTTCCTTACACCGTTGAAGAGATTGTTCGTGAGGCCAAGAGCGCCGTCGACGCCGGCGCCGCCATCGTGCACCTGCATGTCCGTGAGGACGACGGCACGCCCACCCAGAGCCACGTGCGCTTCCAGGAGTGCACCGAGGCTATCCTCAAGGCCTGCCCCAATGTGATCCTCATCCCCTCGACCGGTGGCGCTGTGGGTATGACCCCCGACGAGCGCTTGGACTCGACCAACACCACCCCCGTGCCCGAGATGGCTACCCTCGACTGTGGTACCTGCAACTTCGGCGACGAGATTTTCGACAATACCATGCCCACCATGCGTGCCTTCGGCAAGCGCATGATTGAGCGCGGCATCAAGCCCGAGTACGAGTGCTTCGAGATGGGTCACCTCGACACCATCCTCACCATGGCCCGCAAGGGCGAGGTGCCCGGCGCCCCGATGCAGTTCAACTTCGTGCTCGGCGTCCCCGGCTGCACCCCCGCCACGGTGGATAACCTCTGCTGGTTGGTGAAGAACATCCCCGCCGGCAGCACCTGGACCGCCACCGGCATTGGCCGCCACGCCTTCACGCTGGCTGCCCCCGCCATCGTCATGGGCGGCAATGTGCGCGTAGGCTTTGAGGACAACCTCTACCTGGAGCGCGGCGTGCTGGCCAAGAGCAACGGCGAGCTGGTTGACAAGGTGGTGCGCATGGCCAAGCTGCTGGGCCGCCAGGTGGCCACCAGCGACGAGGCCCGCGAAATACTTAGCCTTAAGAAACGATAAAAATGAGATTATATATGAAAAAAGTTGTTTTATTTCTGGCCGCTACCGCCATTACTTTGGGTGTTGCCGCACAAAGCCAGCAACCTACAGAACAAATGCTTCGCGAATTTCGCCAGACTGTGCAGAAGCGCGACATATCGAAGAAGCATCTGGAAACCAATATTCCTCTCTCCACCAAGGCTCCCGTGGCTGCCAAGGGTGCCAAGTCTCTGCCTGAGGACCGTGTGTGGTTTCCGGGTGAATGGGAAGAGGTGAAGGCAATCGTTGTCACAGCCTACTATAATTATTCTCCGGCCACCAGCCAAGGTACGGGCTATTGGATTGCCGACCCTCTTGTTACGGGTTGGGCCGACTATTACAAATATAGTAATTCGGGCTGGCAGCACCAGGGCACGGGTCCCTACAAAGCCACTATGGACACTTCGACCTCTTTTGGCAAGGTCTTTTTCTACTTGATGGACGGTATCCAGCTCGGCGGCGCCGAGGCTTGGGTGCGTGTGGAACAGATGGCGGATACTGCCAAGGTCATCCGTACGTTGACTCGCATGGGCTTGCGTCACGATAACGTGAAGTTCCTCATTGGTCCTGGCAACTCCTTCTGGTATCGCGACTGCGGCCCCATCTGCTTCTACTATGGCAATCAGGACTCCGTGGCCATGCTTGACTTTACCTATTATCCTGGACGTGCTCTCGACGATTCGCTGCCCTCGATTATCCATTGGCAGAAGGGCATTGCCAACTATATCACGAAAGTCGAGTGGGAAGGCGGTAACTGCCTCGTTGACGGTGCCGGTATGGTTGTTTCTTCCGATGCAATCTACTCCAACAACAACGACGGTTATGGCCAGCTTGTTTGGGACGGTCAGAATATTAACTCTTTGACTTATTCGCAGGACCTCCATCTCAGTCAGTCTCAGGTACGACAGGCGCTCCACGACCTCCTTGGTCAACGTGCCACCTACGTTATTCCAGCCTACCGCTACGACGGTGGTACCGGCCATATTGACCTCTATGCCGACATGTACGATGAGAATGGTTTTGTTTTCTCGGTGATGCCCAACGTCTACTCTTCGTGGGTCGACTACCAGACGGGTGCCCAAAACATGGAGAACCTCTGCAGCTACCACTCTCTCTTTGACCGTGACTATTACACCATGGCTACATTGCCGTTCCCCTCGACCGATAACGGTGGTAACTTCAGCAGTCAGTCGCAGTATGATAACAACTACACCCGTACCTACAGCAACCATACTTTTGTCAACAATGTCATTCTGCAGCCCTGCTTCTCGGAAGTCGGCACCGACGGTAAGCCCACCGCCGCATGGGACCGCGCCAATATCGAGGCTATCCAGGCCGCCTATCCGGGCTACACCATCTATTGCGTCGATGTGCGTGAGTTCGATGGCAGCGGCGGTGCCATCCACTGTGTCACCAAGCAGATTCCTGCCGACAACCCTGTGCGCATCCTGCACAAGAACCTGCACGGAACCTTCGCCCTTGGCGAGATGACCGAGATTCCGGTGTCGGCCATCATTACCAACAAGAGTGGCATCGCCCATGCCGAAGTGGTGTACCGCATCGACGGAGGCGAGTGGCAGACCGCCAGTCTGGCTTCCAATGGTAACCGTTTCAACGGTAGCATGATGCGCAGCGTCGCTGCCATTCCGCAGCACAGCTACGAATACTACATCTCCGCCACATCCAACAACGGCAAGACCATCACCAAGCCGATGACTGCCAGTCAGGGTGGCTACTACACCTTCACCTACACCGATGAAGGCGTGGTGGACAGCACCATGTTTGACTATGACACCACCGCCATGGATATGGAGGATATCACCTTCACCTTTGGCAGCAATTGGGCCAATGAGGATATGACTGAGCAAAATCCCCACCACCTCGACATCGAGAGCGTAAGTGAGCATCGCTTCGGCCAATTCTATCCCAACCCCGCTGCCGAACAGGCCAATATGATTATCGACCTCGGCGAGGGCGGCAACTACACCGTCACCATCCTTGACCTCAACGGCCGCACCCTCCACACCACCAGCCTGCAGGCTGCCGGTCAGGTGCTCTACACCGTCAATACCGCCAAGCTGGCCTCGGGCCTCTACACCGTGTTGTTCAGCAACGGCAGCGAGCGTGTGGCACGCAAGCTCATCGTCAATCACTAATCACACTCATCACTAATATGAAACCCGTTTCCGGCATCATCACCACCCTCAACGAGGAACACAACATTGAAGGCGCCATCCGCTCCCTGCAGCAGGTGTGCGACGAGGTGGTGGTAGTCGACAGCCTCAGCACCGACCGCACGCGCGAAATTGCGCAGGCGGCCGGTGCGCGGGTTTTTACACAGAGTTATCTCGGCGACGGTATCCAGAAGAACGTCGCCCTGCAGTATGTGAAAAACTTGTGGGTGCTCAGCATCGACGCCGACGAGCGCCTGACGCCCGAGTTGGTGGCCAAGATGGAGGCTACCGACTTCGAGCACACCCCCTATGACGGCTTCGCCTTGCGTCGCCGCAACATGGTGGGCAGCCGCTGGATGCGCTGGGGCGGATGGTATCCCGACTACCTGGTGCGCCTATACCGCCATGACCGCCTGCGCTTCCCCGAGGTGAAGCAGCACGCCACCATCTCCACCAAGAACACCAAGCGCTGGAAGGCCGACCTGCTGCACTACCGCTTCAAGAACATCGGCGAGCTCTTCGCCAAGCCCGGACGCAACTATAGCACACGCGGAGCCAAGATACTATGGAACAAGGGCAAACGCGCCCATTGGTGGTCACCCCTATGGCACGGTGGCGCCGCCTTCTTTGTCAATTATTTCATCAGGGGAGGTATACTTGGAGGCATCGACGGGCTCACCTTCAGCAAGTCCGTAGCCTTGAACAGCTACCTCAAGTATGCAAAGCTTCTGGAATACCAGCGCGACCCTCAGGTCAGGGAGGCCGAGGACTTCAACAGCGTCTGGTAAAGCTCGAAATAGCGCGCCGCCACCTCGTCGTTCATCTCGTAGGGGTTGTCGGTGCCGCCGTTGATAACCACAATCTTCTTTTCGTTCACGCCGAAGTCAAGCAGTTCCTGCTTCACCTTTTCGCTCACCGCCACCACTGCGTCGGCCGCCGAGAAGGCATAGCGCATTCTGCCTTTCCATAGCAGCGAGTCCATCAGTGAGGTGAGGTGGTGCGCATTGGCGCCGTAGCAGGTAATCACGGTCTTCACTTCGCGGCCGATATGGTAGGGCAGCTCTTCGTTGAGACCGTGGAATATCTTCACCTTCTCGCTTTGCAGCCAGGGGTTGAGCCGGTAGCGCATCCAGGCTTCGGGCAGCAGTTTCGAGGCGCCTACGGGGACATAGGTGCTCACATTGCTGTCGCCCGAGTAATAGGAGCGGTAATCGTCTTTGATGCGGGTGGAGAAAAGAAGTGCACGGAAATCCTTCACGTGCATATTGGCAATGCGTGAGATTAGATTGCGCGAGTATTCGCCCAGGGGACCCGCGTTGCGCATGGCATTATTGGCTTCGTATCCTACTAACATAGCCTTATTCTAACGGCACAAACTGCGTATTATTGTCCATCACGAATTTTTTTTGTATTTTTGCAAAATATTTCATCACCCTATGCCAGAAAGACTACCCAATAGCAAGAGCCTCTTCGCGGGGCTCAGCACCGAGCAGAAGGCAGCGCTGTATGAGCGCGCTGCCGAGTTGTTCAGCGAGAACAAGCGTGCCCTCTTTGACCGCCTCGCACCCCTTCGCACACGCCATATCGCTGTGGTGCTGGAGGATATCTATCAGTCGCACAATGCCTCCGCCGTGCTGCGTTCGTGCGACTGTTTCGGCGTGCAGGATGTGCATGTAGTGGAGGCACACAACCCCTTCAACCCCGCCGGCGACGTGGCCGTGGGCTCCTCCAAGTGGGTCGACTATTACAAGTATACTTCCATCCAGGAAGCCTGCCGTCACCTGCACGACAGCGGCTATCGCATCGTAGCCACCCTGCCGCACGAGAACGACACCATGATTGGCGACCTCGATATCAGCCAGCCCACGGCGCTCCTTTTCGGCACGGAGCTGACGGGCCTCACCCAGGAGGCTATCGACCTGGCCGATGCCTATGTCAAGATACCCATGTATGGCTTCACCGAGAGCTTCAATATCAGCGTTTGCGCCGCCCTCAGCCTCTTTAGTCTCACCGAGCGCATGCGTTGCGACCCCGACTTGCGCTGGCAACTCACCGACGACGAGCTGCTCGACCTCAAGCTTCATTGGGCCATGCAGGCCATCCGTGACGGCGAGAAAGTGATAAAAAACTTGATGGAAAACGCGCAATATAAATAATTTTCGTATATTTGCAGTTTGAATATACAATAGTAAGTAATAATATAAATTGTTCAATATGAAAAAGATATTTGCATTGGCACTTGCCGTCGCCCTCTGCGGCGGCGCGGCATTTGCCCAGAAAGCCAAAGCGGTGGCCGAAAAGGACGTGAAGGTCAACTACGTGAAAGACTTCCAACGCCAGGTGAAAGACGCCACCAACGTGGAGTGGTGGCAGATTGACTCGCTCACCTACAAGGTGACCTACAACGACACCGACAAGAGCCGTCAGGCCATGCTCTTCTCCAACAAGGGCTCCGAGACCCACTACTACATCGACAAGCAGTGGATGCCCCGCGCCATCCAGGACACCGTGGACCACCTCTTCCCCAAGTACAGCGTCCGCGACGTGTGGGCTCGCAAGGTGCGTGGCAAGATGACCTACCAGGCCTACATCGCCAAGGTGAGCGGCTTCCTCTGGTGGAAGAAAGAGAAAGACGGCAAGACCCTCAACTTCGAGGTCAACGGCAAGTACATCAACGCCGAGTAAACTCCACCGGACAAAAATGAAGGGAGGCACCCATGCGGGTGCCTCCCTTGTTTTGTGTCTTTCAGTAGGAATTACTGAACCTTCACGTTGTCGATGGTTATGTAGTACATGTCGGTGATGTCGTGATGACGGAAAGCGACGCAGAGGTTCTGGCCAGCATAGGCGCTCAGGTCAATGGTGCGAAGAGTGGCGTCAACGCTGGGAACAGTCTCGTTGAGCAGGGTGGCGGTAGCGCTGAAAGTGCCATTTTGCACAGTGCCCAGATAGACGGTGTAGTTCTCTGCATAGTAGTTGGCATCAATACCACCCACTTCATAGGTCAGTGTGGCGTTTGCGGGAATCTTGATTTTCGGGCTGATGAGGTAGTTGTCGGGAGTGAGAGCTCCTACGTTGTTTCTGTAAGAAGCAGACATTGCATAGGGATAAGGATCACTCTCGGCACCACTTTGAGTGGCCAGGGTGTTCTCCCACTTGTAACCGTCACCATCAGCATCAATGTTGGTCCACGTGGTGGGGATACCGTTGTCGAAGTTCTCGTCAATAGTGGTGGGCAGGTTCTCATTGCCGCCGTTACCGTTGCCATTGTTGTTGCCGCCGCCTTCATTGTCGTCGGTGCAGGCTACAGTCATGCTCATGCCAAATGCAATGGCTGCAATCGTGAAAATACGGAATACTTTCTTCATAATAATTGATTTTTAATGGGTTAATAATATTATTCGTTTCAGTTTATATTTGCAAATATACTAACTATTTTGAAATCTGCAAATTATTTTTCGTTTTTTTATTCTGCGTCGCGTCCGTGGCAGTTCTTGTATTTCTTGCCGCTGCCGCAGGGGCAGGGGTCGTTGCGGCCCACTTTTTTCTCCACATGCACAGGCATTTGCTTGGACTGCTGGCGCGAGCTGTCGATGGCCTGCTGCTGTTGCTGGGCGGCGCGGTCAAACTCGTTGCTGCGGCCTGCCTTGAGTCCGCGCTGCGGTGCCTGGGGCTGGCGCGCCTCGCGCACCTCGTTCTCGTTGGGCAGCGGCAGCTGGGCGCGGCTGAGGAAGCTGGTGATTTCGCGGTTGATGTTGAGCAGCATCTGCTCGAAGAGTTTAAACGACTCGAACTTGTAGATGAGCAGGGGGTCTTTCTGCTCATAGGCGGCGTTCTGCACGCTCTGGCGCAGGTCGTCGAGTTGGCGCAGGTGTTCCTTCCACAGGTCGTCGATGATGGCCAGGGTGATGCCCTTCTCAATGCTGAGCTGCACCTCGCGGCCGTGGGTCTCGTAGGCCTTCTTGACAGGCACCACCACGTTGAGGGTCTTCTTGCCGTCGGTGATGGGGAAAGCCACGTTGATGTAGCGCGTGTTCTCGGCTATGTTCTTGATGAAGGGCCAGGCGGTTTCACAGAGGCGCTGCATGCGCTCCTTGTAGGCGCTGAAGCATTGGTCGTAGAGCAGCTGGATGGCCTCGTTGCGGCGCAGCGACAGGAACTCGCGCTCGCTCATCGGCACCTCGTGGGCGAAGACGCGGATGATCTCCAGCTTGAACTCCTCCCAATCGCTGCCTTCACTGTAGAGCAGCTCGCAGGTGTCGTAGAACATGTTGCTGATGTCGATGCTCAGGCGGTCGCCGTAGAGGGCGTTGCGGCGCTTGTTGTAGATGACGGTGCGCTGGTTGTTCATCACGTCGTCGTATTCCAGCAGGCGCTTACGCATGCCGAAGTTGTTCTCCTCGACCTTCTTCTGGGCGCGTTCCACGGCCTTGGTAATCATCGAGTGCTGGATGACCTCGCCCTCCTGCAGGCCCATGCGGTCCATCACCTGGGCCATGCGTTCGCTGCCGAAGAGGCGCATCAGGTCGTCTTCGAGGCTGACGAAGAAGAGGCTCGAGCCCGGGTCGCCCTGACGGCCGGCGCGGCCGCGCAGCTGACGGTCTACGCGGCGGCTCTCGTGGCGTTCGGTGCCGATGATGGCCAGACCGCCACGCTCGCGCACGTCGCCCTTGAGCTTGATGTCGGTACCGCGGCCTGCCATGTTGGTGGCGATGGTCACGCGGCCGGGCTCACCGGCCTGTGCCACAATGTCGGCCTCCTTCTGGTGCAGCTTTGCGTTCAGCACGTTGTGGGGAATTTTCTTCATCTTGAGCATCTTGCTCAGCAGCTCCGAGGTCTCGACGCTGGTGGTGCCCACCAGCACGGGACGCCCTTCGCCGATGAGGCGCTCAATCTCGTCTATCACCGCCTTGAACTTCTCGCGCTTGGTCTTGTAGACCATGTCGTCCATGTCCACACGCGCGATGGGCTTGTTGGTGGGGATGACCACCACGTCGAGCTTGTAGATGTTCCACAGCTCGCCGGCCTCGGTCTCGGCGGTACCCGTCATGCCGGAGAGCTTCTTGTACATGCGGAAGTAGTTCTGCAGGGTGATGGTGGCGTAGGTCTGGGTGGCGGCTTCCACCTTGGCGTTCTCCTTGGCTTCGACGGCCTGGTGCAGTCCGTCGCTCCAGCGGCGGCCTTCCATGATACGGCCCGTCTGCTCGTCAACGATCTTCACCTGGTTGTCCTCGGTGAGGATATAGTCCACGTCGCGCACAAAGAGGGTGTAGGCCTTCAGTAGCTGGTCCACGGTGTGCACGCGCTCGCTCTGCACGGCGAAGTCGCTGTATATTTTGTCCTTGGCCTCGGTCTTCTGCTCGGGGCTGAGGTCGGGGTTGTTCTCCACTTCGGCAATGGCGCTGCCGATGTCGGGCAGTTGGTAGAAGTTGGGGTCTTCGCCCAGCGAGGTGAGGTACTCCATGCCTTTGTCGGTGAGCTCCACCTGCCGGTTCTTCTCGTCGATGACGAAGTAGAGCTCGTCGTCGATGATGTGCATATACTTGTTCTGCTCCTGCATGTAGAAGTTTTCGGTCTTCTGCAGGATGCTGCGTATACCCGTCTCCGACAGGTATTTGATAAGGGCGTTGTTCTTGGGCAGGCCGCGGTAGGCGCGCAGCAGCTGCTTGGCGCACTCGTCCTCGGGCTTGGGGTCGGGGTTCTCGCTGATGCCTTTCTTGGCGTCGGCGAGTATCTGTGTGCAGAGCAGGCGCTGGGCATTGTAGAGCTTCTCGATGGTGGGCTTGAAGCGGTAGAACTCCTGTTCGTCGTCGTCCTTGCCGGTGGGGCCGCTGATGATGAGGGGGGTACGGGCGTCGTCGATGAGCACCGAGTCCACCTCGTCGACGATGGCGTAGTTGTGGCCGCGCTGCACCAGCTCCTCGGGGTTGCGGCTCATGTTGTCGCGCAGGTAGTCAAAGCCGAACTCGTTGTTGGTGCCGTAGGTGATGTCGCAGTTGTAGGCTGCTTTGCGTTCGGCGCTGTGGGGCTCGTGCTTGTCGATGCAGTCGACCGAGAGGCCGTGGAATTCGAAGAGCATGCCCATCCACTCGCTGTCGCGCTTGGCCAGGTAGTCGTTCACGGTGACCACATGCACGCCTTTGCCGGGCAGGGCGTTGAGGTAGACGGGCAGGGTGGCCACGAGGGTCTTGCCCTCGCCGGTGGCCATCTCGGCAATCTTGCCGCTGTGCAGCACCACGCCGCCGATAATCTGCACGTCGTAGTGCACCATGTCCCAGGTAATCTCGTTGCCGCCGGCCATCCAATGGTTCTGGTAGACGGCCTTGTCGCCCTCGATGGTGATGCTGGCGTGGGTGGCGGCCAGGTCGCGGTCGTGGTCGGTGGCGGTGACGGTCACCGTCTCGTTGGTGGCGAAGCGCTTGGCGGTCTCCTTCACCACAGCGAAGGCCTCGGGCAGTATCTGGTCGAGCACCTTCTGCGTCTTGTCGTAGCTCTGCTTCTCCAGGTCGTCGATGCGCTTGTAGAGGCTCTCCTTCTCGTCGACGGGCATGTCGTATTCCTCGTCGATGCGGGCGCGCAGGGCGGCCAGCTCGGTCTCCTCGGCGTCAACGGCGGTGCGTATCTTTTGCTTGAATTCGATGGTCTTGGCGCGCAGGCCGTCGTTGTCGAGGGCTGCGATGGTGGGGTAGACGGACAGGGTGGCGTCGAGGAAGGGCTTCACCTCCTTCAGGTCGCGCTGGCTCTTGTTGCCGAACAATTTGGTCAGAATATTTGCCATTTTTCTTTTTCTTTCTATTATTATATATGTCTACAGAGGCATTTGGGTGTTGTTGTACAAAGTGTTACAGCAAAAACCATGCCACATGCAAAGAAGCAAAGATACAAAAAAGTTGCTATATGGCAAAAAAATAGTGGATAGCACAGGGTCAAAATGCTACCCACTAACAACTACCAACTATGGTTTGTATATGCGATTGTATATGCTTTCAATATGTCAAGGTATATGCTTCCAATATGCTAACGCTACCCTGACGCTACCCTGACGGGGGAGTGATGTTTACTTCTTCACCAGCTTGAGGTAGTAGGTCTGTAGGCTGTTGCCGTCGCGCACCTTGAGGCGAACGAGGTAGGTGCCCGAGGGCAGGGAGGCTACATTGAAGCGGTCGGTGTCACGATGCAGCGCCATCTGGCGGCCGTGCATGTCCAGCACCGCCACCTCGGCCACCTCGCCCTTCGTGCCTGTCACCCTCACCTCACCCGTCGTCGGGTTGGGCTGCAGGGCTGGCGGATCCGTTTCAATCCGCGCATGGACACCCCCTTTGCTACCGTTGCTGTTGCGTATGACAATATCAAGGTCATCAATCAAATCCTGAGCCGACAGGCAGAAGGTGTATTTACACAAAACACCGTCCACACACAAGATGGCGTGGAAGCAAATATTCTCGCCAGCCGCCGCCAACTGCGACAGCAGCGCCGCATCAAACATTCCTGAACCATACAGCGTACCGGTGGAAACGTCGTAGTTGTAGCCTGTAATCATTGGCGGCTCCGAGTAGACGCCATAAAGATATCCCCCTGTCGGCAATGGCATATCAAAGTCAAAATAGACCGCCACGTTGGTGAAATCCACCAAATCGAAGTCCATATCCAACACAGGTCGCTCACAGTCGGGTACCGGCAGGCTGACGCTGAAGTCCTTGGTGCAAGAAGGACAAGAGCCTGTCAGGCGCAGCAGTACGCTCATCGGGTCGAGCGACGACACTGTCAGTTTTATTTCGTAATCCTCGCAGTCACCGTCTGCCAGCGTTCCCCACGGAGCGTTCACCATCGTTGCCTGCACATTGGCGCCGACCGAAAGCACCGTCAACTTATCGAAGCAGAAGTCGCCGCCCGACTTGTTGCAGATATGCAGGAATACATTGTAGGTCAATTTACAATCATTCGACACTGTTGAAGTGATTTTCGCCACCGTTACTTCTATTCCTTCACAGTCGCAAGTGTCTTTCGAGGAAACACTCAACTCGGATGACTGTACCGTGCAGTTGCTGTTTTGGTAGGTCACTTCCAGCTGGTGGTTGCCGAAGCTTACCGGCAATATGAGCGGCACACCGTAATAGATACCCGAGCCTGAATTAACCAAGGTATTGTCACGCCACCACCTCCAGCCTATCTCCTGCGTGGTGTTGGTCAGGCCGTAGACAGGCAGCTCGTAACTGCCTTTGCACTTTTTGTAGCAGCCGGTCAGCAGGGCATCGAAGTCGGGCTGGCGCTCGACGAGGATGGATGCAGTATCCGAAGGGCAGCCATCGGTGGGATCGTAGTAATAGGCCACGGCTCGCCCGTGGGTGTAGTACTGTGTGGGGCTGCCGGTGGTGCCGTTGCTCCAATGCAGCATGCCTGTATAGCCTGTGGCTGTGAGGTCCACGGGGCCGAGATGCAGACATTGGTTGCTGCCGAAGGCCAGCGTGGGCGGTGCCGGTTGGGGATTGGCCGTGATGATCTGGGTGGCTGTCGCGGTACATGTAATATTGCCAGGATATGATATTCCCACCTCCAAGGTCACATAATAGTCACCGGCACCATGGTCTGTTTTAAATGTGAAATCAGGTGTCGATGCCGTGTATAGGGTGTTGCCTAAAGGTTTCTCCACAGACCAACTATAGGTTATATTGTTTAATCCATAAACGAAACCGTCCAAGGTCACCGTCTCCCCCACACAGCACTTTGTCTGCTCCGTGCGAATGCGTGCCGTGGGTGGGTTCAAAAATGGGACATATCGGGTAAGCTCTTTCTGGCAATAATTCGTGTTTGTGGCTTTTACATAGTAGTCCATGGGGTAACTTACATAGTGTGGATTATTGTCTTGTACAGGCGTGCCACCCACTTCGCACCATTCATATACATTGGCATTCGGAGCAAACAATAGGCTGTTACTGTATCCAGGGCATGACAAAGGGTTCCCATATGTCAAGGTTGCTCCTGTTAAATTGTTATAAATTGAAGTGATTGGAAATGATGATGATGTGTATTGGCATCCTTTATTAT
Organism: Bacteroidales bacterium; assembly: GCA_017645585.1. Lineage (GTDB taxonomy): Bacteria > Bacteroidota > Bacteroidia > Bacteroidales > P3 > Colimorpha. The sequence goes on from JAGCOF010000033.1 coordinate 50,289, forward strand.
CTGTAACAAGAACAGAAATATCATAAGAGAGAGTCTTTTCTTTAAACGTATGGCAGATATACCCACCACCTGTTTCATAGGTGCTTCCATCACCAAAGTTCCATTGCGATGTGGCAACAACAGCGCCTCCACTTAATGTGGCGGTGAGTCCGATAGGGGTGTTGTCGCAAGTTTGGTCTTGGTTATTGGTGTTGTCGGTGCTGATGCTCACGGTCCGTTGGGGCCTGCCGGCCGACACCGTCCCAATATAGCACGGCGTGGCAAGGACGGTGCTCCCCACCTGCGTCAAGTAGACTTCATAGTCGCATGTCGTAGTGGCATAGAGCGTCGGCACAGGGTAAAGGTACTGTGACTGCGAAGCGGGGAAGGAACGAGAGACACTATTGCCGGTGCAAATGTTTTTGATGCTGAGATATACCATCGTATTGCCGTCAAGGTATTGCGATTGGTTCCCGATGACAACAGTGTCGCAATGGACATTCACGGTGAAGTTGGGCAGGAAGTCCACCGTGAATGAGGTCTCTCCTTTCTCGCAAGCAGGGAGATACATCGGATCCGAACCGGAGACCTTAACGGTGTAGTATCCAATACTTCCTACCGCTATAACGGCATTGCTATTATTGGTGCCACTGGTGGATGCCACAGTACCACTGCCCGTAACTGTCCAAGAAAGGTTAAACGTTGGATTTGTGGCCGAAACCGGCATCGTATGGTTGCAGTAGTCAAAGGTGCCGTGTGTCACAGTGATGTCATCACATACGTCCGGTGGCATTATTGTACGTGTGACTGTCGTACTGCATCCTGTGATGCTGTTGGTGATTGTACATTCATAAATACCTTCTCCATGTGAGTATAGTGTGCTACCTGTGCCCAAAATGGTGAAATTATTGCCTATTCCAAATGGTTTGTATCGCCATACATAGGTGCAGTTGCTCTGCGGCGGCTGTATCGACAAGACGGCTGTCCCGGCAATGCTTAATGGTGGGAACGACTCCACCGTCACTATCTTGACATCTGTGGGAATATAAGAGGCGTCATCGCAGTAATCGTATTCATTGCAGGAAAGGCGCACCTTCCATATCCCCGCTGTCGGGAAGGTGGGGGTAATCGAGTTTACACCATTCTGCACGCTACCTCCAACGTTCCAATGATAATGGTTTGGTGTATGGGAACATCCTCTGCCGGTGTAGGTGTCGCTTCCGCCAACACACAGTAATTCGGCTCCTGTATCAATATGGGGCCTATCCTGGCTACTATCCACAGTAATGCTGACGGTGGCTGTCTGCGAATAGGTGCCGCACCAATTGCGCGTCAGGCTCACAGTGAACGTCTCGGGCAGCGGCACTTTGTTGATTGCTAAAGTTACGCCGTTCTCCAGATGGCTCCCCTGCACCGAGGCGCAGTACTGCTTGTTGTTCTGTATACCCCACTCGTAGAGCATGCCGGCGGCGCGCTGATCCGGCACCTGTGCATCGCCCCAGGTGATAACCGTGTTGGGGCATACTTTGATAGGGCTCGGCAGGGTCAGCGTGGCTGCCGTCAGCGCGCTGACGGTGTGCACATAGGGCGTGGTAGACATGCAGCCGAGCCGATGGTCATAGTAGTAGACGTTTACATTACACACATCGGCTTGATAGTCGATATTCACCTGGTCGCCAGAATATTGCTGTGGAGAGGCTGAGGAACAGGTGGGTTCCCATACAAAGCTGTAGTTGGGATTCGACGGGGTGCCCGACAGGGCGATGCCGCTGTAGGGGCAGGCCGTGTGGGGGTTGTCGGGCGACAGGTCGGCTACCGTGGGGGGCGCGGGCGGGTCCTTGACGGTCAGCACAAAGGTGGCTGGGCCGCAATAGTCGGGGTGCTCCGCGGTGATCAGGTAGCGCCCCGCCGCGGTCAGCGTCGGGGTGTAGGTGGTGCCGGTCACGGCGTTGCCCACCGGCTGGTTGCCGTTGTCAAGGGCAATGGTGTGCCACGTAGCCGCCACCGCGGGCTGGGTGCCCAGCGTGCAGGCATTGCCCAAACACACCTGCTCATCGCCGGTGATGGCGAACCTGGGCTTGTTGCTGTCAGGTGAAATCTGTGCAGCAACAGGGCTAAAAAGCATAAGCACAAGCGATAATACCAAGAAACGAATTGGCATAATTATCCACCAATTAGTTATTCTCCTGTATGTATTGTTTATAATTACTCTCGTTCAGCAAAACAAAATCGTCTTCTTCTGGAATATACAAATACCTTTCGCTATGCAGATTCTTCTCCCCGAAGTTTATCAGTATGCCTCGATGTGTAGAGGTTATCCGCATATAGTTGAACAACTGAGCCCTGTGTTCTGGTATTATTTCAGATACAGATTTCAATTCCACAATAATCCCGTTATAGACAAAGTCTGCTACATAGTATTTCTTCATCTCTACCCCTTTGTAATTGAGATGCAGGGGTTTCTCCCTTTCCGCATCAATGCCACGTAGATGCAGTTCTATAAACAGTGCCTCTTGATAGATTGCTTCCTCCATTCCTCTTCCAAGTACACGATGCACCTCCATTGCCGCTCCAACAATGTTGTAGATGTCCCTGTATTCTGACTTTGTCATAATAATTAGTGTCTATTTGTGCCCATTTGTTTCAGTGGTGACAAAGTCGAGGTGCGCCGTATAGGTCACCGTGGAACTTTTGCAGGCCACCAGCAGGTCGTCGTATTCCTCTTCGGAATACAGATCCTTATAGTCGTAGATACACACCGACTCGAAGTCGCCCGATACGGTGATGTGACACTGCGCCCAGTTAGCACCAATGGTCATGAGCATGAGGCTCAACAGTAATACTACTCTTTTCATAAGACAATGATTTTTTGATGATACTTATTGTTGTGGGTCGTAATTTCGAGGAGATAGACCCCTGCGGGGCAGCCCGTGAGGTCCACCAGGTCGCCGTCGACATGCAGCGGC
>JAGCOF010000034.1 GCA_017645585.1 Bacteroidales bacterium
GTGAAGGGCCTCGACTTCATCTACACCGACATCTGGGTGTCGATGGGCGAACCCGACAGCGTGTGGAAAGAGCGCATCAAGATGCTGATGCCCTATCAGGTGAACGCTGCCCTGATGAAGAAAACCGGCAATCCGAAGTGCAAGTTCATGCACTGCCTGCCCGCCTACCACAACTTGGAGACCAAGGCCGGCCGCGACGTGCACGAGAAGTTCGGTCTGAATGGCATTGAGGTGACCGAAGATGTCTTCGAGAGCGAGAACAGCATCGTCTTCGACGAGGCCGAGAACCGCATGCACACCATCAAGGCCGTTATGGTTGCCACGTTGGGAGACTAAGCAATGTGGTTTACTAATCTGTTTACAGGTAGTGGAGTGGCCAGCACAGTACTGATGCTGGCCATCTCCATCTTTGCAGGTCTGCTGCTGGGAAAACTGAAGGTGAAGGGCGTGAGCCTCGGCATCACATGGGTGCTCTTCGTGGGCATTGCACTGAGTGCCTTTGGTGTGAGCCTCAACCACGACATGCTGCATATCATCAAGGAGTTTGGATTGATACTCTTTGTCACCGCTGTGGGTTTACAAGTGGGTCCGGGCTTCTTCAAGTCGTTCAAGAAAGGCGGCTTGGCCATGAATCTCATGGCCCTTGTGAATGTAGCCCTCGGTGTGGTCATCACAGTGATTCTCGCCAAGGCTGCGAACCAGGAGTTGACCGACATGGCTGGTGTCTACACGGGAGCCATCACCAACACCCCCGGTCTCTCGGCGGCTCAGCAGGCAGTCAATGAGTTGGGAATAGAAGGTGCTTCCGATCGCCTGGCTGCGGGCTATGCTGTGGCCTATCCTTTGGCTGTGGTGGGCATGATTGTGACCTGCATCCTGCTGCGTCCCTTGTGTCGTATCGACCTGAACAAGGAACCTGTCCAAGAGAGTACGGTAGAAGCCCCGTCTGCCAAGACGGCAACCTCCACCGCCCAACGTCACAAGATTAATCTTGTACCCATATTTGTCTTTATTGCCCTCGGCATTGTATTGGGCTCCATCCCCATCCCTGTGGGTATGTCGGCGCCCGTCAAGTTGGGGCTGGCCGGAGGTCCGCTGGTGGTGGCCCTCATCGGCAGCTGGCTGGGGGTGAAGAAAGGGTGGTTCACCACCGAGTTCACCGACAGTCACGGTGTCTGGATGCTGCGCGAGGTGGGCATTGCCCTCTTCCTCGCGGGTGTGGGTCTGGGTGCCGGCGGCAAGTTTATCGAGACTATCCAAGAGCACTACATGTGGGTCATCTATGGCATCATCATCACCATGGTGCCGCCGTTGCTGATCGGTCTCTTTGGCCGGCTGGTGCTGAAAATGAACTACTACACCCTGATGGGCTTCATCGGCGGCAGCCACACTGACCCGCCGACGCTGGCCTTTGCAAACACCGTCGCCCCCGAGGGTTGCAAGTTGCCCAATACCGGCTACGCAACAGTCTACCCCCTGACAATGTTCCTGCGCATCTTCTCAGCCCAGCTATTGGTATTGCTTGCATGAGACGGTGTGTGCTCATACTGTTGACAATGATATGCGTATCGGCTTCGGCACAGAAGCCGATACGCATCTATAGCACCTATGCAGAGAGCTATGCTGCCACTCAGTTGCAGGAGTTTTTGGAGAAAGGTGGCTGCAAGACCACCTTCGGTGGCAAGAATCCTGGACAAACCATCTATGTTGGCCTTACAGTAGAGGAGCGGCGTGGTCGATACAAGGCCATCTATGACAGTCTGCAAACCGACGGCTATGCCATTGTCGGCGACGACCGCAACGTACACCTTTTTGGAAAAGGGGAGAAGGGTGCCCTCTATGCCGTTTATGCCTTCCTCGAGATACTTGGCTATCGCCTCTATACCCCCGATGCCCTGGTTGTGCCCGATGTGAGCCGCTTGGAAATGCCCAAGTGTAATATCGTCAGCAACCCCGCTTTTGAGTATCGGGAGGTGTCGTACTACTATCCCAACCACAGTCAGCTCTACGCCGATTGGCACCATCTGCACACGCAGGCCGACCGCAATTGTGAATGGGGTATGTTCGTGCACACTTTTAACAAACTACTACCCCCAGACCATTATTATGATGAACATCCCGAATACTATTCGCTTAATAATGGTCATCGTTCACGCGACGGACAACTTTGCCTCTCCAACCTGGAAGTGATGGAAACTCTGTGTGGTCGGTTGGCAGACACCATGGCAGCATTTCCCAAAAAGAAGATATGGTCCGTTTCGCCCAACGACAACTACAACGTCTGCCAGTGCGACAACTGCCGCCGGTTGGACTCCCTCTATGGTGGACCGAGCGGCACCTTGTTGTGGTTCGTCAACCAGGTCGCCCGCCGTTTTCCCGACAAGACCATTGCCACGTTGGCCTACCAGTACACCCGCAAGGCTCCGACCAGCGATATAAAGCCCGACAGCAACGTGCTCATAATGCTCTGTCCCATCGAGGCCGGTCGCCAGGCACCCATCACGCAGACTGATCCAACCTTCCGCAAGGACATGGAAGATTGGAGTCGCCTGACGGGAAACCTCTTTCTTTGGGACTATGTCGTGCAATTCCGCAACTTCTGGAACCCATTTCCAAACCTCCACGTATTGCAACCCAATCTGCAGTACTTCCGCGACAACGGAGTGCGCATGATGTTCGAGCAGGCCAGCGGAGCCAACAACATCACTTCGTGGATGGACATCCGCTGCTATATGATTGCCAAACTGCTGTGGAATCCCGACGCCGATATGGACTCCATCATGGTCGACTTCTACCAGGGCTACTACGGCAACGCTGGCCGCTATGTCAAAGAGATTGTCGACACCATGACCGCCGCCCTCATACAAAGCGGCCAAACACTCGACATCTATGGCTATCCTGTCGACGGCGCCGACGGATACCTCTCTGTCGAACGCATGCGGCTGTATTCATCACTTATGGGCAAGGCATTCTCGGTTCGGGACAATGCCAACGACGGACAGAACCGTCTGCTTTTCTTCCGGCTGGCACTCGACTTCGCCAATGTCGAACTCCGTGCGGCGGGCAAAATACCCATCACAGGCAAAGCCCTCAAGGCATGGGCGGGCGACATGGCCTCGCAACTGCAACGGCAGTTTCGGGTTCCACAGATGATGGAAATGGGAATCTCCCCCATGAGCTATTATAACGAAATCTGCCGTTTCGTAGATAAAGGCATGACGGAACGCCCGCTGTATCCCGTCACCCTTCGCAAGCCCGCCACCGCACCCTACAACACCGCCGGTCTCACTGATGGCGTGGCCGGCATCATGGACTACCGCCACAATTGGCTTGGCTTCTGGGGCGACACGCTTGACGCTATCATCGACTTCGGCGAGCCTACCGAGATACGCGAGGTAAGCCTCGACGTCTACTGCTATCCGCTATCTTGGATATTCCGGCCACAAATAATAGAGGTCTACCTCTCCGACGATGGCCAGGTATGGAAAAAGGAAGGGTCGGCTTGTCCGCCACAGCCTGAAGTACTTGCAACCCCTTCCATATTCCGGTTTACAAATGAATTCCCAACTTTCCGTACACCCCGTTACATAAGGGTTGTGGCCGTACCTCTCCCCGAAATTCCTGAATGGCACCGCGCCGCAGGGCAGAAACCTTGGATATTTACCGACGAAATTATTGTCAAATGAAAAGAATAATCAGTATATTAGCACTTCTGATGGCAGTCGCCCAAGTGATGGCGCAAGACACTGCTAAGGTGACCATTAAGCCCTATGGATTTGTCCGTAACTACCTTAACTATGACAGTCGGCAGATGCTGACTGTCTGTGGTGGCGAATACCTGTTGATACCGCGCGACGAGGATTGGAACATGACTGAAGCGGAGGCTGCCGAACTCGGTGTCAGCCACCGTCGCTTCGACCGCAACGCCGACCCGCAGACACACCTGCTGGCACTCAGCACCCGCTTTGGCCTTGCGCTGAACGGCCCCAAGGTATTGGGAGCCGATGCATCGGGTAGGGTAGAAGGCGACTTTGCCGGTTTCGGCGACAAGAACACCGTATTACGTCTGCGCCTGGCCTACGTCAATCTGGATTGGCAGCACCACTCGGTGCTGGTGGGGCAGAATTGGCACCCGCTGAGCGGCAACATAATGCCCGAGGTGCTCGGTATGGCTGCCGGCGCCCCCTTCCGTCCCCATAGCCGTACGCCGCAGATTACCTACTCATATCGCCTTTTACCATTCGCATTTCAACTCTCCGCTTTGTGGCAGTATCAGTACACTTCGCCAGGCCCCAACGGTGAGAGTGCAGAGTATGCCAACCGCACACTGCTGCCCGAACTGTTTGTTGGTGTCGGCTACCGCAACGAACACATCTACACCCAGCTGGGTGCCGACTATACACGCCTAACCATTCGGCAGGAGATTCCCGTGACCGCAATCAACGGCACCACACCCCTCTACAGCGTCCTGTTGACAAACAGCTGCCAATCGCTTTCGCCTACATTCTATTTCCAATACACGCAAGGGCTCTTCTCCCTCAAGATGCGCACTACCTTGGCCTCCAATCTGGCCCACCTCAACATGCTCAGCGGCTATGCTGCCGTCACCACCAACGGCATCGACTATATGTTTCGTCCATTGCGCTCAACGGTCAGTTACATCAACTTCGCCTATGGTTGCAAATGGCGTGCCGACCTCTTCCTCGGCCACCAAAAGAACCTCGGACTTGCCGATGGTTATATGATTGCCATGCAGAATGTTGATAATCTTTACATGAAGAAGAACGTGAAGAATATCAATAGCCTCTGGCGGGTGGCGCCGTCGCTGAGTTACAACACCAAAAGTTTCAATATTGGCCTGGAATACGAGTGGACCGCCGTCAGCTATGGTGATATAAGAAATGACGCTTCGGTCGATCCGAAGCGTCAAGTCAATGGCCATCGCCTGTGCCTGCTGGTGAAGTATAACTTCTAAACCTCGGCTGTTGTCGGCATCTCCAGGCTGGCGTCCAGCGCACGGCTGGTTTCACCTTTCTCTATCTCAAAGGTAATTTTCTCTTCGTTGGCGGTGACGCGGATGGTATCGCCAGGAAGGATATCGGCCTTGATAATCTCGTCGGCCAGGTCGTCTTCGATATAGCGCTGGATGGCACGACGCAGCGGACGGGCACCATACTGCTCATCCCAGCCCTTCTTGACAAGGAAGTCTTTGGCCTTATCGTCCATCTCCACTCCGAAGCCCATCTTGCGGATGCGAGCAAAAAGGCCGCGCAGCTCGATATCGATAATCTTGTGTATCTCCTCACGACCCAGGCTGTTGAAGTAGATGATGTCGTCAATGCGGTTCAGGAATTCGGGCGCAAAGGTTTTTTTGAGGCTCTTCTCAATCACGTCGCGCTGCATCTCGCCCTTCTCGGCTTCGCGTGCCGACGTGTTGAAGCCCACGCCGACGCCGAAGTCCTTCAACTGTCGGCTGCCGATATTGGAGGTCATGATAATGATGGTGTTCTTAAAGTCCACCTTGCGGCCGATGCCGTCGGTGAGCACACCGTCGTCGAGCACCTGCAGCAGCACGTTGAACACATCAGGGTGTGCCTTCTCCACTTCGTCGAGCAGCACAATGCTATATGGTTTCCTCCTCACGCGCTCTGTCAGTTGGCCACCTTCTTCGTAGCCCACGTAACCCGGAGGCGCGCCGATGAGGCGGCTGACGGCGAACTTCTCCATGTATTCGCTCATGTCGATGCGTATCATCGAGGCCTCGCTGTCGAAGAGGTATTTGGCCAAAATCTTGGTGAGGTAGGTCTTGCCGACACCTGTGGGGCCGAGGAAAAGGAAGCTACCGATGGGGCGGTTGGGGTCCTTGAGGCCGGCGCGGTTGCGGCGGATGGCTTTGGCAATCTTGGCAATGGCCTCGTCCTGTCCCACCACACTGCCCTTCAGCTCGTTCTCCATGCTCATCAGGCGGTTGCCTTCGTTCTCGGCTATGCGTTCCACCGGCACACCGGTCATCATGGCCACTACGGCGGCCACGTCCTGTTCGCGCACCTGCACACGGCGGTCGCGTTCGTCAGCCTCCCATTTGCGCTTCATGTCTGCCAGCTTGGCCTCCAGGTCGCGTCCTTGGTCGCGCAACTCGGCAGCCTCGCTGTAGCGTTTGGTGGCCAACACCTCCTTCTTCTGTGCCTCCACTTTGGCCAGCTCAGCCTCCAGCGTGACGATTTCCTCGGGCACCTGCATCTTCTCAATATGTACGCGGGCACCGGCCTCGTCCATGGCGTCGATGGCCTTGTCGGGCTGCAGGCGGTCGCTGACGTAGCGTTCCGTGAGGTCCACACAGGCACGCAGGGCCTCGTCGGAGAACTGCACTATGTGGTGGCTCTCATATTTGTCCTTAATGTTGTTCAGTATTTCCAGCGTCTCCTCAGGGGTGGCGGGCTCGATGAGCACCTTCTGGAAACGGCGTGATAGGGCGGTGTCCTTCTCGATGTATTGACGATACTCGTCAAGGGTGGTGGTGCCGATGCATTGGATTGTTCCGCGCGAGAGGGCGGGCTTGAACATATTGCTGGCGTCAAGGCTGCCGGCCGCGCTGCCGGCACCGACGATGGTGTGTATCTCGTCGATGAAGATAAGTATCTCGGGGTTCTGCTCCAGCTCGGTGAGGATGGCCTTCATGCGCTCCTCGAACTGACCGCGATACTTGGTGCCTGCCACCAGCGATGCCAAGTCGAGGCTCAGCAGACGCTTGCCGTAGAGGGTGCGTGGCACACGGCCCTCGGCAATGCGCAGGGCGAGTCCTTCGGCGATGGCGCTCTTGCCCACACCGCTCTCGCCTATGAGGATGGGGTTGTTCTTCTTGCGGCGACTGAGGATTTGGGCTATGCGGTCAAGCTCTTTTTGGCGGCCCACAATGGGGTCGAGTTTGCCTTCGGCAGCCAGCTTGGTCAGGTCGCGACCGAAGTTCTCCAGCGCCGGCGTCTTCGACTTGCCCTTTTCTATTTTCGCTTTTCCTTTTTCAGTGCCCAGCACGGGGTCGGCGAAGGGGTCGTCGTTGTCGTCCTCGCTGGTCTGGCTGCTGAAGTCGGGCAGGGCGCCGCTTTCCTCGGCGGCGTTGCCGCGCACCAAGCGCGAGAAGCGCTCATAGTCCACGCCGGCTTTCTGCAGCAGGTTGCTCACCAGGTTGTCGTTCTCCTGCAGCATGGCGAGGATGAGGTGCTCGGTGCGTATCTCTTTGGCCTTGACCTTGATACTCTCCAGATAACTGAGACGCAGCACCTTCTCGGTCTGCCGCAGCATAGTGATTTCGCTGTCGGCGCTGTAGCGTATGTCGGCGTGTGCGTTGCTCACCTGACGCTCGATGCGCTCGCGCAACTCGGCGGTGTCCACTCCAAGGGCTGCCAGCATGTTCAGTCCGCTACATTCGCCCACACGTATCATGCCCAGGTAGAGATGCTCCACCCCGATGGCTCCGTTCTTCAGGCGTATGGCTTCCTCTTTGCTGAAGTTCACCGTGTTACGCATGTTTTCGCTCAAGTTTGCTTCCATGTGTAGATGGGATATATTTGAAATGCAAAAGTACTACAAATAAGTATACTGCAACATCCGTGCCAAAGATTATTTTCAACATGGGATTGTGAATTATATACAACGGTATAAAACAGCCTCATGAACCTACCAAGGACTTCCCATCGACTTCCCAAGGACTTCCCATCGACTACCACGGAGGTGGTAGAAAGGTGAATGGAAGGTGAATGTTGAGAGTGATGGAAGATTTTGAAAGAACGTCATGGCGCACAGATAGATACGGTGGTGTTAAAAAAAGGTTTAAAAAAGCCTTTGCGGGGTTTGTCCATATCAAAAGTATTTTGTATCTTTGTACTTTACAACGCGAGTGCGCGGTGTAGATAATTTATTAGAATACAATAAAATATAAAGATAACTGATGGTATCTGAAAACGAAAAAATCACTCGTGTCGACATCGAACAGACGATGAAGACGGCCTACATCGACTATGCCATGTCGGTCATCGTGGCGCGAGCGCTGCCCGATGTGCGCGACGGCTTCAAGCCGGTGCACCGCCGCATCCTCTATTCGATGAACGAGAACGGCATCCTTTACAACACTCCCACCAAGAAATCAGCCCGCATCGTGGGCGATGTGATGGGTAAGTATCACCCCCATGGTGACTCGAGCATCTACGGCGCCCTCGTGCGCTTGGCCCAGGATTGGTCGATGCGCTACACGCTGGTCGACGGGCAGGGTAACTTCGGCTCTATCGACGGCGACTCGCCGGCAGCCATGCGTTACACCGAGGCGCGCCTGAAGCAGATAAGCAACGAGCTGGTGGCCGACATCGACAAAGACACGGTGGACATGGTGCCCACCTATGACAACGAGGGCGAGGAGCCTTCGGTGCTGCCCGCCAAAATACCCAACCTGCTCGTCAACGGCTCCAACGGCATCGCCGTCGGTATGGCCACCAATATGCCCACGCACAACTTGCGCGAGGTGCTCGACGGCTGCATGGCCTATATCGACAATCTCGACATCACCATTGAGGAGCTGATGCAGTATGTGAAGGCCCCCGATTTCCCGCTGGGCGGCATCATCTACGGCTACAACGGTGTGCGCGAAGCCTACACCACGGGTCGCGGAAGCATCATCCTGCGCGCCGACACCGCCATCGAGGAGGACTCGAAGGGTCACAACGTCATTGTGGCCACCACGGTGCCCTACGGCGTCAACAAGAGCGAGATGATCAAGAAGACCGCCAACCTGGTGAAGGAGGGCAAGATTGAGGGTATCCTCGACATCCGCGACGAGAGCGACAAGGACGGTATCCGCGTGGTGTATGTGCTGCGCAACGATGTGGTGCCCAATGTGATATTGAACAAGCTGTTCCAATTCACCGAGCTGCAGTCGAGCTTCGCTGTGAACAACATCGCGCTGGTGCACGGCCGTCCGCAGCTGCTGAACCTGAAGCAGCTCATACAATACTTCGTGGAGCACCGCGAGGAGGTGGTGACCCGCCGCACCCGCTTCGAGATGGCCGAGGCCGAGAAGCGGGCCCACATTTTGGCCGGATTGCTGCGCGCCATCGACATCATCGACGAGATAGTAGCCCTCATCCGCGCCAGCAAAACACCCGACGAGGCTCGCCAAGGCCTGATGGAGCGCTACCAATTCAGCGACCTGCAGGCCCGCGCCATCGTCGACATGCGTCTGGCCCAGCTTACCGGCTTGCAGCATCAGAAGTTGCAGGACGAATACGACGAGAAGATGCGCTTCATCGAGCGCTGCAAGGAAATTCTCGGCGATCACAATGTGCTGATGCAGGTCATCAAGCAGGAGCTGCAGGAGCTGCGCGAGAAGTACGGCGATGACCGCCGCACCACCATCAAGTACGATGCCGCCAACTTCCGCATCGAAGACACTATCCCCGACGAGCAGGTGGTCATCACCATCAGCCATAAAGGCTACATCAAGCGCACCCCCCTCACCGAGTACCGCACGCAGAGCCGTGGCGGTGTGGGTGCCAAAGGAAGCGCTGTGCGCAGCGAGGACTTTGTGGAGCATATCTTCACTTGCACCAACCACAACTATCTGCTCTTCTTCACCGAGAAGGGCCGTTGCTATTGGATGCGCGCCTTCGAGGTGCCCGAGGGCGAGAAGAACACCAAGGGCCGTCCGATACTCAACTGTATCAACATCGAGCCCGACGACAAGGTGAAGGCCTATGTCAACGTGGAGACGTTGAGCGATGCCGAGTATGTGGGCAACCACTACATTGTGCTCTGCACCCGTAACGGCATCGTGAAGAAGACCTCGCTGGAGGCCTACTCGCGTCCGCGCACCAACGGCATCATCGCCATTGGTATCCGCGAGGGCGACGAGCTGCTGACGGCCTGTCTCACCGACGGCAACAGCTATATGCTCATTGCCTCGAAGAAGGGCAAGGTGATGATTTGCCCCGAGCAGGAGTTCCGCGCCATGGGACGTGCTGCCTCGGGCGTCAAGGGTATGGAGCTGGACGGTGAGGAAGATGCCGCCATTGACATGCTTTGCCTGCCCACCGAGGAGGAGAATCTGCTGGTGGTCAGTGAGCACGGCTACGGCAAGCGTTCAGCGCTGAAGGACTACCGCGCAACCGTGCACCGCGGAGGCAAGGGTGTCAAGGCCATGCAGATTACCGAGAAGACGGGCCCGCTGGTGGCAGTGACCAATGTCACCGATGACCACGACCTGATGATCATCAACCGCAGTGGCATCACTATCCGTATGAAAGTGGCCGACCTGCGTGTGCTGGGTCGCGCTACCCAGGGCGTGAAGCTCATCGATCTGCGCGGCAAGGATTACATTGCCTCCATCACCAAGGTGCCCACTGAGGAAGAAGAGCCCGAGAATACGGAGAACGAAACAATAAATGTGGAGGGCGAAAGCAATAATACTCCGGAAAACGATACTAAAGAATAAAAAGAAACATAGTAGAAACCTTTAAAATATCATGGATATGAAAATGAAAAAGATTGTAACGTTGGCTGCTTTTGTGGCCTTAGCCATCAGCCTCAACGCTCAGTCGCTTGACGTGTCGAGCGCCTACCAGTACATGAATAAGAAGCCCCCGCTGCTGAAGAAAGCCAAGGAGTGCATTGACCGTGCCACCCTGGACGAGAAGGCCCGCGAGGACTCGCGCACTTGGTGTTACCGTGCAGTTATCTATACGATGATTGGCGCTGAATCAACCAACCCCAAGTCGAAATACAAAGACCTGGACCCCAATTGGGCCGACAAAGCCTACGAGGCCGCTATGGAGTGCAAACGTTTGGACACCAAGCATGAGTGGGATGTGCAGTTGAAGGACGCTTTCGGTAACATTGGTGCCGAGTATTTCAACCGCTCGGGCCACTTGTACAACGAGAAGAAGTATGACGAAGCTATGCAGTTTGCAGTCAAGGCCATTGACATGTTCAACAACGGCGGCCCTGAAAATGCTAAGAACGCCAACCTGGCTACCTATCGTGCTGGCATCATCGCAATGGCCACCCGCGATACTGCTAGCATAAAGAAGTACTTCAACTCGCTGATGCGCAAGAAGAGCGACAATGAACAGGTTTACACTGTTCTTTTCAATATCTACAAGGCCGAGAAGAACGATAAACAGGCCATGAATGTGGCTACCACCTTCCAGAAGAACTGCCCCAATGACTACCATGCCTACCTGATTCTCGCTGAAGGTTACCTGATGAACAACAATGTGGAACTTGGTAAGGAACAGATCAACAAGGCCCTTGAGCTGACCAAAGACTCGGCCAATATTTACCCCGTGCTGCTGGCACAGTCGGCTGCCCTGCTTGAGATTACCGGTGATTTCGCCGGCGCTGAGGCCAAGTATATGGAATCGCTCACCCTCAAACCCGTGCAGTTCGAGGCCAACTTCAACATGGGCAAGATGTTCTACAACCGCGCTGTTGACAAAGTGAATAATGCTCCCGAGCCAGACCCGTTCGACGAGAATTCGCTGGCCCTCTATGACAAGTTGGTTGACGAGTCGAAGGAACTCTTCCGTCAGTCCATCACCTATCTGGTGAAGGCTGTGGAATACCTCGACAATCTGCCCGAAGCCGAGAAGCCTTATCACCGTGGCAACCTCGGTAGCGCCCTCGATGCCCTTTCCACCGCCTATGCCCGTGTGGAGATGTACACCGAGTCAACCGCAGCCAAGAACCGTGTGAAAGAGCTGCAAGCAGAATAAATACCCACAGTAATAGATGTTTTTTTCGCCTGATGGGGAGTTTTCTCCATCAGGTTTTTTTTATTGTTGAACAATAAATGAAGGTCAAGGGAGTTATTAAAGAGTGATTAAACAGAAAGCCATAGCTCTGCTGTCGCTGCTGCTGCCATTGCTGGCGGTAGGGCAGGGGACGGTAACGGGCTCGGTAACCGATTCGCTGACAGGCGAGGCATTGCAATACACAACCGTTGGTGTGGCCGGCACAACGATGGGCACCACTACGGATGCGCAAGGACTCTATCGGCTACAGGTCAATACTGCCGACAGTATTACCTTGCAATATTCTTTTGTTGGCTACCGTAGCGTGGAACGTCGCGTAGCAGTCAAGGGTGACCTGCACATTGACGTGGCTTTGCACCCTGTGGCGCAGCAGCTTGAAGGGGTAGAGATTGTAACCGACAAGGTGCGCAACACCAGCTTCACTAAGATTGAGGTGGAACGGCTCGATGATGCCGTCGGTCCTGGCGGCGGTGTGGAAGGGGTGATCAAGATGTTGCCCGACGTGCAGTCGAATAACGAATTGTCGTCGCAGTATTCGGTGCGTGGCGGCTCCTTCGACGAGAATCTTGTCTACATAAATGAGGTGGAGGTTTTCCGCCCCATGCTGATACGCAGTGCGCAGCAGGAAGGCATGAGCATTATCAACCCCGATTTGGTCAGTTATATTCTCTTTTCTCCAGGTGGTTTTGATGCCACTTATGGTGACAAGCTCTCGTCGGTGCTGGACATCACCTACAGTCGTCCGACAGAGTTTCGAGGTAAGGTGAGTGCCAGCCTGCTGGGCGGTGCCGCTTCGGTGCAAGGCACAGCGGGTAAAAAACTCAGCTACGCCCTCGGCCTGCGACAGCACAGCAACAGCTATGTCTTTGGCAGCCTAGACACCAAGGGCAGCTATACGACCAGTTACACCGATGTGCAGGCACTGATGGGCTATAAAGTCAATGAACGGCTCGACCTGGGTCTGCTGGTCCTCTGGACACGCAACGTCTATGGTCTGGTGCCCGAAAGCCAGACCACTACCTTCGGAGGCTTCTATATGCCGATGGAACTGCATATCTACTTCGACGGCCAGGAACAAGACAAATACAACACCTTGCTGGGTGCTGTGTCGGCTGACTACCGTCCCAACGACGATTGGCGATTTAAAACCAGCCTTGCAGCGCAGCATATCTCGGAGCGTGAGCGATACGATGTGCAAAGCCAATATTTCCTTTACGAGCTGGCGATGGGGGAGAATGTGGGCGACACCATGCAGTTTGACCGTGGTGTGGGCACCTTCCTTGAGCATGCTGCCAACCGCCTCGCCACCGATATTCTTTCCCTTGATGCCTATGCTGTGTGTCAGGCTGCGCTGGGCAGTTGGACAATGGGTGTTAAGTTGCAGGCTGAGCAGATTGCCGACCATCTGCGCGAATGGAAATGGGTGGACTCGGCTGGCTATGCGTTGCCGTTCGAGATACTGCCTTACGGCGATACCAACAATATTCCTGTTAGTCCTATATTGCAGCAATATGCCAATGCGGAGAACTACATCCAGACGTTGCATGCAGCTGCCTATGTGCAGCGCGATGTTGGCTTCGTTTCGCGCCGTGGCGATGAATACAAGTTTATTGCCGGTGTGCGTGGCCAGCTTTATCTGGGCACACTCACCGATGGCCTCAAACTGATGCTCAGCCCGCGCCTGAGTGGCAGCTACAAGCCTAAGGGTGAGCACGACCTGCTGTTCCGTCTGGCGGCAGGCATCTACCAGCAGGCGCCTTTCTACCGTGAGTATCGCCGCATTGACGGCTCCTTGGCCAATGGAATCACCCCCCAGACCTCCTACCAGATTACCGGCACCGGCGATTGGCGTCTTCGCATCTGGGACAAGCCCTTCACCATCACTACAGACTTGTATTATAAATACATTACCGACCTGATACCCTATACTGTTGACAACCTGCGACTGCGCTATATGCCCGACGAGACCGCCGTGGGATATGTGGCGGGCCTCAGTCTTCGCATCAACGGCGAACTTGTCGAAGGGCTCGAGTCCTGGGCAAGCCTGTCGCTGATGCAAACCCAGGAGGACATAGAGGGTGATGGTCTTGGCTGGCTGGCGCGCCCCACCGACCAACGTTTCAGTTTCAAACTATTCTTGCAGGATCATGTGCCCTCCATCCCTTGGTGGCGCATGAGCCTCAATCTGGTCTTCGGCACCGGTACTCCCGTCACCATCCCTATGGGCCAGCGCACTGAGGAGGCTTTTCGTCTGCCTTCCTATTATCGTGTCGACTGGGGCAATACCGTGCAGTTGAAAGAGTTTAATTTCTTCAAGCGCAGCAAATTGGGTCGTCTTCTTGACGATGTGCAGGTGGGTGTCGAGGTGTTCAACCTCTTTAATTTTCGCAATGTGGTGTCCTACCTGTGGGTCTCCGACTATGACAACCGCTATTACCCAGTGCCCAACTACCTCACCGCCCGTCAATTCAATTTTAAACTTACCGTTCTCTTCTGATGATTTCCTTCCCCGATGTTAAAAGCCTGTTGCAGCCCGATCGTTGTACACTTTCCAACGGCGGCACTGTGCTGCTTTTCCCCACCGAAAGCACCGAGTTAGTGAAGCTCGACCTGATATTCGACGCAGGCTATTCCTTGCAGTCACAGAAGCTCTGTGCCCGTGCGGTGTCAAAGCTGATGACCGTGGCCACAAGGTGTATGGACTCGCGGCGTTTGGCCGAATATCTTGACTATCGCGGAGTGCTGACCGACAGCTCTCTGGGGCTGTGCAAAAATATACTTTCTGTCTATACTCACCGACGCTACCTTGATGAGGTGCTGGCCGTGGTAGACGACATGATACATCAGCCAGCCTTCAATGAGTCCGATTTCGAAGTGTGGCGTGCTGCTAAACGGCAAGAAATGCTTGCCGCGCTTAAGCGTTCGTCTGCCCAGGCACGTCGAATATGGTATCACGCCCTTTTCGGTCCTGACCATCCTCTGGGACAATATGCTACCGTGGAGGAGCTTGATAGACTTGAACTGAATAGCGTGGCTGATTTTCATAGTGGACACTACAACAACTGTCAGGTGATTGCATCTGGCAATGTGAATGATATCATCTTCACGTTTGTAAGCAAAGAGGCATCTAAAACACAATACGCTGTTGGTCAACCCAAGGCTACTGCAATACAACAACCTGTCGTATTTTCTATTGACGGTGCTCAGCAGACCTCCTTCCGTATAGGTCGTATACTGCCCGAGAATGACGGACGTTTACTTATACTCACCTCGTTGCTGGGCGGTTACTTTGGCTCCCGCCTGATGAGCAACTTGCGCGAAGACAAGGGGTTCACTTATGGCATCTCTGCTCACATGCAGGAATATGGCGACGGAACCACGGTCTTTTATATTCTCTCCGATGTGGCCGCCGGCACCGCGCAAGTTGCTGTCGATGAGGTGATGAGCGAGTTGCGACGTCTGGGTGAGGAACCTGTCTCACAGGAAGAGTTAGATGTTGTCCGCAACGTCCTTGCGGGTGACGCCATGCGTGCCTTGGATGGCGTTTTCGAGCGCGCCGAACGACAGTGTGACATCATCGAAAATGGCCACTCATGGCTTATGGATCCTGATTTCGGAAAAATACTCCACGAGGTGACTCCGGACCAACTCTGCGACTTGGCTCGCCGTTATCTTAACCCCGAAGACATGACTGTCGCTCTTGCCGGAGTCATCTAAAAACCGCCAGTTCTTATAACAATTGCAATTCCTTTGCATTTCAAATGCAAAGGAATTGCAAGGAAAAATAACGTAATCAGTTGCGCTTGTTGCGTTCGTCTTTGACAAATTGCACTAACGCGACGGTCTCGAAAACGAGATTGACAACGTAGCCCACCAGGAAAGCCACTGTAAAGAGGTGTGCGTGAGTGGGGTGGGTAAGTAGATAGGCGGCCAGGACGATGATGTGGAGGAATAGCATGCCGACAACGGTGGCAAGGAATATCTGCACAAAAGTCTTGGGCGAGCGATACATGGCACGGGTGACAAAAAGATGCTGTATGCCGGTCACAATGCCAAAATAGAGTGCCAGCAAAGGCATAGCAACGAGGAATCTTTCCGGTGCCACCCAAAGTACGATAAAGGAAGCCAGCACCAACGCCAGCGTCATCGCCAGCAGGGAAATCAAATAGCGGCGGCTCATTCGGTGAACTTCATGGTTTCTTTGGTGGTGAACTTCTCGCAGTAGTGGCAGCGGAGCTTCAGGTTCTCCTTGTCGACGATGTCAAACTTGGTGGGAACCACCTCTGCGTTGGTGATGCACTTGGGGTTGGCACAACGAATGAAGTGCTCGATATGGTCGGGGATTTCGGCTTTGAATTTCTTCACCACCTTGTAGTCCTCAATGTCGATGATGGAGGCAAAAGGAGCTACGAGGGCAATCTTGCTGACTTCCTCGACGGAGAAGTGTTTGTTTTTAATCTTGACAATACCCTTCTTACCGAGCTTGCTGCTGGATAAGTAGTTGCCAATGAGCACCTCGTCTTTGTATTTCTCGAGGCCCAGAATACGAATGACCTGATAGACGCTTTCAGTGGGTATATGGTCTATGACCGTGCCGTTCTCGATGGCCGACACTACCATTTCTTTCTTGGTTTCCATTGTTTCCTAAATCTTAATTCGTAACTCTTGAATACTAAATTCCTACCTCACACCGAGGATGGCAGCCATCAGTGCCTGACGCACATAGACGCCGTTCTGTGCCTGCTGGAAGTAGTAGGCATAGGGTGTGCTGTCTACGTCGGTGGTAATCTCGTTGACACGGGGCAGGGGGTGCAGGATGCGCATGTTCTTCTTGCAGCCGGCCAGCATGTCGGCAGTGAGGATGCAGCTGTCCTTCACGCGCTCATACTCCATCGGATCCGGGAAGCGCTCGCGCTGCACGCGGGTCATGTAGATGATGTCGGCCGTGGGAATGATGTCCTTAAGGTCGGTGTATTGGTAGTACTTCAGGCCGGCATCCTTGATGCTCATCTTCACACTGCTGGGGAGTTTGAGTTCGACGGGGCTAACCAGGTGGAAGGTGGCGTTGAAGTTGCACATGGCTTGGACCAGCGAGTGGACGGTGCGGCCATACTTCAGGTCGCCGACGCAAGCAATCTGAAGGTTCTCCAGCGTGCCCTGGGTCTTGCGGATGCTGTAGAGGTCGAGCATGCACTGCGTGGGATGCTGGTTGGCACCGTCGCCGGCATTGATGACGGGTACGGAGGCCACCTCTGAGGCGTAGCGCGAAGAGCCCTCTTTGGGGTTGCGCATGACGATGAGGTCGCTGTAGGAACTGACCATGACGATGGTGTCGTGCAGCGATTCGCCTTTCTGGACGCTGGTGCCACCTGGGTCGCTGAAGCCGATGATACGGGCACCGAGCTGGTTGGCGGCGCTTTCAAAGCTGAGGCGTGTGCGGGTCGACGGCTCGAAGAAGAGCGTAGCCACTACCTTGTCGCTCAGGATTTTCTGTTTGGGATTTTTCTCAAATCCTTCCGCAATGTCCAGCACCTCAAGATACTCCTCCTTCGAGAAGTCGGTGATGGAGATGAGGTTCCGTCCTTTTAAAGTACTCATAATATTGGTATTGATATGTTGATACGTTGAATGTTTATTATTTCATTGCCTCTATGGCGAGTTGACGGTTCACGCGGGCAGCCTCCATGTTGGGGTCGGCTTCAAGGGCCCGGTCGAAGTATTCGACGGCCCGAGCAGGATCGCCATAGTGGAAGAGTTCGATATAGCCCAGGTTGTGCCAGGCGTCAGCGCTGTTCTCGTTAATGTCAAGTATGTTACGGTAAAGGGCTTCGGCCTCATCCATCTCGCTGAGCTCCTGGTGATACATGGCGAGGGCGTAGAGTGTATTGGTGTTGGAGGGCTCAAGACGCAAGGCTGTGCCGAGGTATTCGACAGCCATGGGATTGAGTCGTGAGGCGTAGAGTACACCGAGCTCTTCAAACGAGGGCGCATAGTCGGGATAAAGGTCGCATACTTTGCGCAGCAATCCCACGGCGTTCGCCGTGTCGCCCTTTTCCTTGTAGATAAAACCTTTCATAAAGAGCGCTGTGCGGTTGTCAGGTTCCTTTTCAGTGACGCGGCTAAGGCATTTGAGCGAACGGTCATAGTCGCGGCTGTAGAAGGTTACCTCGCCCATCTTTAGTTGTACTTCGATGCTCTCGGGGTCGAGTTTCTCAGCTTCGCTAAGGGCCTTGTAGCTGTCTTCAACATTGCCGTTGGCAAAGCACACGTCGGCTTGACGCAGACGGTATGCCACATTGTCGGGCTCCAGTTCGACGGCTTTATTGGCGTCATAAATGGCCTCTTTTATGCGTCCGAGGTTCAGTAGCACTGCAGCACGTTTGGCATAGGCCTCAGCATCCTTGGGGTGCTTTTCGATGCGAAAGTCAAGCACCTCCAGGCGTTCGCTGTCTGTCAGTTCCTCGTCGTCAAGACTTTTGTGGTGACGGCAGGCGGCGAGTGAGATTGTCAGCAATGGCAGTAGCAGGTATAGAAAGGCCTTTTTCATTTTCTTAAATTACGTAAAAAGTGCTTTTTTATTGTATGAATTCTTCTATCAAGTTATCAACAGTTGTCAATTCCTGTGCCCTCAACACTTTGCGCGCTTCCATCTCGCTGATGGGTAGCGCCTTCCATAGTAGACTCCAATACTCCTTAGTCTTCCTCATAACCGACTCCTCCGTGGGTAGTGTGGTGCGGATGGCCTCCATCAGGCGGCGTATGAAGTGCTTGTTTAGGCTCACATCAACGGCACCTAAAGGCAGGGTGGGGTTGTAGAGGATGCCGCGTCCCACCATCAGGTCGGCCACCTGCGGGAAACGCCGACGGATGTTATGTGCATCTTCGATGGTGCAAATGTCACCGTTGTAGATGACGGGTGCTTTTAGAAAAGGCAACATCTGTCCGAAGGCCTCCAAATCAGGCACACCTGTATACTGCTGCCGGCCAAGGCGTGGATGGACGGTGACTGATACCAATGGGTAGTCGTTCAGCACAGGCACCATGCGAAACACCTCGTCTTTCTCTTTCAGTCCCAACCTGATTTTGACACTCAGACGGGTATGCATGCGTGGAAGTATGGTATCGAGTATGGTACGCACCTCGTCGGGGTGGGGCATCAGACCGCAACCACGATGCTTGGCGGTGACAGTCCGCATCGGGCAGCCCATGTTCCAATTGACTTCATTGTAGCCCAGGTCATACAGGCAGTTGGCCAACAATATGAATTCTTCGGGCTCTTTGCCGAGAATTTGCGGAACAACAGGGATGCTGTCGTGGTTGTTTTCGGGCAGCACGTCGCGTATCTGGGCGTTGTCGGTCGAGAAGCGCAGGTTGCGCGTCAATGCGATGAAGGGTGCTACCGCCAGTGGCAGTGCTCCAGGGAAACACTCTTCGTAAACGCGCCGGAAGAGCACTTCTGTTAACCCTTGCATCGGTGCAAGTATCATTTCACCGCCTCCTTCCACTCCTCCTTATGGTCGTTGATGAACTGCTTGAGCGAAGCTGTCAGGCGGTTGCCTACATTATAGACAGGCCTGTACAGCAGGCTGCTCTTTTTCATATCGGGCTTGAGCACCGTCTCCTGTTTGTCGAACATAACGACGTAGTTCAGTAGCACGGCCAGAATACAGAGCGCCTTCACAGCGCCGAGCAAGGCACCTGCCAGCCGATTGAGGAGGCTCAGTTTGGCGGCTTTCAGCAGCCCCTCCACACAGCGCCCCAGCAGGTAGGTGAGCACAAGCACGGCAATGAATGTGATGATGAAGGCAATAAGTATGCTGTTCTCACTGTCGAGGTTCAGCCATTCGGCCACCTGTTGCGACAGGTGCACGCAAGCCCAGATGCCGGCTATCAGTCCTACCAACGTGGCCACTTCTTGCACAAGGCCTTTTTTCCATCCTTTGTAGATGAAGAAGAGTAGGGGAATGGCCAGCAGTATGTCAATCAGCTGCATGTGCTACAGGATATAAAAATAAGCGTCCTGCCCTAGGGGTGGGACGCTCGAATAACACATTTTTCTTCTCTCTATCAAACATGATAGAAATAAGCAAGCACGTACTATATAACGCATCTTTCCTCATTTTGTTTCATATTTGATATTTTTTTTTCAATCCATTGGGCAATCCACCACACAATCAGTCCAATAACCGCGCCAAAGAGAGCACCGCAGATGAGATCTCCCGGGTAGTGTTTACCTAAATAGGCACGGCTGTAACAGGTGGCAAGGGCCCAGAGACTCAGCAAAACGGAAGCCCAAGGGAAATGTCTGTAGCGCAGTATCAGGAAGGTGACAATGGCAAAAGCATTGGCAGCATGGGAGGAGACAAAACCGTATTGTCCGCCGCAGTGTGTGTGGAACATTCGCACATTGTCGAGCGCATGGCATGGGCGCAGACGGCATACAGTTTCCTTGAAGAGATGCACCGACCCTTGGTCGGCCAGCAGGAAGCAGAATACAACACCGGCAAGCACCAACCACCAGCGCTTCGGTTCCTTACGCAAGGTAAGCAGTCCGAAAGCCAGCAGCAGCACCACTGCCCAACTCCAACGTTGGCTCATTGTCCACATCACCCAATCGAGTGGGGTGTTGTAGTGGCTGTTGATCCACAAGAACCACTGTGTGTCGATGTTCTTCAGCGTCTCAAGCATCGGCGTTCAACTTGGCGAAAATGAGGTCTTTCAGTTCGGTAATTCCTTGTCCGCTGACTGCGCTGATGAACACAGACTCCACGCCTTTCGGCAGACGGCGCTTGAGCTGCTTCTGCATATCGGCGTCGATGATGTCGCATTTGGTGACAGCCAGGATACGCTGCTTGTCAAGCAGTTCGGGGTTGTACTTTTTCAACTCGTCAAGCAGTACATGATACTCTTTGGCAATCTCAAGTTGCTCACAGCTCACCATAAAGAGCAGGATGGAGTTGCGCTCGATGTGGCGCAGGAAGCGCAGTCCGAGACCCTTGCCTTCGGCGGCCCCCTCGATGATGCCAGGGATGTCAGCGATGCAGAAAGACTGATCGTCGCGGTATTTCACAATGCCAAGGTTGGGTACCAAGGTTGTGAAGGGGTAGTCGGCAATTTCGGGACGTGCAGCGCTGACAGTGCTGAGCAAAGTGCTCTTGCCGGCGTTTGGAAATCCTACAAGGCCCACATCGGCCAGCACCTTGAGCTCGATAATAACCCAACGTTCCTCGGCGGGTTCGCCGGGTTGGGCGTAGCGTGGTGTCTGGTTGGTGGCGCTCTTGAAGTGGTCGTTGCCCAAGCCACCACGACCGCCTTTGGCAATGATGAGTTCCTGTCCTTCTTCGGTCACCTCGCCCAGATACTCGCCCGTTTCGGCATCGCGGCAGACACAGCCCAGCGGCACCTCGAGCACCTCGTCCCGGCCAGTGCGGCCGGTGCAGAGGTTTTCTCCGCCATGTTGGCCGTCTTCGGCAAAAACATGTTTGGTGTATTTTAGGTGAAGCAATGTCCAGCGTTGGGTGGTGCCGCGCAGGATAACGTGCCCCCCACGGCCGCCGTCGCCACCGTCTGGTCCTGCCTTGGCGTTGTATTTCACCCGCAGCAGGTGCGCGCTGCCTGCGCCGCCCTTGCCACTCCTGACAAGTATCTTGACGTAGTCTACAAAGTTAGAAGTCATTGCTTATGCTTTTTCAAAATGCAAAGATACGATAATTTCCCGACATGGCAAAATAAAAACATGCATCTTTTCAAGGCTGGCGGTTTATTCTTGGATATTGAATGGTGTCTTCGGTCAACGTGAGGAAATCGATGATGCCTATGAATTCCGGCTCGTGTACATAGTCCAGAATGAGCACTCCGCATTCGCAGTCGTTGTCGGGACGGAACACACGTTGCTCGTCGAGGTCAAGGTCGGGATAATACACAGATTTGTCGGCAGATGTTTCATAGTACACGGCGCCCATCTCCTCGAGCCGCTCGCGGCACAAGTGGTAATACCAAATCAAGTCGTCGTGTGCTATGTAGAAATTCTCAAGGTCCACGGAGTCTTTCGCCGCCTCATGCAGCCTTCGCTCAATGCATTCGTCGGAAGGGAATATCATCACATATTCCACTTGTTCGGCCTTGGCGTACACGTCTTCTGTCTCCCTGTATTGCGGGATATCGGAGGTGTCTGCTGTGGACGAGATCCCGTTCTTGCAGGCAGTCAACATTGCGAGAATGCATATCGTGGTGCCTAAATAGATAGATTTCATCGTTTGTATATGCTTTTTTTTGACTCCAAAAAGCCTCCGCAGGTGACGCTTGCGGAGGCTGAGGGTTGTCTGTCGCCTTGATGCAACATGGTATCAGCCGATGGCCTGGCGGATGCGGGCGGCGATGTCCTCGATGGTGCCGAGGCCGTCGACGACTTTCTGCTTGCCCTGGGCGGCATAGTAGTCAGCCACGGGCTTGGTCTTGTTGTTGTACTCCTGTAGGCGGTTGTTGATGGTGGCCTCGTTGTCGTCGGCGCGGCCCTGTATCTTGGCGCGTTCCAGCAGGCGGCGCATCAATTCGTCCTTGGGCACTTCAAGCTGAATCATGCAGGTGAGTTCGCGGCCATACTTGGCCAGCAGACGGTCCAGCGTCTCGGCCTGAGCCACCGTGCGGGGGAAGCCATCGAAGAGCATGCCCTTGGTGTCGGCGGCGATGGCTTTGTCCATCATCTCAACCACAATGTCGTCGCTCACCAGCTGACCGGCATCCATGATGCTTTTGATACGTTTGCCGAGTTCGGTCTGGTCGGCAATCTCCTTGCGCAGCAGGTCGCCTGTCGAAACATGCGTCAGGCCAAAATGCTCCACAATAAAGTCGCTCTGGGTGCCTTTGCCGGCGCCCGGGGCTCCGAAAATAACTATATTCTTCATTTTACGCTGACAATATCAAGGTCAAACACAAGGGTGGAGTAGGGGGGGATCATCTGACCAGCACCCTGAGAGCCATAGCCCAGAGCCGAGGGGATGATGAGTTGCAGCTGGCTGCCTTCGGGCTGGCCCATGACGCCCTCTTCCCAACCATGGATGAGGCCCATTTGGCCCACAACATAGCTCAGAGGCTCATTGCCTACGCTACTGTCGAACACAGTGCCGTCAATCAAGCGACCGGTGTAGTGGATGGCCACCTGACGACCTACAGCCACCTTGGTGCCCTTGCCCTGCTTCTTGACGATGACATAGAGGCCATCGGCGTTGGGCTGGACCTTGATGTTGTTCTCCTTCACGTAGTTGGCAATCAGCTCGGGCTCGGCGTCACGAGCTTTCTCCATCTCGGCCTCGTAGTTGGCCTGCTCGGCGGCAAATTCGTCCTTGGTGACGATGTCCTGCAGGTTGATTTCATAGTAGAACTTCATACCTTTTCCCTTCTCGTACATCGGGGGCATCTGGTTGGGCTGCATGAATTTGGCCATGCTGTCGGCCTCGATAGCGAAGGTGGCTTTGTCGCCCACATGCATCATCATGATACCTTCGTGCAACACTCCGTCGTACATCGGGATGGCGGGCATCAGGCGCTCGGTGCGACCCACATTGGTGCGCAGCACCGTGGTGTCGAGGCGGATGGTCATTTCGCCCACCAGGACATCACCCTCTTCAACCTGCTGTGCGTTCTTGTCCTGTTGCTCGAAGCGGTAGTAAAGGCCGTTCTCGGTCTGCTTATAACCCTTCATGTCGCCGCTGCCACATGCGGCCAGCATTGCTGTTCCGGCCACTAACAGTGTGGCCAATTTGATTTGTTTTTTCATTTGTATGTGATTGTTGTTTATTTGTTTTATTTAATTGTTACTTTTTCTTACTTCTTCCACCTCCACAATGTATACCAGCACCATACGGGTGCGGATGCGGTCGCCGTCGCCCAACACACCGTAGGCCTGTTCCGAGGGCACGATGACACGTGCTGTGGCGCCACTGTGCAGTGTGCGCAGCGCGGCATCGAGTCCACGGATGGGTTGCAGGTGGCCACAGATTACCGTGTTGGTGCGCCAATCGTAGATGTTGTTGCCACCCAATGTTTCCACACGGTAGCGGATGGCCACGGTGTCTTCATAGCCTATTGCCTGTCCAAGTGGTGTTTCGCTGTTCTCATACTCCGCCACCCACACTCCGTTGGGCAGCTTCTCTTTGGACCATCCGCGACGCTCCAGGTAGGCGTCAATCTGCTGATCCTCGCTCTGCGCAATGATGCGGTTGGCGTTGATCAGGCTCTCCTTCAACGTGTCGCCCTTCTGCGGGCCGACCTCTACCACAGGCACGTCGCGACAGGCGACAGCCAGCAGGCAGAGCAGGGGTAGTATGAGCTTAACGGTCTTCAAGGTTGAGTTTCTTTTTAACAATGGCCACTGTCTCGGCCAGCGTCAGCAGGCTGGTGGCGCCGGCAGCACGCTCGTGGCCGCCGCCGCCAAACATCTCCGATGCCAACCGGTTGACGTCGTAGTGCACCTTCGAGCGCAGCGACAGCCTCACTTTCCCCTTCTCCTCGCGCACCAGCACGCCGCAATCCACGTCGCGCAACTTCATTACCTCGTTGATAAGGCCTGTCAGGTCGGCGCTGACCACTCCGTAGGAGGCAATCTCCTCGGCAGTGAGCACCATCAGGGCAACTTTCTGTTCATAATACACCGTCAGGCGCTCGGCCATGGCGTGGCCGAAGAACTTGAGGCGCGCCTCGGTGAAAACATTCTTGATGTCGCGGTTGATCCTCATAGGGTCGATGCCGCAGTCAATCAATTCGGCGGCGGCCAAGTAGAGGCTTGCATGGGTGTTGCTGAAAGCAAAGTTGCCGGTGTCGGTGCAGAGGCCCGTATAAAGGCTTTCGGCTGCTTTGGGGCTGAAGATGTCGAGCCCATAGGCTTGGCGCATCAACCAGAAGACAAGTTCGCAGGTGCTCGAAATCTCGGGTTCGGAAACCACAAGGCCGAAATTCTCGCGGTCGGGGCCGATGTGATGGTCGACAAGGATGCGCTGTGCCGAGGAGGCGCGCAGATGGTCGGCCAGATTGCCTGTGCGGTCCAGGCCACTGATGTCGAGTCCGATAATCGTGTCGGCCTCGCCGATGGCCTTGCGGCAGGCTTCGGGTTGCGCCACACCGCTGAGGATATGGTCGGTGCAGGGCAGCCAGGCCAGATCGTCAGGACATCCGTCGGGGAGCATGGGGGTGACGGTGGCACGTGTGGCACGACAGAGCAGACTATACATGCCGGTAAGTGAACCCACGGCGTCGCCGTCGGCGTTGGTGTGGGCCACCAAGACGATGTGCCGGGCACCGCCAAGGGCATTGCGCACTGCGGCAGCGTCCCAACCGCCGTCGAACACAAAGGTATGTCTACATTCAATCTGCATGTCGCACAACAATTTACAGCCACGATGGCTGCCATAATCCAATTGCAAATATACAATAATTTAGCGACATATAGAATAATAAGTTATTATCTATTTATTAACACCGACACATCACCAATTGTTCAACGGTAGTTCTTCAACAGTTCTTGAATTTTTTTTTGTAGAACTGGTGAAGAACTACCGTTGTACAATTGGTGATGTGGCGGTGTTAATAAATAGATAATAACGTATTATTCGA
>JAGCOF010000035.1 GCA_017645585.1 Bacteroidales bacterium
CCGACTGATGTCCGTTTATTGTCCGCTTGTTGTCCCATTGTTTTCCCATTTTTAATGGGGCAACAATGGGACAATAATGGGACAACAATGGGACAACAGTGAGTGTTAGGGCGGTGTTAGAGAGAAGGTGAAAGGTGAGAGGTGAAAGGTAAAAAAAAGAAAAACAACCGGCCTCCGACTACCATTTATGTCGTGCACGATATATTTTTCGACCGTCCGATACAATATTTTATATAAAGGGGCGTTATTGAAGGTTGAACCTATGAAAAAGGGCCTGTTATACATATCGCTGATGCTGCTGACGCTGGGTGCGACGGCGCAGGGGTCGGTGCTGCGGAGCGGCGCTTGGTGGAAGGTGGGCGTGAACGCCGACGGCCTCTACCGCCTGACCACCGCCGATGTGCCTGCGCTGCAAGGGGTTAGCACGGACAGCATAGGCCTCTACGGTGCCGGCGGCGGCATGCTGTCGCTCTACAACAGCCAGACGCCGACGGGCGACCTGCAGCCGGTGACCATCGATATTGTGGATCACAACGGCAACGGGCGCTTCGACAGCGGCGACGAGCTGCTTTTCTTCGGCGAAGGGGCCGGCGGCTGGCGCTATGTGGCCGCCGACGGGCGCTGGGAGTTTGAGCGCCACGCCTACGCCACGCGCAACTACTACTACCTGACCGTCAACGCCCCCGAGCAACGGCGCATCGCCACGGCGCCCGCAGTGACGGCCTCCACCGAAGTGACCAGCTACACAGCGGTGACGCATGTGGACAACGACCTGGTGAACATCTTCGGCAGCGGGCAGCTGTGGATGGGCGAGAAGTTCAGCAACACCAACCCCACGCGCACCTTCAGCCTGACGCTGCCGGGCAACGCCGACGGCGTCGTCAGGTTGCGCTACGCGCTGGCCAACAAATCCTCGGCCACGGGCAGCTTCAGTGTGAGCACCTCGAACTACAGCAACCACCTCTCCATCACGGGCCAGGAGGTGTATGCCACCACCCTCGACCAGATTAATTCGGGCGCCACCGCGTTCACATTCAGCCTCACCTATACGGCCGGCGAGAGCTCGGCGGCCGGATACCTCGACTATATAGAGCTCAACGGCCACGCGCCGCTCGCTTTCAGTGGCGGCCAGCTGCTGGTGCGCAACGACCAGGCGCTGGGCTCGGCGGCCCGTTTCCGCGCCACCGGCAACGCCACAGGGATGAGGGTGTGGGAGGTGACCAGCGCCGGCGCCGAGCGCGAGATGAGCGTGGCCGCGGGCGTGTGGAGCGACAGCACCGTCGGAGCACGCCGCTATGTGCTCTTCGACGGCAGCCAATACCTGAGCCCCGCCTCCATCGGCGCCCTTGACAACCAGAACCTGCACGGCAGCATTGCCGCCGACCTGGTGGTCGTCACCCTGAAGCACCTGGCCGACCAGGCGAACCGCGTGGCCGCGCTGCACGAGGTGTTCGACGGCCTCTCCACGCTGGTGGCCACCGACGAGCAGGTGTACAACGAGTTCTCGTCGGGCAAGCAGGACCCGATGGCCCTGCGCTCGCTGCTGCGCCACCTGAAGGCCACGCACCCCGACCGGGCGCCGCGCTACCTGCTGCTACTGGGCAAGGGCAGCTATGACAACCGCAACCTGCTGGGCAGCGGCACCGCCACGCTGGTCACCTACGAGACACAGTTCTCGTTTGACGACGACGGGCAGTCCTACTGCAGCGACGACATATTGGGCTACCTGGCCGACGAGGGGCGCGGCGCCCCTACCGAGCCGCTGGAGGTGGGCATCGGACGCCTGCCGGCCAGAACGGTGGCCGAAGCCACTCACATGGTGGACAAAATTGAGGGCTACCTGACGCGACGCGACCTGCTGACGGAAGGGCAGCACGGCGACTGGCGCAACCACGTGGCCCTGCTGGCCGACGACGCCGACCCCGGCAAGCCCTATGACACCGCCTTCGCGCACTCGTCGGAGGTGGTGGCGCGCAACATAGGGCAGCGCTTCCCGCAACTGAATGTCGACAAACTCTACGCCGACGCCTACCACCAGAGCAGCGGCGCCATAGGCTCCTACTATCCCGACCTGAACAACGCCCTGCGCCAGCGTATCAACAACGGCTGCCTGCTGCTCAACTATATAGGCCACGGCTCGGCCACCTATATCGGCACCGAGCGCTATATCGAGCTGAGCGACATAGACACCTACACCAATACCGACCGGTTGCCGCTGTTCGTCACCAGCACCTGCTCCTACGGCAAATATGACCAGCCGGAGGACCTCTGCGGCGCCGAAGCCTGCCAGCTGGCGCCGGCGGCGGCCATCGCCGTCATCAGCGCCTCGCGGCCCATCAGCCACACCGAGCGCTTCAACAACGACGTAATCTGCTATGCCCTCGACCCGCACAACACCATCGGCGACGCGCTGCGCCTGGCCAAGTGCCGCACGGCGGTGTCGCAGAGCATAGGCCTCACCGGCGACCCCGCGCTGCGCCTCAGCCAGCCGGAGAACCGCGTGGTGGTGACCCACATCAACGAGCGGCCCGTGAGCGAGGGCGTCGACGACACGGCCACCGTGCTGTCGCGCGTCACCGTGAGCGGCGAGGTGCAAGACAGCAACGGGGTGCTGCTGACCGATTTCGAGGGCACCCTCTACCCCATCGTCTACGACCGTGCTGTGCAGACCTCCACCCTGGCCAACGACAACCCGGGCACCGAGGTGAGCTTCACGCAGCAGAAGAACATCCTCTACCGCGGCAGCCACGCCGTGGTGGGCGGCCGCTTCGAGTACAGCTTCATCGTGCCGCGCGACGTGGCCTACCAATACGACTACGCCAAGCTGAGCCACTATGCCAAGTCGGCCACCGACCACGCCACAGGCTGCTACAACCAGCTGCTGCTGGGCGGCTTCAACGACTCGGCCGACATAGCGGCGTCGGCGCCCGTCATCCGCCTCTTCATCGGCGACACTAACTTCCGTTCGGGCGGCCTCACCGACGCCAACCCCACGCTGATAGCGCACCTGTTCGACTCGGCCGGCATCAACGCCGGCGCCGGCCTGGGGCACGACATCACGGCCGTGCTCGACGGCAACCCGGGCAGCTTGGTGGTGCTCAACGACCTGTATCAGCCCGACGTGGAGCAAGGGGGCGGCGGCTCGGTGGTCTACCAATTCAACGGCCTGACGCCTGGCGAACATACCCTGACGCTGAAGGCCTGGAACATCTTCAACCTCTCGGCCACTGCGACCATCGGCTTCACCGTGCGCAACGCCGACACGCTGAGCCTCTCCGACCTGCGCTGCTGGCCCAACCCCGCCTCGGGCAGCACCCGCTTCCTGCTGGAGGTGAACAACACGACGAAAGTGGCCTCGGCCGAGCTGCAGATCTACAGCCCCCAGGGACAGCGCGTGGCCTCGTTCTCCCCCGCGGTGTCGGCCGACGGCTATGTGGTGGGGCCCGTCGTCTGGGACCTCGGCACGGTGCCGGCAGGTCTGTATCTGGCCCGCATGATAGTCATAGACACCGACGGCACCACCTACCAGCAAACAACAAAATGTATCGTCAGGTGATACAATAAAACATAACCAAGCACGTTATTTAGCACAAAACAGACAAACAACCGAATGAAGAAACTCACCCTTCTGACCATACTCATCGCCCTGGGCACCGGCCTGTGGGCCCAATCAGGCAACCAGAACTACATCAGCACCGGCATGCCTATACTGCTGATAGCCCCCGACGCCGTCAGCAGCGGCATGGGCGACGTGGGTGTGGCCACCACCCCCGACGCCTACTCGGCACATTGGAACAACGCCAAATTCGCCTTCACCGAAGGCACCTTCGGCGTCAGCACCACCTTCATCCCCTGGCTGCGCAACCTCAACGTGGGCGACATGAACCTGCTCTACCTGGGCGGCTACTACAAGCTGGGCAGCCGCGGCACCGTGGCGGCCAGCCTCACCTACTTCTCGCTGGGCGACATCGACATGACCGACAACGAAGGCATGAAGGTCATGGTGCTGCACCCCAACGAATTTGCCTTCGACCTGACCTATGCGCTGAAGATTACCGACAATCTGGGCCTCGGCGCCTCGGGCCGCTTCATGCGTAGCGACCTCACCAACGGCCAGACCATCAACGACGGTAGCGGCAACCAGGAGACCCACGCGGCCAACTCGTTAGCTGCCGACATCGGCCTCTACTACCAGAACACCATCGACAAGGAACAGAGCTACGCCTTGGGCGCCTTCATCTCCAACCTCGGCGCCAAGCTCTCCTACAGCGACGCCAACAACAACCGCGAGTTCCTGCCGGCCAACCTGCGCATCGGCGGCCGCTACACCAACGAGATTGACGAGCACAACAAGGTGTCGGTCATGCTCGACCTGAACAAGCTGCTGGTGCCCACGCCCAAGTTCCGCACCTACAGCGTGGACGGCATACAGTCGTTGCAGGAATACAACAACATCAGCCCCATGGCGGGCGTGTTCCAATCGTTCAGCGACGCCCCGGGCGGCATGAGCGAGGAGCTGCAGGAGATACAGCTGTCGGCGGGTGCCGAGTATTGGTACGAGGAGTTCTTGGCGGTGCGTGCCGGCTACTTCTACGAGCACGAGAACAAAGGCGGCCGTCAGTATGCCACCGTCGGCATCGGCCTGCGCTACAACATCTTCTCGTTCGACTTCGCCTACCTTATCCCCACCACCAAACTCTCCACCAACCCCCTGTCGAACACCATCCGCATACAGTTGTCGATGGACCTTATGCCCGAAAAATGAGAATAGGGACAGGATATGACGTGCATCGCCTGGGCGAGGGGTTGCCGCTGTGGATTGGCGGCGTGCAGATAGCGCACACCCACGGCCTGATAGGGCACAGCGACGCCGACGTGCTGCTGCACGCCATCTGCGACGCCCTGCTGGGCGCCGCCGCGCTGGGCGACATCGGCAAGCACTTCCCCGACACCGACCCGCAATACAAGGGCATCAGTAGCCTGAAGCTGCTGGCGCATGTGGGACACCTGCTGGCCGAGCACGGCTACCGCGTGGGCAATATAGACAGCACCATCGTGGCTCAGCAGCCCAAGATGGCGCCCCACATACCGCAGATGCGGCAGAACATTGCCGACACCCTGGGCATCAACATCGACCAGGTGTCGGTCAAGGCCACCACCACCGAGCGCCTCGGCTTCGAAGGCCGCATGGAGGGCATCAGCGCACAGGCGGTGGCGTTATTAGTGATAAGCGATGAGTGAGCAGAAACCATACATCAGCCCCGAAGTTGAGGAGGAGGTGGACACGCTGGAAGACAGCGGCTGCAGCCTGATGCTCTACAACGACGACGTGCACACCTTCGATTATGTCATCAAGGCTCTGGTGGACATCTGCCGCCACACTGAAGAGCAGGCCGAGCAGTGCGCCATCCTGGTGCATTGCCACGGCAGCTGCGTGGTGAAACAGGGCTCCTACAGCGACCTGCTGCCCATGCACCAGGCCCTACTCGACAAAGAACTGACTTCTGAGGTAGTAGAGTAGAACCACCTCAAATAAAAACCAAACATCATGAAGAAAAAGCTAATTGAATCCTTTATTGGAAGTGTCGTTACATTAACAATTGTAGTCGTAATAACCCATTTACTTGTTCACCATGACGTAACACTCAAGCTTGTTTTGATTGACATCCTTTTGGTTTTTACTGGTGCTGGGATAATGACACTGATAGATTATAGTCTACTCAAAAAGAAAAACAACAAAGAAATGAATTAGACTATACGCCAGCATAGTCTAATTCATAACTCACCTACTTTTATACTTCTAAAATTTTAATACTGCTCCTTTTCGTTGGGGAAGTCACCGCTCTTTACGTCACTGATGTAGTGGCGGATAGCGTTGGCTATATCCTCACCGAAGGTGCCGTAGGTGCGCAGGTAGCGCGGCTTGAACTGACGCGTGATGCCCAGCATGTCCTGCAGCACCAGCACCTGGCCGTCGGTGGCCTGGCCGGCGCCGATGCCGATGGTAGGTATCTTGAGCGACTCGGTCACGTCGGCCGCCAGCGAGGCGGGGATCTTCTCCAGCACAATGGCGAAGCAGCCGGCCTCCTGCAAGATGAGGGCGTCGCGCTTCACACGGTCGGCCTCTTCCTGGTCGGTGGCGCGCACCGCATAGGTGCCGAACTTATTGATGCTCTGCGGCGTGAGACCCAGATGGCCCATTACGGGAATACCCGCCGAAAGGATGCGTTGCACGCTCTCGAGCACCTCCTCGCCGCCTTCAAGCTTGATAGCGTCGGCGCCGGTCTCCTTCATGATGCGGATGGCGCTGGCCAGGGCCTGCTTGGAGTTGCCCTGGTAGGTACCGAAGGGCATGTCGACCACCACAAGGGCGCGGTTGATGGCGCGCACCACGCTGGTGGCATAGACAATCATCTCGTCGAGGGTGATGGGGAGGGTGGTCTTGTGGCCTTCCATGACATTGGCGGCCGAGTCGCCCACCAGCACCACGTCAATCTTGGCGCTTTCGAGGAGCGAGGCCATCGAATAGTCGTAGGCCGTGAGCATGGCGATTTTCTCGCCGTGGAGCTTCATATTCTGAAGGGCACGCGTGGTGACCTTCGTGACATCGGTTTGCAAATAAGCCATTAGTCTTCTATAATTTCATCGGGATTGTTCACTTTGGGACGGCCGGCGGGCATCTCGTCCTCCTGCTCAGGGATGATGCGGAAAAGCTGCTTCAGGGGTTTCTTCATCTGCGGCTCGCCGTTCTTGCCAGGCTTCGAGGCCACATAGAAGCGATTGCCGACGGCAAACGAGGCGGCTTCAGTGGGGCTGTCGACCTCATAGAAGTACTTGCCCACCTCCTTGTCCTGTAGGCGTTTGCCGAGGTAGATGGTATCGAACTGAGTGATATTGATGGGCGCCTGCAGGGTAATCTGTCCCTTGCCGGGGAGCTTGCGGGTGGGCAGGGCCTTGTATTCCATGCCGCGCGAAGTCTTCACCTTGGCAAAGAACCTCAGTTTGGCGTCCAGCTGCTCCTGTGTGGCGGGGATGCGGATAAACACCGAGTCGCGCTGTGTCTCGGAGCAGGAGTCGATACTCACCGGCAGCTGGCTGTTGATGACGATGTAGCCCGCCATGGCGAGGACCTGCTTGCGATGGGGAATGAGGTGGTAGGCATCAAGGATGGCGCGATAGTCGAGGTGGTCGTCAAGTTTCACCGAAAAGCCGGAGGGGCAGGTGTCCTTGGTGTTCTGCACAGCATAGAGCGACCCTTTGCTGAGCAGCATCGAGGCATAGTAGCCATGCACCAGAGTGTCGCGCGCAGGCACGAAGCAGCCGCGTGCACTACCCACGCACTCGTCGGGGTTGTTGCGGAAAGTGACGAGCACACAACCTGCCAGGTCGACGCTCTTGTTCAGCACACGGCGCGCCTCAGGCAGTTCGGAGTATTTATACACCATGGTGCTGACCGGCACCTCGAAACGCAGCACCTCGGTAGTGTCGCCCTTGCACGAGCAGTGTATCTTGTTCTTGGCGTAGCGGATGGGGAAGTTGGAGCGACAGCGCATAGAGAAGTAGCGGTAGACGGCATCGACCCGCTGGCGCGTCAGCGACTCGTTGCTGCCGCCGTAGCCCTCAATGGTCATGGTGTAGTACATCGGGTTTCCCTGGTCGAAGGCGATGCGGTAGGCCGAGTCGAGCAGGTCGAGGTCGGGGGTGGAATAGGCGCTCTGCGAGGCGTTGTGGTGCAGCACCAGGTAGAAACACTCGGGGTTGGTGAGGGCCTTTTTCATGTCGCGCACCGGCTTGTTGGAAGGCACATAGAGGCCCGACTGAGCGCCGGCCACGTTGGCAAAAGCCACGAAAAACAGCAAGACAGCAACACCCAAAAGGCTACTGCTCTGTATCTTATGCCGTTTCATATCCATCATGACATCTATATTTGAAGATGCAAAAATATAGAAAAAAAATGATACAAGCAAAATAAAGTGCATTCCGTCCCTCCTAATCGACTCTGACTCCGACTGTTCATCACCTGTTCTTCGGTCGTTCTTTGCTTTTTTCCAAAGAACGACCGAAGAACAACCTTTAATCAAGTGGCGAACCGTGGGTGCTTGGAGGGAGTTGTATAGGAGTGTCTCCAGCGGGAATCAAAGTTTAGCGCGATATATATATTATTTTTTGTATCTTTGCAGTTTGTAATAACATTCATGGAAATGAAAAAGATCAGTGCAATCATTTGTGCCGCAATGTTTTTTATGCTCCTTGCGAGCTGTGGCGGCAAACACCAATTCACCATCAACGGCACCGTCAACAGCCCCGAGCTGGAGGGACAGTGGCTCTACCTGCTGGATGTGACCAATGCTTTATCCTCTGGTTCATGCAGCGACAGCGAAGGCCCTGTGGACAGCGTTGTCGTGACCAACGGCAAGTTCACCTTCCGCGGCACCGTCGAGGAGCCCTGGATGGCTGCCATCGGCGGCCCCGACCTACCTTTCTTCCTTTACGTCGTAGTGGAGCCCGGCAATATCGTCATTGTGAACGACAGCATCGGCGGCACACCTCTCAACGACAAATACTATGCCTTCAACCACAGCCTCGACCTGAGCGACATCGAGGAGAGCATGGAAGAATATTTCCCCCTCTACTACGCTGCAACCAACGCCCAGGAGCGCGCCGATGCCGAACGAGTGCTCGACAGCCTGGAAGCCCTCGGCAACACTCGCATGCTCGAGGCCAATTGGAAACTCTATAACGAAAACAAGGACAACCTGCTGGGCGTGATGGCCATGGAGGATATCGTACAAGTAGGCGAGTTCACCTATAGTGAGCTTGACAGCATCCTCCGAACCGCTTCGCCCAATGTTGCCAACAGCAAACGGGTGCAAACCCGCCTCAGCCAACTGCGCGCCATCGAGGCCACCTCGGCCGGCAAACACTACACCGACATTCAGGGTGTCGACGGCAAGCTGAGCGACCTCATCGACGGCAAGCTGGCCCTGGTGGACTTCTATGCCAGCTGGTGCGGTCCCTGCCGCAACGAAATCAAGGACAACCTGGTGCCGCTGTGGAAGAAATACGAGAAGAAGGGCCTCGTCATCGTGGGCCTCAACGTCTGGGAGCGCGGCGATGCAGAAGCCCGCAAGGCCGCCCATGAGAAAGTGATGGCCGACCTCGGCATCACCTATCCCCAGCTGGTCGACAGCACCCGCACCGCCACCGACACCTACGGCGTGAGCGGCATCCCGCAGATTATGCTCATCGGCCCCGACGGCACCATCCTGGCCCGCGACCTGTGCGGCGCCGCCATCGAGGAGGCTATCATCAACGCGCTAGGTAAATGAGGAAGCTGCTGGGTTTAATGGGCTTAATGGGTATAATGGGTATATTGTCCATTATGCCCATTAATTCCATCCAAGCCCAAAGCCCCACCGACAGCACAACCCTCTCTTTTCGCGTCAACGGATACCTTTTCTTCTGGGACAACGAATACTTCGGGCGCCGCATCGAAGGCTATACCCTGCCTGGCTTCCACCTGACTCCCAAGTTGATTTGGAGCAACGGCAAGCACCTCACCCTCGAAGGTGGGGTCAGCTGGCTGCACTACTGGGGTGCCCATAGCTATCCCAACACGATGAGCTACGGAGTGCTGCCCGACTATAGCGACACATCGACGTGGATGCATGTCGTGCCTTGGCTGCAGGCCAAGCTGCAAATTGCAAAAGGGTTGGAGCTTACATTAGGCTCGATCAACCCCTCAGAAAACCACCTCCTGCCACAACCGCTCAGGAACATCGAACGCGAGATCGCCGCCGACCCGGAATGTGGCCTCATGCTGGATGCCTGGAACGACTGGGGGCATGCCAACCTGTGGATTGACTGGCGCGAGTTTATCTGGAACCAGAGTCCGCGTCAGGAGCGCTTCACCATGGGGCTGTCCGGAAAACTGTTCTTCGACATTCCCTCCACCGACTTTTCCCTCATGCTACCCGCACATTTCATTGCACAGCATGTCGGGGGACAAGTGTTGGCGCAAACCACACCTATACAGAACAACTTCAACGCCGCCACCGGATTGGGAATAAACTACTACGCCACCGATTATTGGACCATCGCCATGAAATGCTACGCCATGCTGTACCACCAGCACGGCAACAACGCTGTGCCGTTCACCCACGGCTGGGGACTTTACCCCGAACTCGTTGCCGAATACCGTAATAGGGCAGGCCTGCAACTCAGCTATTGGCGAGGCGAACGATTTGTGCCGCTGATGGGCAGTTGGCTCTACAGCAACCTCTCGTCGGTCGACGGCACCACCGTCTTCGACCGCACCGAGATGCTCTCACTCCGCGCCTGGTACAAGTGGAGTCCCACAGACGAACCCTTCTGTCTGCACATCGAAGGTTCGGCGCACTACGACATCGGCGAACGGCAGGTGCAATATTCCGCCGGATGTGTCTTGAGTTTCTATCCTAAATTTCGCCTGCGCTGATGTTCCAACTCTACGATATAAACGGTCCCATAGATGCCATCCGCGAAGATACCGCCATCACTGTCGGCGTCTTCGACGGCGTGCATCGCGGCCACCAGCACCTGCTCTCCCAACTTCCATCTTTCTCCTCTCACCTTTCACCTCTTGTAGTGACGTTGACGGCGCACCCCTCCTTTGTTCTCGGCCGCCGCGACAGCGAGTATTGGCTCGACGACCCCGAGGAACATCTGCGGCTACTCTTCGAGGCAGGGGTAAAATATGTTGCTGTGCTACCATTCACAAAAGAGGTGGCACAAATGACCGCTTGTGAGATGGC
Source organism: Bacteroidales bacterium (assembly GCA_017645585.1). GTDB lineage: Bacteria > Bacteroidota > Bacteroidia > Bacteroidales > P3 > Colimorpha. Next base: position 10,794 of record JAGCOF010000035.1, read on the forward strand.
GCAGACACTATATGAACTGTTGCACATGCGCAGATTGCTCATTGGATATGACAGCCGATTCGGCAACAGAGAGCACGACGACTTCGACCGCCTGCCACAGCTGGCCACCGAATTGGGCTTCACGCTGCAGAAAGGGGAGCCTTTCCTCATCGACGGCCACCCCATCAGCTCGAGCCGCATCCGCAACACGCTCACGGAAGGGCGTGTCGAAGACACCGCCACGCTGCTGGGACGTCCCTACAGCATCAGCGGCACCGTGCAGCACGGGCGCGGCGTGGGACATACCCTCGGCTTCCCAACGGCCAATATCTCGCTGGACAGCACCCGCAAGATGCTACCCAAAGAGGGCGTCTACTTTGTGAAGGTGAAAGGTGACGAGTTAAACGTGAAGGGGATGGCGAATTTAGGCTCAATACCCACATTTGACATTGACAAGCCTTCTCTTGAGGTGCACCTGATTGACTTCGCCAGCAATCTCTATGGGGAGACCGTTACTGTCGAATTCCATCACCGCCTGCGCGACATCGTTCGCTTCAACAACGCCGAAGAGTTGCAACAGCAGTTGCAAGAAGACTTTAACACCTGCCACCGCTATGAATGAGCTCGTTGTCACTTTTTTTCAGCAGGACATTGTCTGGGGCAATGCTGAGGCCAACCGCCACTGTGTCGAGGAGACATTAGCCGCCGCACCCAAAAGCGACCTCTTCGTGGTGCCCGAGACCTTCACCACCGGCTTCGGCGACCACATGGCTGCCTTGGCCGAGGAGCAGGAAGGTCCTACGCTGCAGTGGACCCGCCGCATGGCTGCACAATATGACCTGCTTTTTGTCGGCACTTGGATTGTGATGGATGCGGGCAAGATATACAACCGACTGCATTGGGTCTACCCCGACGGTACCTTCGGCACCTACGACAAAGGACACACCTTCCGGGTCAGCGGCGAGGCCGACCAGATAGCCCGTGGCACACGGCGCGAGGTGTTCGAATGGCGCGGCTGGAAGATAAAACCCGCCGTATGCTACGACCTGCGCTTCCCCAAGTGGTTGCGCAACGACAATATGGGCTATGACCTGCTGCTGCTCTGCGCCAATTGGCCCGGCAGCCGCCATGAGGCCTGGACCACCCTGCTCAAGGCCCGCGCCATCGAGAACCAATGCTATGTGGTGGGCTGCAACAGGGCCGGCACCGACGGCGCAGGCATACCCTACACGGGCGACAGCGCCATCATCGACTACAAAGGCTTCGTGCTCCCCGGCACCACAGCCACCCTCGACAAGGAGAAACTCAACACTTTCAGGGAACATTGGCCTTTTTACCTCGACTTCGACTAAATGGACAATATAGAACAGAAACTTGGCTTCGACCGCATACGCAATCTGGTAGCAGAACAAACCACCAATGCACTCGCCACGCGCATGGTAGAGGAGATGCGCTTCATGTCCGATTACGAGGTCCTGTGCCACGAACTGCAATTAGTGGAGGAGATGCGCAACATTGTGCTGATGGAGAACGCCTTCCCGCAGCAGGACTTCATCGACCTCACCCCCATACTGACCCACCTGCACGTGGGCAACACCATTATCCCCTTAGAGAGCCTCTTTGATTTGAAACTCTCGCTGCGCACCATCCGTGAATGTTACAACTTCCTGGTGTCCGACCTGTCAGACAAGCCGGACTTGCCCGACAAACACAAATACCCCAAATTGGCCAACCTCGCCATTGAGGTGGAACTTGGTTACGGTGGCAAGAGTTCGCAACTCAACGTCATCAACTCGCTATTAGGCAAACTCATCGACGACCACGGCGAACTGTACGACAACGCCTCCCCCGCCCTTGCCGAGATTCGGCGCACTAAGGCCCGCAAGGCTGCCGAGGTGGATGCACAGATCAACCACCAGCTGGCTCGTGCCAAACGCGAAGGCTGGGCTCCCGAGGGCGCCGAGGTGACCATCCGTGACGGCCGTCCCGTCATTCCGCTGCTCACCACCCACCGCCGCAAGGTCAAGGGTCTGATACAAGACGAGAGTGCCACACGCCTGACAGCTTTTGTGGAGCCCGCCGAGGTGGTGGAGCTGGGCAACGACCTGCGCGAGCTGGAGTTCGACGAGCGTCACGAAGTGCAGCGCATCTTGTTGGCCTTCAGCGACCGCCTGCGTCCCCTGCTGCCGCAACTTGAGGAGGCCTACCGTTTCCTGGCCCGCATCGACTTCCTGCGCGCCAAAGCCCGCGTGGCCGTAGAGCTGAACGCCAGCGTGCCACAGCTGCACGCCGAGCCGAGAATTGAGTGGCTCGACGCCCGCCACCCGATACTCTTCTTGCAGAAAAAAGACGCTGTCGTCCCCTTCAACCTCCAACTATCAACTAACAACTGCCAACTACCAACTAAAATACTAATCATCTCCGGTCCCAATGCCGGCGGCAAATCGGTGCTGCTCAAGGCTGTGGGCCTGATACAATACATGCTGCAATGCGGCATGCCGGTGCCTCTGCGCCCCACCTCGGAGTGCGGCATATTCGGCAGCATCTTCATCGACATCGGCGACCAGCAGAGCATCGACAACGATCTGAGCACCTACACCTCTCACCTGCAGAACATGAAAGCGCTACTCGCGGAAGCCAAAGAAGACACCCTCTTCCTCCTTGACGAGTTGGGTGGCGGCACCGAGCCCCGTTCCGGTTGCGCCATTGCCGAGGCTGTGCTTGAGAAACTATACGAGAAGGGATGCTTCGGAGTGGTGACCACCCACTTCGCCGACCTCAAACTGCTGGCCGACCATCTGCCTGCTGTAACCAACGGTGCCATGCTCTTCGACACCGACGCCATGCAGCCACTCTACCGTCTCGCCGTGGGGCACCCAGGCTCCAGCTTCGCCTTCGAGATTGCCGAGAGCATAGGATTTCCCAAAGAAATACTTGACCGCGCTGGAGACAAGGTAGGTCGTGAACAACTCAATTTCGAGCACCAATTGCAGCAACTCGAACTCGACAAACAGGAGATTGCCCGTCAGCGCGAAGAGCTGCGTGTGGCTGACGATTTCCTCAACGAGGTGACACAGAAATACCAGCGCCTCAATGACAACCTGCAGGCCCGGCGTCATGAGATAATCAGTAGTGCCCGCCGCGAGGCGCAGCAGATACTCACCGACGCCAACCGCACCGTGGAGCGCACCATCAGCGACATCAAGAGTGCCCAAGCCGAGAAGGAGGCCACCCAACAGGCCCGCGCACGCCTTGCTGAAGCAACCGAGTTGAATATTAAAGCTCAATCAGAACTAAAAGAACAAAAAGAAAAGCGACAGCCTTCTGATAGTTCTTCTCGCCCTGACGGAAACAAAGAGGTGCCTATACAAATCGGCAGTATCGTCCGCATCGACGGCGAAGAGACCTACGGGCAGGTGGTGGAAATCAAAGGCAAGAAGGCCGTGGTGGAGAGCAACAGCGTCCGCATGACCATCCCGCTCAGCCGCCTGACAGGCACCGCCAAGCAGAAGATACCCTCGGATAAAAAGACCGTAAACGTCAGCCGTGGCATCTATGATGATATCAACGAAAAACGCGCCAAGTTCAACCCCACCCTCGACCTGCGCGGCAAGCGTGCCGAAGAGGCCATCAGCGAACTGCACCAATTCCTCGACACCTCCTTGCTGCTCAGCGAGAAGGAGGTGCGTATCCTGCACGGCAAAGGCTACGGCATACTGATGCAGATTATCCGCGAAGAGTTGCGCGCCAACCGCGATGTGCGCACCTTCCACCCCGAGCGTCTGGAACTCGGCGGCGAGGGCATCACGGTGGTGGAACTGCGCTGACACACCGCCCAGCCTCCCATCCTTCAACGACAGCTCAACGGCAGTTCAACGGTATTTCAACGCTTTTTTCCGTTGAAATACCGTTGAACTGCCGTTGAACAAGCGTCGAACAGACGGTGTTGGTCAGTAGTTGATAACTTTCTGTATCCATGTGCTTTTTATTTAGTACTTTTGCAGCATGAAAAATAATGAGTTGAAACCGCGTATAGGCTTCTTCGGCCGATGCAACGTAGGCAAAAGCACGATGATCAACTACCTGACGGGGCAGCAGATAGCCATCGTCAGCGACACCGCCGGCACCACCACCGACCCCGTGCGCAAGAGCATGGAGATTGGCGGCATAGGGCCCGTGGTGCTCATCGATACCGCCGGCATTGACGACGAGGGCGAGCTGGGACGCCAGCGCGTGGAAAAGAGTATGGCTGTCTTGGCCGAAGTGGACCTGGCGCTGCTGCTCTACACCGAAGGAGCCTACGGCGAGCCCGAGGAGATGGTGGAACGCTGGTGCACCGAGCACGGCACGCCGATGCTCAAAGTACTGACCAAAGCCGCTCCCATCGACAAAGAGCAGTTGATAGCACAGATAAAGGAAGCATTACCTGAGAGTGCCTATCGCGGACGGTCGCTGCTGAGCGACGTGGTGCAACAAGGCGACACGGTGGTGCTCGTCACCCCCATCGACTCCTCCGCCCCCGAAGGGCGCATGATACTGCCGCAAGTACAGGTGCTACGCGACCTGATGGACCTGCACGCAAGGGCACTGTTCTGCCAACCCGAGGAATTGGAGGTAGACAACAAGACGAAGCTGGTAATCACCGACAGCCAGGTGTTTGCCAAAGTGGCGGCCGTGGTTCCCGAAGAGATACCACTCACCTCATTCAGCGTGGTACTTGCGCGACAGAAAGGGCTCTTCGACGAGTATCTGCGTGGCACACAGACCATCGGCAACCTCAAGGAGGGCGACCGCGTATTGCTGCTGGAGAGCTGCACCCACAACGTCACCTGTGAGGACATCGGCCGCGTGAAACTGCCCGCCCTGCTACAGAAAGCCACCGGCAAGCGGCTGCAGTGCGAGGTCATCGGCGGTCTGTCGCCCCTGCCCACCGACCTGAAGCAGTATGCGCTGGTCATCCAATGCGGCGGCTGCGTCATCACCAAGCAGCAGGTCAAAGCTCGTTTGCTACCGGCATTGGAGGCTGGAGTGCCCGTGAGCAACTACGGCTTAGCCCTGGCCTGGTGCAACGGCATATTCGACAGAGCAACAAAGATTTTCAGACAATGATAGACATCAACAAGAAACCCAACCTAAGCATCATCGTGGCGCAAGCGGAGAACCGCGCCATCGGTCTCAACGGCGACATGCCCTGGCATCTCAGCGGCGACCTCAAACGCTTCAAACAGCTGACCATGGGCCACCCCGTCATCATGGGCCGCCGCACCTGGGAGAGCCTGCCCAAACGTCCGCTTGTGGGCCGCCGTAATATCGTTTTCTCGCAGAGCGAGGAATTTGCCCCTGATGGGGCTGAGGTGGTGCGTTCGGTAAACGGTCTCTTCGACCTGTTGAAGGACTGCGACGACGAAGTCTTCATCATCGGCGGCGGCCGCATCTATAACATGCTGATGCCGTGGGTCAACCGACTCTATATCACCTGGGTGCACAAGGAATTCCCCGAGGCCGACACCTATTTCCCCGTCATCGACCTCTCGGAGTTCACCAAGATTAATGAGACAGAGCAAATGATTGACGAGAAGAGCGGATTGGAATTCAGCTACGCAGAATACGACAGGAAGTTTAGCCTATGAACGTAACAATCATCAATATCGGCGACGAGCTGCTGATTGGACAGGTCGTCAACACCAACGCCTCGACAATGAGCCGTCTGCTCACCGAGGCGGGCATGGAGGTGAAACACACCGTGGTGGTGGGCGATGTATATAAAGACATTTGGGTGGCCGTGGACGAGGCACTGCGCGAAAGCGACGCCGTGTTGGTCACCGGCGGCCTCGGCCCCACCAAGGACGACATCACCAAGAAACTGCTTTGTGAGTACTTCGACAGTGAGCTGGTGGAGAGCGAAGTGGCCTTGGAGAACGTGAAGCGCATCTTCGCCGCTCGCGGCTACGAGTTGACGCCCGTCAACCGCGCCCAGGCCTTGGTGCCCAAAAACTGCGAAGTGCTCAACAACGACCTCGGCACCGCACCCTGCATGTGGTTCAACAGCGACGGCAAAGTGTTGGTGTCACTGCCCGGAGTGCCGTTCGAGATGGAATGGCTGATGCGCAACCGAGTCATTCCCAAACTACAGAAGACCTTTAACACAGACGTTATCATCAACAAGAACATCCTCGTGCAGGGCATCGGCGAGAGCTTCCTGAGCGACCTTATCGAGCCGTGGGAACTGAAACTGCCCGAGAACGTCAAACTAGCCTACTTGCCCGTGGCGGGAATGGTGAAGCTGAGATTAACAGCCAGGTTTCCTAATGGAACCAATCAAACTAATTTAAACAGTCTCCTGCCCGAGCTATATAAACTTGCCGGCCAATACATTGTCGGCGAGGACGGCGAGACACTGGACGAATTGGTACACAAGACACTGATCGAAAAAGGCAAGACTCTCGCCACTGCCGAGAGCTGCACGGGCGGCAACATTGCACGGCTGCTGACGGCACAGGCGGGTGCCTCATCCTATTTCAAGGGTGGCGTCATTGCCTACAGCAACGAGGTGAAGGAGTGCGCCCTCGGCGTGAAGCACGAGACGCTTGTGGCTCACGGGGCCGTAAGCGAAGAGACGGTCCGCGAGATGGTCGAGGGAGTGCGCGAACGCCTCGGCGCCGATTATGCCATAGCCACCACCGGCATTGCGGGCCCAGGCGGCGGAACGCCGGAGAAGCCCGTGGGCACCGTCTGGGTGGCAGTATGCTCCAAGGACGAGACCGTCACACAGCTGATGCACTACGGCGACCGCCGCCAGCAGACCATCGATCGCACCACCAACCAAGCCTATTCCATGTTAATCCGACTGATATGCCAAAAGCACTAATCACCATACTGCTGCTCATCGTGAGCAACGTCTTTATGACCTTTGCCTGGTACGGCAACCTCAAACTCACCGAGCTGAAGATCAACACCAGCTGGCCGCTGATACTCATCATCCTCACCTCGTGGGGCGTGGCCTTCTTCGAGTATTCGTTCATGATACCGGCCAACCGCATAGGCTCGCAGATCAATGGCGGCCCCTTCTCGCTGATGCAGCTCAAGATATTGGCCGAATGTGTCTCGCTGACCGTCTTCACCGTCATCGTGGCCACCGTCTTCAAGAGCGAGCCCATCCGCTGGAACCACCTCGTCAGCTTCGTCTTCATCCTGCTGGCGGTATTTTTCGCTTTTCTCAAGACCAAATAGCATGAAACGTTTATACTTAATGCTGTTGCCACTGCTGCTGGCGGCATGCACGACAAAGCCCGACAAGTTGGAACTGACCGACTGGCAGTTTGAATACAACGGGCAAGAGTATCCCGCCACGGTGCCGGGATTCATCCACACCGACTTGATGGCCAACGGCATTATCCCCGACCCGTATTACTGCACCAACGAGGACTCGGTGCGGTGGGTCGGCGACAGCGTGTGGTACTATGGCACCACCATCCGAAAAAGCGATCTGCCCGAGGGCGACACTCTTTGGCTGGTGTTCGATGGCCTTGCCGGGCAAGCATCCCTCGTTATCAACGGAGAACTCATAGATGTAATGGACAATATGTTCTGCCAGTACACATTCCTCATCTCCGACTTCTTGCTGGGGCTGTACGACAGCACGCTCAACATTGGGCTATCTTTCTGGCCTGTCTCCAATACACACTACGACGAAGAATGCGAAGCTCTTCCAGGCGATTCTCTCAAAGAATCTTGGTACGGTATCCCGCTCCCTGAGCGGCGCGCCTTTACGCGCATAGCACCCTACCAGCAGGGATGGGACTGGGGCCCCAAGCTGACCACCTGCGGCATCTGGAAGCGGGTATATATCACTAATAAATCTAGCCATACTAGCCTGGCTATTCAGGCTAGAAAAGCCACCATAGAGCTCCGACAGGAGCAGGACTCTATCGGCCAGAGCTTCACCTTCTACCGTGACGGCAAGCCTCTCTTCATCAAGGGCGCCAATTGGATACCCGTCCATAGCTTCCCCGTGGACAACAAAGCCAACAGAGACCGCTACCGCCTGCTGCTCATCTCGGCCAAAGAGGCGGGCTTCAACATGCTGCGCGTCTGGGGCGGCGGCATCTATGAGCACGACTACTTCTTCGACCTCTGCGACTCGCTGGACTTGATGGTCTGGATGGACTTCAACTTCAGCACCATGCTCTACCCCGACAACCCAGAGATGCTGGAGAGCATCAAGGAGGAGGCTTATCAAAATGTCAGACGTATAGCGAAGCATCCCTGCGTGGTGCTCTGGTGCGGCAACAACGAGGTGAAGAACGGCTGGGAAGACTGGGGTTGGCAGGAAGTCTATAAGTGGACTCCCGAGCAGCGCGCTCAGTTACAGCATGGCATAGATACTATTTTCGGCGAGCAGGGCATCCTCGCGCAAGCGGTGAAAGACTGCGACCCGCTGCAGCGCCCTTATATCACCACCTCGCCGCTCTACGGCTGGGGCCACCCCGAGTGTGTCACCCACGGCGACAGCCACTATTGGGGCGTATGGTGGGGCGAGGAGCCTTTCGAGAAATACGCCGAGAAGACGGGGCGCTTCATGAGCGAATACGGCTTCCAGAGCTACCCCTTGATGAGCACCATCAAGCGGATCTGCCCCGAGGACCAGCTCTATATCGACTCCCCCACCCTTCGCAGCCACCAGAAGCACCCTCGCGGCCTGCAAATCATTGACAAGGCAATGCGTCAGTACTACGGCTTCGACAGCAAGACCTTGAACCTCGAGGACTACTGCTACGTCAGCCAACTATTACAGGCCTGGGGCACCGGTTACGGCATCTTCCAGCACATCAAGCAGCAGCCCCACTGCATGGGCACCCTCTATTGGCAGTTGAACGACTGTTGGCCCGTAGCCTCGTGGAGCAGCATCGACTACTATGGTAATTGGAAGGCGCTGCACTACCGTGCACAAGCCCTCTATGCCGACCATGTCGACCTAAAGAAATGGGAACAATACTACAGCGTCTTTCCAAAAGACCGCATTTATCCAGAGCCCCACTACACCGTCAAGTCATCACTCACCAATCACCACTCATCACTACAGGTGACTATCATCGCCGGGACTGACCTCTACGATGTCTATATCGACACCGACCCGCACATCGACGGCCATTTCACACGCAACTTCTTCGACCTCCGTGCCGGCGAAAGCGTCACAAACACCTTCATCCCTGCCGACCCCAAGGCCGACGTGAGCCACGCGAAAGTCACCGTCCGCACCCTCAACGAACTCTACCTTCGCAACAAGAAGTAAACGACCTCCTGACTCCCACATTTCGACAATTGTTCTTCAACAGTTCTTCAACAGTTCTTCAATTATTTCTTGAAGAACTGTTGAAGAACTGCTGGCAAACGATTGTAAATCAGTGGGATTTTACACGCGCGTATATTTTATTTGGCCATATCGAAAAAAAAACGTATTTTTGCCGCTAATTTTACAGACAAAAAATTGCGCAATTATGTATACAGACACCTCTAAATTCATCGGCGAAGGCCTTACTTACGACGACGTGCTGCTCGTCCCCGCTTATTCAGAAGTGCTGCCCCGCGAAGTCTCGGTAGCGTCGCGCTTCTCGAAGCGCATCATGCTCAACACGCCGCTCGTGTCGGCCGCCATGGACACCGTCACCGAGGCCGCTATGGCCATCGGCATGGCCCAGGAGGGCGGCATCGGCGTGCTGCACAAGAACATGAGCATCGAGCGTCAGGCCAACGAGGTGCGCAAGGTGAAGCGTGCCGAGAACGGCATGATTATCGACCCCATCACCCTGAGCAAAGAGGCCAAGGTGAAGGACGCCCTAAAGCTGATGGCAGAGTATGGCATCGGCGGCATCCCCATCGTCGACGAACAGAAGATGCTTATCGGCATGGTGACCAACCGCGACCTGCGCTTTGAGCGCGACATGGAGCGTCCGCTGAGCGAGATCATGATTACCAAGCTCATCACCACGCACGTGGGCACCACCTTTGCCGAAGCCACCGACATACTGCAGCAGCACAAGATTGAGAAGCTGCCCGTGGTGAACGAGAAAGGCCAATTCATGGGCCTAATCACCTACCGCGACATCATGAAGACCAAGGAGCGCCCCAACGCCTGCAAAGACAGCAACGGCCGTCTGCGCGTGGCCGCCGGCGTAGGCATCACGCCCGACATGATGGACCGTGTGGACGCCCTGGTGAAGGCCGGCGCCGACGCCATCGTCATCGACACCGCCCACGGCCACAGCATCCGCGTGGTCGAAGCGCTGAAGAAAGTGAAAAAAGCCTATAAGGATATCGACGTGGTGGTGGGCAACATCGCCACCGGCGAGGCAGCCCTGATGCTGGCCGAAGCCGGCGCCGACGCCATCAAAGTGGGTATCGGACCTGGAAGCATCTGCTCCACACGTATTGTGGCCGGCATCGGTGTGCCGCAGCTCACCGCCGTCTGCGAAGTCTGTGGTGCCCTGAAGCAGAACGGCTACGATGTGCCCGTCATCGCCGACGGTGGCATCCGCTACAGCGGCGACATTGTGAAGGCCATTGCCGCCGGTGCCAGCAGCATCATGGTGGGCAGCCTGGTGGCCGGCGTCGACGAGGCTCCGGGCGAGACCATCATCTTCGAAGGCCGCAAGTTCAAGAGCTACCGCGGCATGGGCTCGCTGGAGGCCATGCAGAGCGGCTCGAAGGACCGCTATTTCCAAGACAAGGAAACCGACGCCAAGAAGCTCGTCCCCGAAGGCGTGGTGGGCCGCGTGCCCTACAAAGGCACCCTCAGCGAGGTGCTTTACCAGATGGTGGGCGGCCTGAAGGCCGGCATGGGCTATACCGGCAGTGCCAGCATCGAGGACCTGCAGAAGGCCAAGTTCATACGCATCACCGCTGCCGGCCGCACCGAGAGCCATCCGCACGACATCGCCATCACACGCGAAGCCCCCAACTATTCCAGATAAGCCGTCAAACAGACAGTAGTTAAGTATAAGTATTAACGTAGCAAAAAACAGATGAAGAAGATATTGTTGGCGTTAGCCATCTTTCAACTCTCAACATTCAACATTCAACTTTTCGCTCAGAGCGACCCTGTTGTCATCGAGGTAGCAGGCCAGCAGATACGGCAGTCGGAGTTCATGAAAGAATTCAACAACAACGTCGGCCAACAGCTGGCATCCAAGCCCGGCGTCACCGCCGCCGAGAAACGTGCCGCGCTTGAGGAATACGTGGAGCTGTATGCCATCTTCCGCGCCAAGGAACACGACGCGCACCTGCGGGGCTTCGACACCGCCTCACGCATGCTCAACGAGCTGAACCACTACCGCAAAGAGATTGCGGCATCCTATCTCATCGACTCCGCTGTGCTGCAGCAGATACTTGCCGAAGCCTACGAGCGCAACCACACCTCGCTGCATGCCGCACACATCCTGGTGCCCGTCAAGCAGCACGCCGCACCCGAGGACACGCTGAAGGCTTACAACCACATCCTTGAACTGCGTCAGCGCATCGAAAAGGGCGAAGACTTCAACGTTGTGGCAGGCGAAGAGATACGCCGTCGCAACCCCAACGCAGAGCCCCGTCCCATCGAGGGTGACCTGGGCTACTTCACCGTCTTCGACATGGTCTATCCCTTCGAGAACGCCGCCTACGCCCTCAAGGTGGGCGAAGTAAGCCAGCCTGTGCGCAGCCGCTACGGCTACCATCTCATCCATCTGCTCGACCGAGTGGAGGGACTATACGGCAAAGTCACCATGGCCCACATCTGGCTCCACAGCACCGACTCTGCCTCGCAAGCCAGCAACATCAACCTCATCTACCAACAACTGCAGGAGGGTTCACCCTTCGAGTTCCAAGCCCGCAAGAGCGACGACCGCACCACCTCGGACAAAGGCGGTGTGCTGGCCGACGCCTCGCTGACGCAGTTGCCGCCGGAATACATCCACCAGCTGGCCGGCATGAAGGAGGGCGAGTTCTCCAAACCTTTCTTCACACAGTACGGATGGCACATCATCAAACTCATCAAGAAAGACACGCTGCCGAGTCCCGAGAACCTGGAAAGCTTCTACAAGCAACGCCTCACCCGCGACCAGCGTGGCGACGCCTCGCGCAAGACCTTTGCCGAGAACAGCCGCAAGAAATACGGCATCATCGACTGCACCTCCACCCCTGTGCCCCAACCCAAAGCCAAGGGCCGCAACAAAAAGAAAGAACCGACAAAAATGATGGCCAACTTCGATGAGCTGGTACGCGAGATTTCCGACTCCATCTATATCGCCAAATGGAAATTCCAGGATGAGCAGTTCAAAGACACCACACCGCTCGTCATCACCCCCAGCAAGCGTTACACCTCGCTCGACGTGGCACGCTACATCCGCAGCCACCAGCAAAAGGGCCGTCCCGCGCCAAAACTGTATTACGTCCAAGACCAATTCGCCAACTTCCTCGACAGCGTCTCCATCGACTATGCCGACAGCCAGCTGGAGAACGAGCACCCCGACTTTGCACAGATTGTCAACGACTACCGCCGCGGACTCGTCATCTTCAACTACAACGACAAGATGATCTGGCGCAAGGCCATCTACGACACAGTGGGCTTCACCGAGTTCTATAATCGCGAGAGCCTCACCAAACGTCTCGACAACCCCGACGACTCCATCTACTTCTACCATCCTCGCGCCCGAGTGATAGTGATTGACGTGGCCGACAGCAACGCCCTTGCATCGTCCAAAGCCAAGAAGCTCATCACCAAGTCCCAGGAAAAGAACCTCAGCAGCAACGCCATGAGAGAAACGCTGCTCAAGAAAATCAACCGCAAGAAGTTCCCCGGCGAGGAAATGGTGACCAGCGAAGTGGAGCTGGTGGAACAGACACGCCAGAAAGTGCTCAGCGCCGACCAATGGCAGCGTGGCGTCTATCTCAACCCCAAAGGCAACGGCTACCGCCTGCTGGTGGTGGAAGAGGTGCTTCCCCGCTCCATCAAGGAGATGTCCGACGCACGAGGCTACTACCTCAATGCCTGGCAGAACGAGACCGAACAGCGCCTCAACCAGGAGCTGCGCGAGAAATACAACGTGAAAATACACCACGATGTCGTTCGCTCGATTAAGTTTTAGCGGCCTGCTGCTTGTATTGTTGTTTTCGGCCTGCCACCGTCAAACCGACGACTCGCCGGTAGTGGCGCGTGCCTACAACTACGAGTTGCACCGCAGCGACCTCGAGGGATTGGTGGGTGAAGGCGTGAGCGCTGAAGACAGCGCCACCATCGTGGCCAACTACGTCGACCAATGGATACGCCAAGCCGTCATCCTCACCAAGGCCGAGAAGAACATCCACGACAACTTCGACCGCCAGCTGCGCGAATACAAGAACAGCCTGCTCACCTACGCCTACGAGCAACAAATCATCAACCAACTGCTCGATACCACCGTCACCGAAGAACAAATCAGCGAATACTACAACGAGCACAGCGACGACTTCCGACTGAAAAGCACCATCGTCAAAGCGGTGTATGTGACAGCTCCCGCCAAGTCACCCGTTGTTGCCAAAATCAAAAACATCCTCAGCAAGAAAGACTTTGACGAGGCAGACATCGTCGAAATCGAGTCTTTGGCCACACGTCACAGATTCAACGGCTACTACGACGCCGACACCTGGATGCCCTTCTACACGCTACAGGGCGCTGTGCCCATCACCACCTACAACGAAAGCCTCTACCTGAAGCAGAACCGCACCATCCAACTGAACGACGACACCACCGCCTATCTGGTACGCATCCTGGATTACAAAGTCTCCGACGACATCGCCCCGCTCGAAGTACAAAGCGAGAACATACGCTCCATTATCCTCAACCACCGAAAAATCAACATCCTCAACCGCCTGCAAACCGACCTGCTGGAGGAGGCTGAGAAAAGCGACAAAGTGAAACGATACATTTGACCATGAAAAAAATAATGACAATGGCAGCGGCTCTGCTGCTGCTCGGCACCCTTCAGGCACAAGAAACCATTGTCGACGGCGTTGCCGCCGTTGTGGGCCGTAATATCATCCGCTACTCCGATGTCGACCGCAGCTATGCCCAGATGCGCCTGCGCATGGGCAGCGAGAACCGTTTCGAGAACCGCTGCGCCATCCTGGAGAACCTCATCCTCAACCAGCTGCTGATACACAAGGGCGAAATAGACAGCGTGGACAGCAAAGAGGTGAGCGACGATGATGTAAACCTCTACGTGCAAGAGTACCTCAACAACGACCTGCAGAATTATGGCACCAAAGAGAGCCTGCGCGAAGCCACAGGGTTCACCTACGAGGAGCTGAAAGAGCAGTACGAGCGGATGATACGCAACTACATGGTCATCCAGCGCGTCCAATACGACCTCACGAAGGATGTCAAAATCACTCCGCGCGAGGTGAGCGACTTCTTCAACAGCCTGCCCGCCGACAGCATCCCCGAGATGCCGGAACGCTACGAATTGTCGGAGATAGAGATACAACCCGACATCTCCGATGCCGAGCGTGAACGTGTGCGCACCCAATTGGCCGAGCTGCGCGAACGCGTGCTCAAAGGCGAGAAATTCGCCATGCTGGCCACCCTCTATTCGCAAGACCCAGGGTCGGCCAAGAAGGGCGGCGAATTGGGCTTCTTCTCGCGTGGCGAAATGGTTTCCGAATTCGAGTCGGCAGCCTTCGCGCTGAAACCCGGCGAGGTATCCCCCATCATCGAGACCCAATTCGGCTTCCACATCATCCAGCTCATCGAACGACGCGGCAACCGCATCAACGCCCGCCACATCCTTATCACCCCCAAGGTTTCCAACGACGACCTGCTGCGCACCCGCATGCTGCTTGACAGCGTCGCCGACGAGATACGCGCTGGACACATCACCTTCGAGGATGCCGCCCGCCAATACAGCACCGCCGCCAACGCCAAACAAGGAGGCACTGCTGTGGCTCCCGACGGCACCACTCGTTTCGACATCGCTGCAATCAACGAGCGCTACACCAACATGGGCATCGCAGGCATGGAAGAAGGCCGCATCAGCAACGCCACCGCCATGAAGACCCAGGACAACCACGACGCCTACCGCATCGTGCGCCTCAACAAGAAGCACCCCGCCCACCGCGCCAACCTCTCCGACGACTACGACAACATCTACAACGCCGCCCTTGCCGCTGCCAAACAGGACAAAATGCGCCAATGGGCCAAGCGCCAGATGAAAATCACCTATATCCATCTGAGCGACGAGTTCAAAGACTGCGTCTTCAAGAACCTACAATAAACACTATGACTGACAAAGAACAATTAGACCTTCTGGTAGAGAAGTATAGCGCCTTGCGCCATGAGATAAGCAAGGTAATCGTGGGACAGACGGAAGCAGTAGACAGCCTGCTGTTGGCCATCCTCGGCAACGGACACTGCCTCCTGCTTGGTGTGCCCGGTTTGGCCAAAACTCTTATGGTCAACACCATTGCCCGCACCCTCGGCCTGACCTTCAACCGTATACAGTTCACGCCCGACCTGATGCCCTCCGACATCACCGGCAGCGAGATACTCGACGAAAGCCGTCAGTTCCGCTTCGTCAAAGGCCCCGTCTTTGCCGGCATTGTCCTCGCCGATGAAATCAACCGCACACCGCCCAAGACACAGGCCGCCCTGCTCGAAGCCATGCAGGAACGCTGTGTGACCGCCCACGGCACCACCTATCCCCTGCCCGCGCCGTTCTTCGTGCTTGCCACCCAGAACCCCATCGAGCAGGAAGGCACCTATCCCCTGCCCGAGGCTCAGCTCGACCGCTTCATGTTCAACGTGAGGCTCGACTATCCCACGTTCGCCGAAGAGGTGCAGATTGTCAAGCAAACCACCGTAGCGCCCACCGAGACGGTGAACCAGGTGCTCAGCGCCGACGACATCCTCAACTTCCAGCAGGCCATCAGCCGCATGCCGGTGCCCGACAACGTGGTGGAATACGCCGTGCGCATCGTCAGCGCCACCCGTCCCTCGGACGAGGCCACTGCCGTCTCAAAATACATCTCCTGGGGTGCAGGCCCTCGTGCCTCGCAATACCTCATCATCGGCGCCCGCTGCCATGCAGCCCTGCACGGCAAGTATTCGCCCGACGCCGAAGATGTCAACGCCATTGCCCTCAACGTGCTGCGCCACCGCATCGTGCGCAACTACTACGCCGAAGCCGAAGGCATCAGCACCGACGATATAATCAAACAATTGCTTAACCGATAACACCCACTCGCCTACAGCGGCAAGTGGATTACCTTTTTGGTTTCGAAATACTCCTCGGAGAACCACTCCGAGATATCCCACGTGTGCACCTTGTGACGGAAGGGGAAGAGTTCGTTGGTCAGGTCACCGCCTTTCAGGTACAGGATACCATTATGAAGCGGATGATACTGCGTCTTTGATATTTTCTTCTTCACCCACGGGACAAACTCGCCCAGCGTGGTGACGGCGCGCGACACAACAAAGTCGAACTCGCCCTCCAACTGCTCGGCCCTTATCTGCTGCGCTTGGGTGTTTGTCAAACCCAAACGGGCAATCACATCATCAACCACCTTGATTTTCTTGCCTATCGAGTCAATCAGCGTGAAGCGGCTGTCGGGGAACATGATGGCCAGCGGCACACCTGGGAAGCCGCCGCCGGTGCCCACGTCGAGCACTTCGCACATGGGTTTGAACTGCACCACCTTGGCGATAGCGAGGCTGTGCAGCACATGATGCTCATAGAAGTGCTCCATATCCTTGCGCGAAATCACGTTGATCTGCGCGTTCCACTCCTCATACAAAGGAAGCAGAGCGGCCATCTGCTCACGCTGCCGCTCTGTCATGTTCGGGAAGTATTTTATTATATTATCCAATCTATATAATCTAAAACCACTACAGGTATGCCTTCAGGTGCTTGCTCTTGCTGCTGGTCTTGAGGCGCTTGATGCCCTTCTCCTTGATCTGGCGCACACGCTCGCGGGTGAGGTTGAACTTCATGGCAATCTCATCGAGGCTCAGCGGGTGCGGCAATCCGATACCGAAGTACATCTTGATGACCTCGCGCTCGTATTCCGTCAGGGTAGAGAGGCAACGCTCAATCTCCTGCGAAAGGCTCTCCTGCATCAACTTGCTGTCGGTCGGGGGCGTGTCCTCGTTGGGCAGCACATCCACGAAGTTGACGTCCTCGTCGCTGGCCAACGGCGCATCGATGCTCACATGACGGCCGCTGATGCCCATGATAGCCTTAATCTTGTCTTCGGGAATATCCAGCATCTCGGCGAGCTCCTCCTCTGATGGCGGACGCTCCAGCTGCTGCTCGAGTTTGGAGATTTCTTTCTTCAGTTTGTTCAAAGCGCCCAGCTGGTTGCTCGGCAGACGCACAATGCGCGAATTCTCGGCGATGGCCTGCAGGATGCTCTGGCGAATCCACCACACGGCATAGGAGATAAACTTGAAGCCGCGCGTCTCGTCGAAGCGCTTGGCAGCTTTGATGAGGCCCACATTGCCCTCGTTGATGAGGTCGGGCAGGCTGAGACCCTGGTTCTGGTATTGCTTGGCCACCGACACGACGAAGCGCAGATTGGCCTTCGTCAGGCGTTCCAGCGCCGCCTGGTCGCCCTGCTTGATACGCTGCGCGAGTTGCACCTCCTGTTCGGGCGTCAGCAACTCCTCGCTGCAGATATCCTGCAGGTATTTATCCAACGACTTAATATCGCGGTTGGTAATAGAATGTGTAATCTTCAGTTGTCTCATAGGCTATCTCCTCGTTGCAACATTTTTCTCCATAACGCAGAAAAATTTAATTTGTTACGTGGAAAGTGATTTTTTTAGGAAAAATATTTTCCAGGGCAGGAATTTTATCCAAAATGATTGACTATTTTTGCATCGTAGACAATAATCAGCCACCCCTGGCGTTATATGCTGAAAAAGCGAAACTTGAAACAAACAAATAAAAACAATACCACCATGAAAAAGAACAGAACACTCAAAGGAATGCTGCTCGCAGTGGCAGTAGCCGCCATGTCCCTCACCCTCTCCTCGTGCAACGACGAGGTGCTGCTGGAGAGCGTCAACACCCGCGTAATGGAAGCCACCATCGAATGGACCCAATGGATTGACGACGGACAGACCCCCTACTTCTACAAAACCGTCTCCTGGGACGGCATCAGCACCGACGTACTGCAGTACGGCAACGTGCAGGCCTACGTCTATGACGGCGATTTACAGTGCCCGCTGCCTTACATCTACCCCCTGGGATTGGCCACCTACGACGACGGTTCCACCCACTACCTGGTCGAGAACCTTCGCTTCGACCTCGAACCCGGCAAAATCACCTTCATTATGGAGGACCTCGATGGCAACGTTCCCCAGAACCTCATGAACAGACCTCCCATCACCTTCCGCGTGGTGGCCACCGTGCCGGTGCAGTACATCCTCAACAACTAAACCGACACCACAACAAAAACAAAAGGCTGGCGCTTCCGCGCCAGCCTTTCTTTATTTCTGTCTCTTGTATGCCTTCATGGTGTTCTGCAGCAGGCTCACGATGGTCAGCGGTCCCACACCGCCGGGGACAGGCGTCACCCAGCTGCATTTGTGATCCACCTCCGAGTGCTTCACGTCGCCAATAACGCGATAGCCGTTCTTCTTCGTGGCGTCCTCCACACGGTGGATGCCCACATCGACCACCACGGCGCCCTCCTTCACCATATCGGCCGTCACAAACTCGGCCCTTCCGATGGCCACCACCAGAATGTCGGCCTGTCGGGTCAGCTCCTTGAGGTTCTGCGTCTTGCTGTGGCACATGGTCACCGTGCAGTCAAAGCCCTTACGGCTCAGCAGGTTAGCCACCGGCGTGCCCACGATGTTCGAGCGTCCGATGACGACACAATGCTTGCCGGCCGTCTCGATACC
The DNA here is from genome assembly GCA_017645585.1 of Bacteroidales bacterium. Taxonomy (GTDB): domain Bacteria; phylum Bacteroidota; class Bacteroidia; order Bacteroidales; family P3; genus Colimorpha. The sequence continues at coordinate 29,689 of JAGCOF010000035.1, forward strand.
GTAGCGCTGCAGCAGGGTGCAGATGCCCATCGGCGTAGCCGGAGGGAAGCACTCCTCGCCCAGCACCATGCGGCCCACATTCACCGGCGTGAAGCCGTCCACATCCTTGTCGGGCGAGATGGCGTTGATGACCTTCTGCTCGTTGATATGCTTGGGCAGCGGCAGCTGCACAATGAAGCCGTCGATATCGGGGTCGTTGTTCAGGAACTCGATGGTCTCCAGCAGTTGCTTCTCGGTGGTCGTCTCGCTCATGCGGTAGACGCTCGAGGTGAAGCCCACCTCATGGCTAGCCTTCTCCTTGTTGGCCACATAGGTCATGCTGGCGCCGTCGGTGCCCACGATTACAGCGGCCAAGTGGGGCGCACGGTGTCCCTGAGTGGTCAACCCACGCACCTCATTGGCTATCTCTTCCTTGATTTGCAAAGCCAACGCCTTGCCATCCAATAATTGTACCATATCTTTAGGTGAAAAGTGAAAGGTGAAAAGTGAAACGAAATCACACTCCACCGTTTGTTTTTTTCTTTTTTATTGTTGATGTTAACATTGCAATCAGTTCAGACAAGTCTTTCTCCAACGACACACTCTCTTTTTCTTCCAAATATCCTGTCAATCTCAATAATTCAAACCAATAATGTGTTTCGTCCGCTTCCTTCAGTGCTATAGCATGTTTACTAATAAAATCCGCATCACTCTGTGCATTCCTGCTTTCTGCTATATTAGCCCCAATGCTGGTACCGCTCCTCAAAACCTGTTTACTCAAAACATATTCCTGCCTCTCTATTGTCAAACTCTTATATAACCCCACACATCGAACAGCAAACGCCAAACTCTTTTCCTGTAATAAACTCCTACTCATTATTAACTATTTTTATACCATTTTGTTGCATCCACCACCTTTCACCTCTCACCTTTCACCTCTCACCTTCTCTTTCCCATCGGCAGTTTTCCGCCGTTCTTGTTTACCATTTTCATCATCTTGCGCGTGTCCTCAAACTGCTTGAGGAAGCGGTTGAGCTCCTGTATCGAGCGGCCGCTGCCGGCGGCGATGCGCTGCTTGCGGCTGCCGTTGAGGCAGCTGGGGTTGCGACGCTCATAGGGCGTCATCGCGCCAATCATGGCCTCGATGGGCACAAAGGCGTCGTCGCCAATCTCCACATTCTTGGTCAGCTTGTCCATCCCCGGAATCATGCCCATCAGGTCCTTCATCGAGCCCATCTTCTTCACCTGTGCCACCTGCGACAGAAAGTCCTCTAAGTTATACTCGTTGCGCATCAAGCGCTTGGAAATCTTGCGGGCTTCGGCCTCGTCATACTGCTCCTGGGCGCGCTCCACAAGACTCACCACATCGCCCATGCCGAGGATGCGGTTGGCCATACGGTCGGGGTGGAACACATCGAGGGCGTCCATCTTCTCGCCGACACCCACAAACTTGATGGGCTTCTGCACCGTGTAGCGGATGGTCAACGCCGCACCGCCACGGGTGTCGCCGTCGAGCTTGGTCAGCACCACGCCGTCGAAGTCTATCCTGTCATTGAAGGCCTTGGCCGTGTTGACGGCATCCTGACCGGTCATCGAGTCGACCACAAAGAGGGTCTCCTGCGGCTGCAGCTCGCGCTTCAGGGCGGCAATCTCGTTCATCATCTCCTCGTCCACCGCCAGACGGCCGGCCGTATCGACAATCACCACATTGACACCCTTCAGCTTGGCCTCCTTGATGGCATTCTTCGCAATCTGCACGGGGTCTTTCGAGCCTTCCTCGGTATAGACAGGCACACCGATCTGCTGGCCGAGCGTCTGCAGCTGACTGATAGCGGCGGGACGGTAGACGTCGCCGGCCACCAGCATCACATTCTTGGCGCGCTTGGTGCGCAGCATATTGGCCAGCTTGGCGCTGAAGGTCGTCTTACCCGAACCCTGCAAGCCTGCGATAAGCACCACCGCAGGGCTGCCCTTGATATTGATTTCGGCAGCCTCCGAACCCATCAGCTCCACCAGCTTCTCGTGCACAATCTTCACCATCAGCTGGCCGGGTTCGATGCTCTGTATCACATTGCGGCCCATAGCCTCGGCCTTCACCTTGTCGGTAAACTCCTTGGCGATGGGATAGCTCACATCGGCGTCCAGCAGGGCCTTGCGCACCTCCTTGACGGTCTCCGCCACATTGATATCGGTAATCGAGCCCTTGCCACGAAGGGTATGTAACGCTTTCTCTATCTTACCACTAAGGTTCTCAAACATAGTCAACCGTGCATTTTTTTCCGTTGCAAATATACGATTTTTTTTTGAATTACAGCCCCCGATCCAAAACAATTGCAAAAGTACTAAAAAACACGATTATCGGTGATTTGTGTAACATTTTTCACACAACTCACTGTCTCCAAGAACCTTCCTATGTCTTCTATAAGGGTTGAGTAAGGGTTGAGTAGGGGTTGAGTAAGGTCTGAGTAAGGTCTGAGTAAGGTTCCCACCCTAAACTTTAAACCTTAAACCCTAATTCTCGTATATCGTATATCGTGTTTTGCATTTGAAAATGACATTTGTCGAACGGCGCTCTGAGTGCCGACAGCACCGAACTGGCCATCCGTCGCAAACTCATCGAGAACGACAAGGTGGAGGCCATCGTTATCCTTCCGCGCAACCTCTTTTACTCTACCGATATCAGCGTGACGCTCTGGATACTGAACAACAACAAGAAAGCCCGTGTGGTGACAAAGAACGGAGTGGAAATCCACTACCGCGACCGCGAGGGCGAAATCCTCTTTATGGACCTGCGCCAGATGGGTGTGCCGTTCGAAAAGAAATACGTGGAACTCGACCAAGCCACGCGCGACACCGTCACCCGCACCTACCACTGCTGGCAACAGGAGGGCTACGAGCAGACCTACAAGGACACGCCCGAATACTGCCACTCCGCCAAACGCGAGGAAGTGGAGCAGAAAGGCTGGAGCCTTGTACCCAGCAAATACATCGAGTTCCTCAACCGCGACGAGCAGATAGACTTCGACACGAAGATGCGACAACTGCAAACCGAGCTACACGACCTGCTGCAACAAGAGGAAGAAAGCACCAAAGAGCTGAAAGGATTGTTTGAGAAGATGGGATATAAAATTTGACAATATTTGATAATTTTGCAAGAATTATCAAGAATTATCAAATAATATTCGTATCTTTGCATTTCAAAACAGTGGAAAAGATATGATAGAAACTCCCCCAAAAACCAGAGACAGAGCCTGTTTCGATTTCATTACAGGCAATGTCGATAGTGCTATTTATCCATTAGTAGACAAAATAAATGACGAATATGAGTATTGGGATAAGGTCAAATACAAGAAACCTTTACCCAAAGGAATAACCCCGGAAATACTATGGTCTTACGTCAAGGCATCGCGCCTACAGGGAAGAATGTCCATCTGGCCCAAATATGGTGTAAAACTTCAGGTCACCAACCAGATGCAACGCTTCTGCCACGAGTTTGATATGCAATTTGGCAGTTTCTTTGAGAGTGACACTCCCGCAGCCAAAGTCGAAAAAATGCAGTATCAGACCTATTCACGGATGGAAGAGGCCATCTATTCCAGCATGATGGAAGGGGCGTCCACAACACGCAGGATAGCAAAAGAGATGTTGGTGAGGGGCATTTCGCCCAAGGACAAGTCCCAGCAGATGATATACAACAACTATCAGACCATGCAATATATCGCCCAACACAAGGACGATCCTCTGACAGAAGAAAGATTGCTGTATATACATGACCTTATGACCCACAAGACATTGAAGAACGAGGCTGATGCTGGCAGATTCAGGATTGACGAGGACAATATCGTCATTCAGAATGAATTGACAGGCGACATTGTCTTCACGCCTCCTGTTGCCTCCGATATAAAGCAGTTCGTCAAAGAGCTGTGCCATTTTTTCAACAGCAGCGACAAAGGTCCATTTATCCACCCTATTATTCGCGGCATCATTGTCCATTATATGATTGCTTATGTCCATCCCTTCGTTGATGGCAACGGCCGTACCGCCAGAGCTCTCTTCTATTGGTATATGATGCGCGAAGGATACCAACTGACGGAGTATATGTCTATCTCCAGAATGATTATGGAGTCAAAGACAAGCTACGAATATGCCTATCGTTATGCCGAATTGGATGACAACGACATCGGCTATTTTGTAGCATACAATTTACGCATCTTGGGCCGTTCCTATCAGAAGCTGAAAGAGTATGTCAATCGGAAACAGCAGGAGAAGCGGGCTGCAAAAACCCTGATGACCAAAGGCGGCATTAGTGAGCGGCAATCCATGATATTGCAGCATTTCCACGACAACCCCGACGATATTTTAACGGTCAAGGATGTGGAAAGAAATCTGGCGGTGACAACAATGACAGCACGAAAAGACCTGTCGTTGTTGGTTGAGGCTGGGTATCTTGAAGAAATCCAGATAAACAATGTGAAACGTGGTTATATCCGTGGAAGTCAATTTGAAGAGTTAGTTGGAAAATAAGCAATGGGCACAGAATATCATAGATTAGGCGACTATATCAGACCTGTGGTTGTCCGCACCGAACTTGTGGGGTATGTTGTCGGGTAACTTGTGGGGGTAGTTGTGGGGGTGTTAAATTGGATTGTACTCGTCAAAATTCAAATATCCGTCCTTATCATCGCTCATCTTTTATTATTCTTTTGCCAAGTTACAGATTTCTCACCTGTTCTAACACTATCGAAGTATTAGGCAACCATCAGCTGGCCACAAAATGTAGTCATTTTATTAGTTCTTATTGCAAAACCAATCACTTAACAAAATTCCACACATTTAGGAATTAGCTATTTCCCTTTTGTTTGACTACCGCTTGAAGGCTGAGGTTTAGGCTGTGGGGATTTGCTCTCTTGTATTTTTTCTTTAGCAATGGGTTTAGGCACTGGAGATGCTGACAGCTTTTCTGTGCGTAAAACGCTTTTATCATTGTCTTTTTCCATAGTTATATTATTTTATGTTTGCATACAGATAAATTCCAGCCAGAATAAATCCTCCAAGGATTAGCAAAACAGAAATGATGGATATAGCAAGAAGGGTGCAGTTTCCATTTTTTATCGTTTCTCTAATAGCTGTGTCATCATCATCCGTAGAACTCACCAATTGGGATATTTGGTCGAATTGTTTTTGATGGTTTTTGGTTGCAATAAAATGATAGAATATATTGAGAAGAATAGAAATTACAAATAGTATAATAGCCAGCATGGCTAAAACTACACGCTGGTGCTTCTCTGTGAAACTCAGGGTACCTATAATCAGCGCTATGGCCCCTGAACTTACAGCAAACAGTTTTGTATCTATCTTTTCCTCGGAATCAAAATCCGCCTTCTGTAAATCCGGCCAATATTCTGTTAGCCAATAATCTTTTATTTCATTCATATTTGTTGTATTGGTTATTAACTATTCTTTGTATCAATCATTTTCATCAAGCAATCGGTTTCCATTAGGACAGCGATAATCTTACGATAGTGTGCTATGTCGTCGAATGTCAGCTCGCGGCCTTTACGGTCTTTGAGCCACTTTTGGGCGGGTTGGTAACCTCCGATGTAGAAGTTCCAAGCAGTTTCGGGGACGTCCTCGAAGCATTGCTCTTTGTTGATCCACACGCTGCCGCCCTTGTATTCGGGCTTGTCCACCACGTTGCTGCCTGGGTTATTAAACTGGGCGAGCTTTGTGGCTGGCACTTCTTCCATCAGGTGGAGCTTGCGTAGTTGGCTGCCAATGCCCGATAGGCGATGATATTCCTCAGCCGAAGTAGGATAAGGTATCCTTGGGAAGTCGATCTTCAGGAACTCTTTGTATTTGGTGCGATAGGCAGGCGAGTGCAGCACGGCGTAGATATAGTCGAAAAGCGTTTCAGGCGTGGTTTCTTCATCCACGGCGATGTTTATCTTGCCCCATATTTCCTTGTTGAGATTCGGCACACGGATTTCGCCGTCTTCGCTGTAAAGATAGAGGGGGAAAACCAACCCTGCACCATATTGTCCTGCTGTTCCCGTATAATTAATATCTGTTATTCCTTTGGACACGAAGAAACCATATTTATCCGTCGCCGCCTGCTTACATGCTAAAATAGCAAGATTGTCTTTTTCAAAGTATTTCATTATTCCATACCTATGTCGGGCGACTTTTTGGAGGTCATAATCAATGAACCTAATATCAAAAGGCCTGAAATAATATATTTTACTATTATCATTACTGAATGGTTCAAATGATACAAGTTCATTGTCATTCGAAGTCTTAACACCGCTTGAATACCTTTGAATAAGATTCTCTATTTTGAAACCTTTTTCGTACTCTTCTTGCACAGAAAAATCTTTTGGAACAAAAAAATACTGAGGTTCTTGAGGAGTCAGTTCTTCCCATTCCACATCATTAAGTCTATGTGCGTCCAGATAATCATATTTATTCTTACGTCCTCCGAACAAATCACAATGATAAACCTTACAACCTTCAGCTTTTTGAGGCTTTTTTACAAGGATATTGATGCTCACGCCCTGCATAATGTCAAACACATTCTCATCTTTTGAGCCATCAGGAGCAACCTCTTTTTTACGACCGTTACCATGCAAATCAAGGATATAAATCTCATCGAATTTCTGCATCAGCACCTTACGCATCTGGCGGTGGATGATTCCATCAACAAAGCTGTTGTTGCAGATAAAGGCCAATATGCCTTCGCCTGTTCGGCTAATGTATTCTTGACCGAGGCGGATAAACTTGATATAATCGTCTGATAACGGCTGGATGTTACGCTCGTTGAGATCCTTTTTATAACTATCTATCAGATGGGTGATATAATCGCTATTATTTGAACTACTCACACTATATGGCGGGTTCCCCATCATCACCATTACAGGAGTGTCGCGCTTAATGTAGCTTGCCTCGTTGCTCTCGTTACTGATGGCAGCAGAAAAGAGAGTGCCTGTTTCTGCATTATACTCTTCAAGGCTGTTGGTAAGGTAGACACGCAGTCGTTGGTCGCTTTGCGGGGTATATCCTGTCTCACGCAGCACCATATTGAGTTTTAGATGCGCAATTGTATATGAGGCCATCATCAGTTCAAAACCATTCAAGCGGGGCAAAAGATGCTTCTCTACATAGTCGTTCCAAGCACCCCATTGTCCCTCCATATTGGCATGTATCTGCCGTATCACAGTAGCCAAGAAAGTACCAGTACCTGTGGCCGGGTCAAGAATCTGCACGCGGTGCAGTTCCTTCTTCATCTTCTTTGTGCTACCCTTTACGCCTCGCATAAACTGCTCATTCACGACCTCATGTTTAATTTTTGAGCTGTCGGCCAAGCCCATGGGAAGGCCAAAGTCACGTTTCAGTATGTCATCGACAGCACGTACAATGAAATCTACCACTGGTTGTGGGGTGTAATAGACACCACGTTTGTCGCGTAACGCGGGGTCATATTGTCCAAGGAAGTCTTCATAGAAGTGCATCATGGGGTCGGTACGTCCAGAGGTACCACCAAAACCTCTCATCACCTTTGACATATCGGTTACACGGAACACTTCCACCAGGTCGTCAACAATCCAGGCAATGCGGCTGTCGACATTGTAACCTGCTATGTCGTTGAATATCTTGCGAAGGAAGGGATTGCTCTTCGGTATTAGCTCATTGGCTTCTTCTCTTGAGAAATCCTCTGGTGTTGGGTCGTTGAGACGGGCAGAGAAGAGACCATAGGCGATAGTTTGGGCATAGATGTCAGCGAAAGTTTTTTCGTTCAAATCATGGATGAGGAACTCCTGAAACACCTTCATTTGTTGAGCCAACTCTGACGTTTGTTCCTTATCGTTCAGCAACGCCTGCTCTATCACATTAGCCAGCAAACGTGCTTTCCCGGCCATCACAGAGGCAAGTCGTGAGGGAGATGTGATGCGTTGAGGTGTGGCCTTTGCCAAACGGTCAACAAGTTGTGTAAACTTATCGATGAACTCTTCGTTCACTACAATTTTGTCGCCCCTCGCTTCCGCCAAGCGAACAGAATCGACAAAATCGCCATTCTCATACAGGTGGAAATCCAGATAGTCGGTAAAGATGATATGGTCAAGCGACCTTTTGTAACGGTCGAACTGCTCCTTATGCTCTTTTCGACCGTCAATATCATTGTCGAACAAGTCCTTTGCCTCAATGTAGGCGACGGGCGTTTTAGCTTTGAGGATGATATAATCGGGAGCACCGCACTTTTCGCGTGTGGGCTCATTGACAACGGTATAGCCTTTCGGCAGCAGGTCGACAAGCAGATTCTGAAGAGGTCCACGATAGGAGTGCTCGTGAGCTACACCTGTAGAAAACTGCTCGTTAAGCTTCGCAACGTAGGTCTTGATGGCGTCAATCATAGTGCTATAATTTCAAACTGCAAAGATACTCATTTTTTCTGAAATGGCAAAATTAATTTCTCCTGCTACACGTAATCCATTCATCCAGAAAATGGATTTATAGATTACGCCGAAGGCGGGAGAAAAAAATAGGTCGTGCACGATATAAATGGGCGGTTGGTGACCGATTGGCGGTGGTTGGTCGGACCTCTGAGAGCCCCCTAAAACGGCTCTTTGTCGGACAAAAACAGGCAAAGACGGTAATCAACACCTCTAACAATCATATTATAAGCCAATTAAACACCATTTTGCCATCCATATCATTACGGACCCCCTCCGACTCCGCTCCGACTCAAGTCCGAGTCAACTCCGACTGATGTCCGACTGCAGTCGGACAAAACACGGTGTCGATACGACGTTGATACGAATATGTCGTGCACGATATAATTTAGTTGTCGATTGCCTTTTATCTGTTATCAGCAAAGGGGTAACCTCGGGATGACTTCGGGATAGCATCGGGACAACATCGGGAGGACACCAAGAGGATACCAGGAGGATACCAAGAGGATACCAAGAGGACACCAAGAGGACACCAAAAGGATACCAAGAGGATACCAGGAGGATGGGGCGGGCAATAAAATCGGCGTGAGGGCGTTATTATGGCAAGATTAAATTAACGAATGAAGGAACGCATCATACGTCCGAGCACCGAGGCCGATGTACCGCTGATTATGAGTATGTTGGAACACTCGCGCAGCCTCATGCGCGCCGACGGCAACACGACACAGTGGGTGGGTTACCCCACCCGCGAGGACATCCTCGACGACATCGCCCGCGGGGTCTCCTACCTCATCGACGAGCAGGGCACCGTCGCTATGGTGCCGGGCGAGGAGCCCACCTACGCCTACATCGACCACGGGCGCTGGATAGACACCGCGACGCCCTACACCACCCTGCACCGTATGGCCAAGCTGCCCGGGGCACTGGGCATCGCCGAGACGGGCTTCGCCGTCGCCAAGGAGCGCTACGCGCACCTGCGCGTCGACACGCACCACAGCAACCGCCCCATGCGTCACCTGCTGGAGAAGGAGGGCTTCGTCTACTGCGGCATCATCTACATGCCCGACGGCTCGCCGCGCGACGCCTATGAGTGGTGGCGCTACGACGAGGTGCCGGACGACCTGAAGCGATATGTCGAGGAGGTGGTGCTGCCGCAGTATGACCACTTCGACGCCGCCCATCGGCGCGACCACGCCCGCCGCGTTATCGCCCGCGCGATGCAGCTACAGCAAACGCCGTTGGTGTTTGCCGCAGCCGCCATGCACGACCTGGGCCTCGCCGAGGGTCGCGAGGAGCACCACCTGGCCTCGGGGCGCATGATACGCGCCTGCCGCGAGTTGCGGCGCTGGTTCACCGACGAGGAAGTGGAGCAGATTGCTCAAGCCGCCGAGGACCACCGCGCCTCGGCCTCCACGGCGCCGCGCTCAGAGCTGGGCATGATCATCGCCGAAGCCGACCGCGACGTGGAGCCCGAGACCATCGTGCGCCGCACCGTCGAATACGGCCTCAGCCACTATCCGGAGCTCAACCGCGAAGGCCATTGGCAACGCACGCTCCAACACCTGCACGAGAAATATGCCGAAGGCGGCTACATCAAGCTGTGGCTCAAGGACTCGCCCAATGCCGCCCCGCTGGCCGAGTTGCGTGCCCTGATACACGACGAGCCCCGCCTGCGCCAAGTATTCGAACAATACTTTAAAAACTAAAAACTGACAACTAACAACTTTAAACCTTAAACCACCCCATGAACACCCTGCTGATTATCCTGGCCTTTGTCTGCCTGTTGGCAAGTATCGTGTGCGTCTTCACGCCGGTGCCGCCCGCCGTGCCTGTGGCGTGGGGCGGCCTGTTGCTGGCGCGTCTCGGCGGTGCCGCCATCAGCACTCCTTTGCTGGTGTGGGCCGCCGTCATCGGCGTGCTGCTGATGGTGCTCGACTATGTGATACCGCTGTTGACCACCAAGCAATTCGGAGGCACGAAATGGGGTGTCTGGGGTTGCACCATAGGGCTGCTGGTGGCCATCGTGGGCCTTCCCTTCGGCCCTACGGGCCTCCTGGGGGTCTTCTTCTGGCCCTTCGTAGGTGCCTTCATCGGCGAGTACATCAAGCAGCAGGACCTGTTCCCTGCTTTCAAGGCCGCCTTCGGCTCCTTTGTCGGCATCATGACCGGCTCGCTGGCCAAGGTGCTCTACTCCCTGGTGCTGATAGTAATAGTGATTATCAAGCTGTTTTAGGCCTACTCTACTCCTTCGAGCGACATCAGGGTGCGGACGGGGGCGATGCTCTCCAGCAGTTTGCGTCCACCAAGGGCGGGCAGCTCGACGAGGAATACAAATTCCTTGATGACCACGCGACGGCCGTTGACGACCTCGTGGTTGAGCGCTTCGGCGATGCCTTGAGCGGTGCCGCCAGTGGCCAGCAGGTCGTCGAGCAGGGTGAGCTCGATGACATCGTCCTTGACGACGCAAGCCGCCAGGTCGCTGCGGCGGTAGAAGACCTCGTCGCTACCGTATTCCTTCTCGATGCACACTCGCTGTATGTCGCCTTCGGCGTGGGGCAGCTTGCCTTTCTTGCGGATAGGGACGATGGTTTGCACGTGGTCGCTGACAGAGAGCAGCGGAGCCGTGAAGAGGAAGCCGCGGGCCTCGACGGTGGCCACATTGGGCGCCGTGCAGCAACGGTCAATCTCGCGGATGGCGTCGCCAAAGGCTTTCTTGTCCTGCAGGAACGGCAGCACATCGATGAAATCAATCCCGGGCTTGGGAAAATCGGGGTAGTGCTTGATAACTTCTTCGAACATATTTTTCAACTTTCAATTTTCAACTTTACAAGGCCCATACCAGCAGGCCGCCACAAATGATGGCGCCGGTGATGAGCAGGTCGATGAGGCAGTAACCCATGATGTCTTTGGCGTTGAGCTTGGCGATGGCCAGCGCCGGCAGGGCCCAGAAGGGCTGTATGAGGTTTGTCCATGCGTCGCCCCAGGCGATGGCGGTGCCGGTGAGGCCCGGGTCGACACCCAGGTCGGCGCCGGCGGTGAACATGATGGGTGCCTGGATGGCCCAATGGCCGCCGCCCGAGGGGACAAACATGTTGAGGATGGCGGCACAGAGGAAGGTGAGCAACGGGTAGGTGGTGGGGTTGCTGATGCGTATGCAGGCATCGGCCAGCACGTTGCCCAAGCCGATACCGCTGGCGCCCACGCCGGTGATGATGCCCATGATGCCGGCATAGAAGGGGAACTGCAGGATGATGCCTGCGGCGCCTGTGGCGGCTTTGCCGAAAGCACGGACATAGGCCACCGGTGTGCCGTGCAGCAACAGGCCGAGGGCCAGGAATATCATGATGACGGTGCCGAGGTCGAGCTGACCACCGCGGAAGCCGAGTTTAAGCACCAGATAGGCCACCAGCAGCAATCCGATGAGCCACGAGAGCACGGGACTCTGCTCCATGCGCTGGGCGGGGGTCTTTTCTGTTCGGAGTACGGAGTTCGGAGTTATGACTTCTTCTTCCAAAAGGGCGGGATTCACCGTCACGACGCCTTGCTTGGGGTGCATGAGGGTGTTGGCGAAGGTGATGCCCACGATGACCAGCAGCACCATAACGAGGTTGTGCGGGTCGAGGATGGTTTGGCCGACGGGCACAGGGGCCGTCAGGGCGCCGTTGGTGGCTTTGACGAGGGCCTCGCCCGGAGTGGCCATAGTGAGCGGGATGGAACCCGAGAGGCCAGCATGCCACACCACGAAGCCGCTATAGGCCGAAGCGATAAGGAGACGGTAATCCACACCCTGCATCTGGCGGGCTATCTCTTTGGCGAAGATAACACCCACGATGAGGCCGAAGCCCCAATTGAGCCAGCAGGCAAGGGCCGAGATGACGGTAACCAGAGCGATGGCGCCGGCGGGGTTCTTCGGCACTCGCGCCAGCGCCGCGATGGCGCGCTTGACGGCAGGCGCCGCCGCCAACGCCGAGCCGCACACCAGCACAAGGGCCATCTGCATGGCGAAGGCCAACAGGTTCCACACTCCCCCACCCCAATGCTCGACCACCTCGATGGGGGTCTGGTGGCAGACAGGCATAGCGATCAGCGCCGCCACGAAAGTCAGCAGAATGGCGAAGATGAAAGGCTCGGGCAACCAACGTTGCACCAATCGGACACAGAACTTGATCAAGGGTTTAAAGTTTAAGATTTAAAACTGTTAGTTATATTACCAGCCCATTAAGGCGCGGATTTTGCGGGGAATGTCGGTATTCTGCTGTATGCCGCTGAAGCGCTCGGCACCAGGTCCATAGGCGAAGACGGGCACCATGCAGCCGGTGTGGCTGCCCCAATGGAAACGGAAGTTGTTGATGCCCTCCTCGATGTCGCCGCTGGGCAGCGTGAGGCCGCCGGTCTCATGGTCGGCGGTGACCACCACGAGCGTGTTGCCGTCCTTCTCGGCCCAGTCGAGCACAGCATGCAGCATCAGCTCGAAGTCGGCCAACTCGGCACGCAGGTAGGCCGAGTCGTTGTTGTGGCAGGCCCAGTCGATCTGCGAGCCCTCGATCATCATGGTGAAGCCCTTGGGGTTGCGGCTGAGCATCTCGATGGCCTTCATCGAGGCTGGACGCAGCACGTCGCCTCTCTCGGGCTCAGTCAGCGGGTCGCCGTCATAAAGCAGCCCCACCACCTTGTCGCCGTCAAAGGCAGTCAGTTCTTCGAGCGTACGCACCACCGTGTATCCGCGTGCGGTCAGCGTATCGAGGGGCGCGAGGCTGTCCTTGCGGTTCTCGGGCAGGAAGTACTTATAACCGCCACCCACCATCACGCTGTGCTGACACTGCGCCAGCTGCACCGTCAGGGTGTCGTACATCTTGCGATAGGGCACATGGCCGTAGGTCGAGGCCGGTGTGGCGTCCATGCAGTCGCTCACCACCACAAAGCCCGTGCTCTTGCCGGCGGCGATGGCGTCGTCGAAGATGGTGTTGTAGCGCGTCGAGTCGGGAGCCCAATTGACGTGATAGTTCTCGACCTTCTCACCGGTGGTGAGGGCAGTGCCGCCAGCCGACGAGTCGGTGCGGTACTTGTTGAGCGAATAGGTGCGCGAGAAGCCACTGTAGGGGAAGCGCAGGAAGGCGCTGTTGTCGCCTTTCTCGGCCACCACCGAGGCGTAGACCTGGGCCACACCCATACCGTCGCCGACGATAAGGATGACGTTCTTGGGGGCCTGCTGCTTGTTACAGCAGCCCGCAAAGAGCAGCATAGCGGCTGCAAGGAACGGAATAACGATACGTTTCATATTGTAAATTATTTATTGTCAGTTGTCTTTAATTAACGGTAAGATTTCCTTTTCGAAGATATCGCGACGCACGATGCGATAGTGCGGGTCATAGGCAGCCTTGAAGGCATCACTATGGCGTCGGACAAACTTCGAGTCGGGCGACGGCAATCCCTCAGCACTACAGAGTACAGCATGCGTGAGCTGCTGCAAGCTGATTCGGCCGTCTTTGACCAATTGCAGGTTCACGCGCACAAAGTTGCTGTCGCACAGCGTATATTCAAACAATGGAAACAGTGCCGACTCGGCCATGCCGTCGACCTCTTTCTGTATGTATTCGGCACAACTGGCCGAATCGGTGATGAGATGCCCGGGCCCGTAGAGGTCCTGGAACACCAACTTATAGAGGTCTGTGGGCTCGGCCTCGGGGTATTGCTCAGCGTATGCTATCAATGCTTCTGCACATACTCCTCCCCCTTGCAGGTCCCCCTCCTCTATCTTAGGGGAGGAACATGATAGCAGCACAGTGCCAAGAATTACAAACATCAATGTTTTTGTTTTCATTTCTCTACACGTTTGACGATTAATATGCTCAGTTCCCACAACAGGTAGATGGGCACGCTGACCAGCGCCAGCGTGAAGGGGTCGCCTGTGGGCGTGATGATGGCACCGAGGATGACGATGACCACAATGGCGTGGCGGCGGTAGCGCTTCATGAAGTCGGCCTTCAGCACCCCAATCTTGGCCAGCAGCCAGCACACCACCGGCAGCTCGAACAGCAGCCCCATCAGCAGGCTCATGACACCGAGCATGGAGATGTAGGAACTGAGGGTAATGGTGTTCTGCACCTCGTCGCTCACCTGGTACTCGCCCAGAAAGCGGACCGCAAAGGGGAAGATGATAAAATAATTGAGCGCCACACCACCCAGAAAGAGCAGGTAACCGCTACCGACAGCCCGCAGAGCCATCCGCCGTTCGACGGCATAGAGACCCGGTGCCACAAAAGCAAACATCTGGTAAAGGATATAAGGCGACACAATCAGCAAGCCACCCCAGAGCGCCACCCGCATGTGGGTGAGGAACTGCTGTGTCAGCTCCACATTGATAAGGCGCATCCCTTCTGGTTTGGGATACATCACCACGGTGAACAGCGCATCCTTGAAGCAGAAGCAGCCCACCGCAGCCACCACGGCCACCAGCAGCACATACCACAATCGGCGGCGCAACTCGTCAAGATGCTCCCAGAAAGTCATGCGAGTGGAAAGAGGAAAGATTAAAGTGGAAAGTTATTTGGTGTCAGTATCACTTTCCTCTTTCCGTTTTCCACTTTCATCTTCCACGCCATTCACACCGTCTTTGAAGCTCTTGACGCCTTTGCCCAAGCCTTTCATCAGTTCGGGGATTTTCTTGCCGCCGAAAAGCAGCAACACAACGAGGACAATGAGGATAATCTCCCAAGTACCCAAGAATAACAGTTTCATTTTTTTGATTTTAAAATATTTCCTTTTTCGTCTTTTTTCAATTCCTTGCCGTTTTTATAGACATGGGCACCTTTGAGGCTTTCCCTTTTTACTTCCCATGCATCTATTAAACCTCCTCCAGATCTACCTCCAAATAGCACTATTACGATGAGCGAAATTATACATACGAGGATTTCCAAAAACGTCTTACCAACGAGTCTTTCCAGCGGTTGTCGGTAAAATAGCACAACTATTAAGACGAGCGTAAGTATAAATCCGATGATGTATCCGCGGATTATGCGGTTTTTCAAAGTTTTCAAAGGTTTCATACCAACGAGTCTTTCAGCGTGTTGGTGTAATCCTCAATCATGCGCATCTTGTCGGGGATGGCGATATGCTGCGGGCAGTGCGTGAGGCACTCGCCGCAACCGATGCAATGGTCGGCCTGGCGCAGCCGCTCGATGCTCTTGCCGTAGGCGGTGAGGAACGAGCGGCGGGCCCGGCGGAACTCCTTCTGCTCCACGGTGCCCTCGGTGGCGATGTTGCCCTCTCCAAGACTCTTGTTGTAGAACGAGAAGATGCCCGGTATATCGAGACCGTAGGGACACGGCATGCAGTATTGGCAAGCGGTGCAGGGGATGGCGGGATAGTGGGCGAACTCGTCGGCCACACGCTCCAGCAGCGCCATCTCGTCATCGCTGAGGGGCATTATGGGGCTGTGCGTGCGCACATTGTCCTCCACATGCTCCATATAGGTCATGCCGCTGAGCGAAGTCATGATGCGCGGGAACATACCCAGGTAACGGAAAGCCCACGACGCAAGGCTGCGCTCGGGTTCACGTTCCTTGAGCTGACGGGCTATCTGCTCGTTGAGCGTAGCCAGACGGCCGCCCAGCACAGGTTCCATGATAACAATGGGTATCTCGCGCTTGTCGAGCTCGGTGTAGAGGTGCTCGGCGTTCACGTTCTCGGGCTCTATCTCGTGGGCGTAGCGCCAATCGACATAGTTCATCTGTATCTGCGCGAAGTCCCAATGATATTTGTCGGTCCACGCCACCACTTTGTCGAACTCCGACTGCTCGCCGTGGAACGACCAACCGAGGTTGCGGATGCGGCCTTTCTCACGCTCCTCCATCAGGAAGTCGAGCATACCGTTGTCGACGAAGCGCATTTCGAAGTTGCTCTTGCCGTCTTTGTCCACTCCGCCGAACGAATGGAGCAGGTAGTAGTCAATATGGTCCACCTGCAGCTCCTTGAACGACTGCTCATACATCTTGAGGCTGGCCTCGCGGGTCCAGGTGCGGAAGTTCGAGAGCTTGGTTGCCACCAACCATTTCTCGCGCGGATGGCGGTTCAGGGCGATACCTGTGGCTTTCTCCGACATGCCACGCATATAGACGGGGGCTGTGTCGAAGTAGTTCACCCCATGCTCGATGGCATAGTCGACCATACGGTTGATGGCCTCCTGGTCAAGCTTGGCGTCGGGGTTCTCGCGCAGGTTACCGCCGCCTTCGATAGGCAGACGCATCATGCCGAAGCCCAACAACGACACCTTCTGTCCGTGGGCATCCTGCCGGTAGGTCATCTCGCCGGCAGGCACCTCGCCGACGGCAAAGCCTTCTGCTTTCTTGGCGTTGGGGTGCTCGCAGCCTGCCGCCACAGCGGCACCGGCCACCGCAGCCCCTGTAAGGCCCTTGAGGAATGTTCTTCTATCCATTGTTTATCGTTTATCCATTTGTTCCTGCAATTCTTTGCGCTTCTTGGTGCTGAACCACAGCCCATACACCTCGCTGACGTTGTTGGCGGTGGTGAAGGCGTTGATTTCATTCTCCTTCATCCAAGCCAGCAAGTTGCTGAAGTCGTCCTTCGACAGCAGCACCTCGAGCTCAATGCTCTTCTCGCCGCTGTAGCCGCCGATGACCTCATAAAGGGTGCATCCACGGTGCAGATGGTTGATGATATACTCGCGTATGCGCTCATAGTCTTTCGACACAATGCAGACCCTCTTGCGACGGTTGAGCGAAGCGGTGAAATAGTCGACCACCAAGCCGTTGATCCAGGTGCCAATCAGGCCGATAACCACCATGCGGAAGGGGTTGATGAAGAAGGCCGTACAGCAGATGACGGCACCGGCCACCGACACCGAAGCACCGATGTCGAAGTGCAGATACTTGTTCACTATCTTGGCCAGAATGTCCAAGCCACCGGTAGAGGCGTTGATGCTGAACATCAGGGCCTGCGAGGCCGAAAGCAACAACACGAAGCAGCAGAGGTCGAGCCAGGGGTCGCCCATCACCGAGGGCGAGCCCGTCGTAAGGTTGGGATTGGAGATATTCTCCCACGGCATCACCCAGGCCCAGAAATCGGTCAACGGACCGAGTATCATGGCGGTGTAGACCGTCTTGGCGCCGAACTCATGACCGATGAGCAGCCATGCGAGGATGAGCAGGATGGCATTGATGGCCATAATGTAGATGGAAAGGCCCTCACCGTGGCTGAAGATATTGGCCAGCACGATGGAGAGACCGGAAATAGTGCCGATAATCAGTTTGCTTGGCACAAGGAAATAGTAGACGGCGGCAGCACACACCATCATACCCAGAGTCATTATCACCAGCTCCTTCCAGAATTTGAAGGTGCCGACATACTTAATTGCTTCTGTGAATTTGCTCATAATTTTTAACTTTCAATATTCATTTTTCAATTAAATCTCCGTGTGCACCTCGCGGCCCTCGACATAGATGGCCGTCACAGGACGAGCGGGACAATAGTATTCGCAGGCACCGCAACCCAGGCAGCGGCTCTCGTTCACTGCCGGATAGCCGTCGACCATCTGTATGGCCTCCGACGGGCAATGACGCGCACAGGTGCCACACGAGATGCAGTTCTCCTTCAGCACCACCGCCACACCTATCGAGATGGCGGTCTTCTCTTCTTTGCCAATCGGAAGTATGGCGCCCGTCGGACACACCTCGCTGCAGCGCGTGCAGGCCATGCGGCAATAGCCGTCAGTGTAGTTCATTTCGGGCTGCATGAGGCTATCCAACTTGGTGGAAGGACGCAACACATGTTCGGGGCACTTGCTGACACACAGCTGACAGGCAGTGCAATGCTGGCTGAAGTTCTTCAGGCTGCGGGCGCCGAAGGGTTTCAGCGGCGTCTTGCGCTGCGGCACACTCTTGTCCATCAGGGCCGCCAGACCGCCGTCCATCTTCTGTTCCTGTGCCTGCACCGCCATAGCGGCTCCCACCGCCACCGTGCCGGCCACAAACTTGCGGCGCGAAGAGTCAATCTTCTCGCCGTCCTTAACGCCCGAGGCACTACTCTTAACTCCCAACTTGATTGCCCCCGCCTTACATTCGGTCAGGCAGTTGAAGCAGTTCACACAACGCGAGTGGTCCACCTTCTTGTTGTCGATATCGATGCACATGGCCTTGCAGCCGTGCTCACACTTGCGGCAACCGCCACACTTGTCGGCATCGATGCGGATGCCAAACAGGCGGTAGCGGCTCAGCAGGCTCAGCAGGCTGCCCACCGGGCAGAGCGTGTTGCACCACAGGCGACCCCACACGAAGCTCATCACACCCACGCAGCACAGCGTGGCAATAGCCACCCAATGCACCAGCCCCGTGCCGTGGATATTGGTCACCATGCGGGCATAGGCGCTGTAGGGGGCCACCAGCGAGGCGATGCTGCCCAATCCCAATACCATCAGTATGACGAACACCGCCAACACCGTGTAGCGCAGCCAATTCTGCGGCTTGCGGTAGTGGAACTTGCGTTTGGGGAAAATGAGCTTGTGAGCCCAGACGAAGATGTCCTGCAAGATACCCAGCGGACAGACCACAGCGCAATAGAAGCGGCCTATCAGCAAGGTGACCAGCAGGATAGCCGCCACCAAAACAAAGTTCAGCGCCAGGATGGCCGGCAACAACTGCACCTTGGGCATCCAACCCAGATAATGGCGCAGCATACCCGTAGCATCGAGCAACAACGCCGTAATTCCCAGCAGCATCAGTGCCGCCAAAACAATGCGAATATACTTCAGAGCTTTCATAAATTTTAATTCTTAACTCTTAATTCTTAACTTTTCTTCAGCATCGCATACACCGCCAGGCCCGCCACACTCTTGATGCCGGTCTTGCGAGTGATGCTCTTGCGGTGGGTGTTCACCGTGTTGACCGCAATATTGAGCCTCTCGGCAATCTCCTTGCTACTCAACCCCTGCGCTACCAACTCCAGCACATCCTGCTCACGGTCGCTCAGCGAATAGTCCTCGGGCGGCAGCAGCAACAACTCCTCTATCATGGCGTGCTTCTCCAGGTCACGGCTCAGTTGCATAATGTCGAACACCAGCTCCACCATCTCCTCGTTTAGCCGCTCACCCGGGATGTACTTGTAGATAATCTGCGTCAGGTCGCCCAGCTTGTCCCTGATGTTATCGTGGCTCTTCAGGTAGTGGTCGCTCACAGCCCGTCCCTGACCCGAGCGCAACTCTTCGAGCATCTGCTCGAGGTTCTTCTCCTCCTGGCGCACGTGGGCCCGCACCTCGCGGCAGTAGTCGGCAAAATACTTCTTCAGAACCGCCGCCTGCTGCTCGCCGGCCGAGTCGGCAATGTGGTCCAGATGATGTTGCAGGTGTGGCAGCCGCTCGTTGATATAGTAGCGATGGCTGGCCTGCAGGTGCTCCACCACCAGACGGTTCTCGATGCGCGCCACCTCCTCGTCGTCGGGACGGTAGTCGTCGAACGAATAGATATTGCAAACGGTGAGAAAGAAATTCTCATCCACATTATTTTCGCGGCAGACCTCCTTGACGCTCTTGTCGCCGAAGCCCAGGGGGATGCCGAAACGAGGCAACATCAGGATGAGGTCGTAATTGGAGGCTATCATGTCGGCCATCTTCATGCGGCCGGTAAAAATCGTCCTTTTGCTCACTGTCATAATTTTTTCAAAGGTGTTTCGCGACCTTCGGTTCATGCTGCAAAAGTACGAAAAAAAAACAACATGCCGCCGAAATAATATAAATAAGGTATTGACACCCACCAAACACCTACTGTTTTACAGCCGTTTAACGTCAGTTCAACGGTATTTAAACGATAAAAAGCGTTGAAATTCCGTTGAAATACCGTTGAACTGCCATTAAAATGATGGTGTCATTTCGAAATTATTTCGTATCTTTGCACCATGAAAGTTTCTCTTGGCACGGCAGGCCGCGTGCTGCTTATCGGCCTGGCAATGATTGCGTTTAGCAACGTCAAGGCGCAACAATACCCCTGGCAGGACACCACCCGCAGCCTCAATGAGCGGGTGGAGTGGCTCGTCAAGAACCTGACCCTCGACGAGAAACTGAGCCTCATGGTGCACCAGAACCCCGCCATCGAGCGTGTGGGCCTGCCCGCCTACAGCTGGTGGAACGAGGCACTGCACGGCGTGGGTCGTGCCGGCGAGGCCACCGTCTATCCCATGCCCATCGCATTGGCCGCCACCTTCAAACCCGAATGGATTGGCAACTTCTTCTGGCACATCTCCGAAGAAGCCCGCGTCAAATATCAACAAGCACAGGACACCGGCAACTATGGCGACTACGCCGGCCTCACCTTCTTCACCCCGAATATCAACATCTTCCGAGACCCGCGCTGGGGTCGCGGCATGGAGACCTACGGCGAGGACCCCTACCTCACTGCCATGATGGGATTTGAATGTGTATTAGGGCTGCAAGCCAATAACACTGCCGCCTGTCTGAAGCACTTCGCCGTGCATAGCGGCCCCGAAGGCGTACGCCACGAGTTCGACAGCCGTGTCAGCGAGCGAGACCTACGCACCACATACCTGCCTGCCTTCGAATACATCGTCAAGCGCAGTGACGTTGCCCAGGTGATGTGCGGATATAACCGTCTGACGGTGCGCGACCGAGAGGGAGCGAACCTCCAGTCAGGTGAGCCCTGCTGCACCAACCGCCGCCTGTTTGACATCCTGCGCAACGAATGGCTCTACGACGGCATCCTCGTCACCGATTGCTGGGCCCTCAACGACGCCTACGAGACCGACACCATCATCCCGCGCCACCGCACCCACGCCACCGCAGCAGCGGCCTACGGCGACGCCTTCGGCCGCGAGGTTGACCTTGAGTGCGGCAGTGGCCTACCCGCCCTGCGCGAAGCTGTGCAGCAAGGGCTGGTGCCCGAAAGCAAGGTCGATGAACATGTGCGTCGCATATTGAAAACCCGCTTGATGGTGACCACACAGCCCAAAAATTTCAAACCTACAGGGTGGCCCCCCATCTCCCAAAACAACCCCGCTTCCGTCGCTGCCCAAAGCATGGTACTGTTGAAAAACACCGGCGTGCTGCCGCTCAAAGAGGGCGAATTTCTCCGACTCGAAGGCCCCAACGCCTACGACAGCCTCATGCCTTTAGGCAACTACAACGGAACCCCTAAACATACCGTCACCATCGGCGAAGCCCTTGGCCGCTACCAAGCCTTCAGTGCCGGCGACGGCAAGACACTGGTCTATGCCGGAGGCCTGAACCCCCAACTTGAAGGAGAGGAACTGCCTGTGGAGAAAGAGGGGTTCTATAAAGGCGACCGCACCCGCATCGAGCTACCGCAGGAGCAGGTGGATGAGATTAAAGCCTTCAAAGCACAGGGCTACCGCATCGTGCTGGTGCTCTGCACCGGCTCGGCCATCGCCCTGGAGAATGTCATCGACGACTGCGATGCCATCCTCGTGGCGTGGTATGGTGGGCAGGATATGGGCACCGCCGTGAAGCAGCTGCTTTTCGGCGAACGCGATGACTTCGGCCGCCTGCCTGTCACCTTCTACCGCTCGACCGAACAACTGCCCGACTTCAGCGACTACGCCATGACGGGCCGCACCTACCGCTACATTGACCCTGAGACCGCACTCTTCCCCTTCGGCTTTGGCTACAGCTACAGCTTCTTCTCCATCAAGCAGCCCTGGGTGTCGGAGGCCGACTTCATCATCGGCGGCACCCTGAGCCTCTGCAACACCGATGTCCACAACGCCCGTTGGCACCGCACCGTGGTGCAGGTCTATCTCAAGAACGAAAACGATCCCAACGGACCCGTCAAGCAACTGATTGGTACCGCCTCCCTGTCCCCGACCGAGGAACATCCGCTGGAGCCCTTCACCATCGACCTCGACCCCTTCTGGTTCCGCCAGTACAATCCTGCTACAGGCCTCCTCGAAGAGCCCGCCGACGGCACTCCTTTCATTCTCCAACTCGGCTTCAGCAGCGACGACCGCGACCTGATTGACATACCATTCACATACCACAACAGGAAATGAAAAAGACTCTTATAGTAGGTTTAATGGGCTTAATGGCCCTTATAGGGCAAGCGAAAGCCCAACACGATTCTATACCCGAGAGCGACCCATTGATTGTGCAGCGCATCGGCGAGTGGCAGGACCTGAAATTCGGCTTCATGATGCATTGGGGCATCTATGCGCAGTGGGGCATCGTGGAAAGTTGGAATATCTGCAATGAGCCCTGGATAAATAGAAACGGTGCCAACTATGAGGACTACAAGCGCGCCTATTGGGCACTCAACAAGACTTTCAACCCCAAGCACTTCAACCCACAGGGTTGGGCCGCTGCCGCAAAACAGGCCGGCATGAAGTATGTGGTCTTCACCACCAAGCACCACGACGGCTTCTGCATGTTTGACTCGAAGTATACCGACTATACCAGCATGTACAGCCCCGCAAAGACTGACTTCACGCGCGGCGTAGTCGACGCCTTCCGCGCCGAGCAGATGTGGATAGGCCTCTATTTCAGCAAGCCCGATTGGCACAACGACGACTATTGGGCACACGAATGGGCCACGCCCGACCGCAACGTAAACTACAGCATCGCCGACCACCCCGACCGCTGGAAACGCTTCTGCGACTTCACCTACGGACAACTCCGCGAGTTGACTCAATACGACCCCGACATCCTCTGGCTCGACGGCGGATGGATCCGCCCCGAGTGGAGCGTCAACGACGAGACACGCCCCTGGCTCGGCTGCAGTGGACAGGTGCAGGACATCAACATGGGCAACTTGGTCCCTCGGCTCCGCGAGCACAACCCGCAGATGCTCATCGTCGACCGCAGCGTGGGCGGCAAGTATGAGAACTACCGCACCCCCGAGAAACAAGTGCCCGACACCCTCCTGCCCTACCCCTGGGAAACCTGCATGACCATGGGCGACAGCTGGAGCTACGTACCCAACGACAACTACAAGAGCACCAAGACACTCATCCACATGCTCTGCGACGTGGTGGCCAAGGGCGGCAACCTGTTGCTCAACGTTGGGCCCGATGCCGACGGCAACCTGCCCGCCGAAGCCCTACAGCGCATGGAGGAGATAGGCCGCTGGCTGGACAAGAACGGACACGCCATCTACGGCACCCGTCCGCTGTATCCCTACTGCGACGGCAACGTCCGCTACACACAGAGCAAAGACGGCCGTCACCAGTATGCCATCACCCTCATCGACGAAGCTCCTTATGCCGTCGTCAAAGAGTTGAAAGGAAAGAATAGGAAATAATCACTCGTAACGCCGCATCCAAGTCATCTGCTTGCGGGCATAATGCCAGGTGTTGAGCTTGATGGCAGCCACAGCCTCGTCGAGCGACGTAGTTCCGTCAAGGACAGGAAACAGTTCGCGATAGCCCACGGTATTCAAGGTATTCAGTTCCCGATAAGGCAACAGTGTGCACACCTCGTCGAGGAGGCCCTCCTGCATCATCATATCCACCCGGCGGTCAATGCGCTGACGAAGATCGGAAGACGAAAGGCTGAGCACACGCACCTCTGTCTCGAAAAGACGCTCCGTGCGAGGCTGGTCGGCGATGACCTCGCTGTAGGGGCGGCCCGTCATCATACACACCTCCAAGGCCCGTTGCAGGCGCACAGGGTTGCGCAAATCCACACGTGAATAATACTCGGGGTCCAGCATCTTCAACTGTGCCCTCTTCTCCTCCAGCGGCATCTGTTGCAAGCGGGCACGCAGTTCGGGCGTAGGGTCCGGCATGGACGACACCCCATGCAGCAAGGCGTCAATATAGAGCCCACTGCCACCCACGGCAATCACATTATCGTGCGCCTCGAACAGCCTATTAATCACACGCAGGGCATCCTGCTCATAGTCAAAAATATTGTAGGATTCTGTCACCGAACGGCAGGCGATGAAGTGGTGCGGTGCGGCAGCCAACTCTTCGTCAGTAGGACGTGCCACGCCGATGCGCATCTCACGGTAGAACTGCCGCGAGTCGCAGGAGACAATCTCGGTTTGCAACTGTTGGGCCAACTGCACGGCATGGGCCGTCTTGCCCACTGCCGTAGGACCTGCTATGACAATCAGGCGCTTCACTTGACCGACAGCACCTTCTCAAACTCCTCCCAAAACTCGGGGAACGACTTCTCCACCACCTGGGGTGCCTCAATCTTCAAGTCAGGGAAACGCAACTGCAAAGGAGCGAAGGCCATCGCGATGCGGTGGTCGCCATAGGTGCGCACCATCTCTTTGGGTTTCAGCACCGAGGGCAGGATGTGCATCTCGTCTTCGGTGGTATTGACGGTGGCCCCCATACGACGCAGTTCGGTGGTGATGGAAACCATGCGGTCACTCTCCTTGAGGGCTATATTGCTCACCCCCTTTAGGACGGCCCGCAACCCAGAAGCAGCGGCAGCCACTGCGAAGGTGGGCACCAAGTCGGGACAGTCGAGGCAGTTAAACACCACCGATTTGGCCCGCTCTCCGCCGCCTTGCACGGTAATGCTGCGTCCTGCAGCACGGTAGGGCGAGCGCACCTCGGTGCTGACCACACCCAACATCCTGAAGAAACGATCGGTGGCACTATCACCCTGACAGGAGTCAAGCTGAAGACCGAGCAGACGTATACGCAAGTCAGGGCGCAACATGGCCATCGTATAGAAGTAGGAGGCTGCCGACCAATCGCGCTCAATGGTGACGGCGGCAGGCTTGGGTTTGCCGACAAAGGGCTGCACATAGTAGGTACGGCCATTGGAGGAACGACGCACCTCGACCCCTGCCTGTTGCAACGCGTCGGTGGTCATCTCGATATAGGGGCGCGATGTGGGACGTTGGGTCATCGTGAGCGAAACGCCCTCAGGCAGCCGCGGAGCTACCAGCAGCAAAGCGCTGACGAATTGACTGCTCAGCAGCGGGTCCACCGTCACGGTGCGGCGCGTAGGCACGCTTCCTTGTATATGCACCGGCAGAAAACCTTCCTTCTCAGTACATTCCAGCCGCAGCCCCATCTGGCGCAGTGCTTCAATCAGCGGACCCATAGGCCGTTGACAAAGGCGCTCATCGCCGGTGAGCAACGACGAGCCTGTAGTGATGGCCAGCAGCGGCATCATGAAGCGGGCCACAGAGCCCGCATTTTCGCAGTAGAAGACATCGGAGGATTGGGTTTCCAATTGTGTCAGCAGGCGGCGCAGCAGTTTCGTGTCGCCCGAAGTGGATAGTTTGCCGATGCGGAAATGACTACCCAGCAGGTGGTTGATCATCAGCCAGCGGTTGCTCATGCTCTTCGATGCCGGCAGATTGATACGTATGTCGTTGGTGTTCATTGCTCTATATTATAGCCTTTCAATTTACGGTAGAGTGTACGCTCGGAGATATGCAACTCGGCAGCGGCCAGCTTGCGGTTGCCGCCGGCATGTTCCAGGGCCTTCAAGATGGCGTGTTTCTCGCGGTCCTCGAGGCTCAACGCGTCATCGTCGACAATCTCGGGGGTGATAAATTCCTCTTCTTCATGCTGCACCTGAGGCAGGTAGGATGACTGCTGCACCACCTGACCCTGCACCGGCATACCCTGAGCCATCTGGGTGACGGCGGTGCGCAGATCGTTGATTTCCTTGCGCATTTCGTTAATCATCTGCCCCATACTGAGGGCCTTGAGCAGCAGTTCGCGGTCGGTAATCTGGCTGCCGCCCGCCACTTGTCCGCCACTCTCCACCACGGCAGGCATCCTTTCGCCTGTCGGCACAAAGGAGAGGTAGTTCTGCAGAATGGCCGGCGTAATGGTGCGCTCTGTCTCCACCACGGCAATCTGCTCGGTGATGTTCTTCAGTTCACGCACGTTGCCATACCACGGATAGTCCATCATCATGCGCTTGGCCTCGTCGGTGAGCACGATGGGAGGCATGTGGTACTTCTCCGCCACGTCGGACGAGAACTTGCGGAACAGCAACGGCACGTCATCCTTGCGCTCGCGCAGGGGCGGCAGGTAGATGCTTATCTGGTTCAGGCGGTAGTAGAGGTCCTCACGAAAGCGTCCGTTGCGCACCGCCTCGACAATATCCACATTGGTGGCCGCCACCACACGCACATTGATTTTCTGTGCCGTAGAGCTACCCACAGGGATAATCTCGCCGTTCTCCAACACACGCAACAGCTTGACCTGCATGGCCAGCGGCAACTCGCCTATCTCGTCGAGGAAGATGGTACCGCCGTCAGCCTCCTCAAAGTAACCCTTGCGGCTACGGTCAGCGCCGGTAAAGGCTCCTTTGACGTGGCCGAAGAGCTCGCTCTCGATGGTGCCCTCGGGGATGGCTCCGCAGTTGACCGAGATAAGGCCACGCCCCTGACGCACATGCTTGCGCAGGCTGTTCTCGTGGATGATACGCGAGAAGACATCCTTGCCCACGCCACTCTCGCCGGTGATGAGGATGGAGAGGTCGGTCGGAGCCACCTGGATGGCTTTGTTGAGCGCCAACTCCAGTTTGGGGTCGTTGCCTATGATATCGTAACGTAACTTTATATTCTTGATGTCCATGATAACTAAAAATCGCTGTGATAAGGGGCTATAACAATATTGCGGGCTTGCTGCATCTGCCGCGCCAGGTCGGTGTACTGCTTGATTTCGGCCAGCAGGCGGCGCTGCCCGTCCTCGTCGGCGGTGCGCAGCTGTTCGCGCCGCTCGGCCACCATCTGGGCGATGCGGCCGCTCTTGAAGGTATAGATGCTTTCGCGCAGATCCTGCAGCAGGTTGTCCTCTATCTTGGGAACAAAGATGCCCTTGGCGCGCCAACTGTCGCTGAGGCTGTAGGAGTCCATCATCAAAGAGATGGCGAAAACGCGCAGCTGCTCATCGTCTGAGTTCATGAAGCGCGACACATCCACAGTATGCATCATTTCCTGCATCAGCGCACATTGCTCAAAGATGCGCTGACAGAGGGGGTGCAGCATAGCCAGGTTGTCCTGTTTCAACTCGCCGATAATAATCTCTGCAACCGAATACTCCTCCGTATGCTGGCGACCGTCGGCATCGGCGAACTCCTGCAACAGTTTATTGTTGCCATAGTTGAGCAGCAGCTTCACCAAGTGGCGCTCCACCTCGGGCGGAGCCATCAGCGGCTGCGGAGCCACAGACACTTCCACCTGGGCAGGCTCCTCGCTTTCCACGGCCTTCTCCTCCACTTTCTGCTCCTTCTCGTAGGCCTTCTGGCGTTCCTGACGGGTCACCTTGGCCACAGCATCGGCCAGCACCTCCTCGCCGACGTGCAGCAGGTGCGAGCACTGACGTATATATTCCGCACGCTCCAGCATATCGGCCACCAGGGCGATGCTGCGGGCTGTGTCGCTCACCAACGCGGCACGACGTATGGGGTCGTTCTTCGCGTCGTCGAGCAACACGCGGGTCTTGAACATAATGAAGTTGTCCTCGTGTTGCGCCAGATAGTCCTGCAGGGCGGTGGAGCCGTACTTCTGGGCATAGCTGTCGGGATCCTCGCCGTCGGGGAAGAGCACCAGGCGCACGTGCATACCCTCGGCAAAGAGCAAGTCTACAGCGCGAAGAGCCGCTTTGATGCCGGCCGAGTCACCGTCGTAGAGCACCGTCACATTGGGCGTATAGCGCTTGATGAGGCGTATCTGCTCCACCGTGAGGCTGGTGCCGCACGAGGCCACCGTATTCTCCACCCCCGATTGGTGCATCGACACCACATCGACATTACCCTCCACCAGGTAGCACTTGTCGGCCTTGGCGATGGCCGCGCGGGCCTGGAAGAGGCCATAGAGGATACGGCTCTTGTTGTAGATTTCCGAGTCGGGCGAGTTGACATACTTGGCAGCCTGCTTCTCAGAACTCAGCACACGACCCGAGAAGCCCAGCACACGGCCGCTGATGCTGTAGATGGGGAACATCACGCGCCCGCGGAAGCGGTCGTATTTCTTTCCGCTATCCTCCTTGACGATGGTCAAGCCCGTCTTCTCGAGCATGGCCTCGCTGTAGCCGTTCTTCAGCGCATGGTCGGTAAAGTTGCTCCACTCGTCGAGGCAGTAGCCCAGGCCGAAGCGCTTGATAATCTCGTCGCTCAAACCGCGCTGGTGGAAGTAGCTGAGGCCTACGGCACGCCCCATCTCGTCGTTGTAGAGCAGGTCGGCGAAGTACTTCTGGGCAAACTCGCTGACGTGAAACAGGCCGTCGCGTTCTGTCTGTCGCTCTTTCTCCTCGGCTGTGAGCTCCTTCTCCTGTATCTCGATGTTGTACTTGCGCGCCAGCCACTGTAGCGCTTCGACATAGGTGTAGTGCTCATGCTTGCGCAGGAAATTGACCACATCGCCTGCCTCGCCGCAGCCGAAGCACTTGTAGATGCCCTTCGACGGCGACACGTAGAACGACGGCGTCTTCTCGTTGTGGAACGGGCAGCAGCCGATATGGTTGGCGCCGCGCTTCTTGAGGCTCACAAAATCGCCTATCACCTCCTCGATGCGCGCCGCATCCATAATGCGTTGTATGGTCTCCTGGTCTATCATGCAAATGAATTGCAAAAATACAACTTTTTTCGCACATGGCAAAAAGATTTTACAACCCTATACAAACCGCTGTAAGTCCGACCGTTCAACAACCATACAACAGCAGTTCTACAACAGTTCTTCAATAAATTGTTGAAGAACTGTTGTAGAACTATTGTAGATCGGTTGAAGAAATGTAGGAGTCAGGCAGGACTACCTCACCACCTCGATGGCGCCGTTGTGCTCAATGTTGCCATTGTAGCCGCGCGCCGAGAAGCGGTAGAAGTAGGTGCCGGTGGGCATATCCTTAGGATCCCAGAAGTCCTCTTCGCTCGCAATGTTGTCCTTGTGGAACACACGCACACCCCATTTGTTGTAGATGTCGAGCGAGTTGATGGGATAGCCCTTGCCCTCCACCAGATTCTGGATGATGAAGCGGTCGTTGATGCCGTCGCCGTTGGGCGATACCACATTGGGGAACTGCAGGAAGTCGTTGACCAGCAAGATGGTGTTCTCGGCCGTGTCGCGGCAGTAGACCACGTTGCCCGAGGGCGCCAGGTTGTCGGTGCGCGCAATGAGGCGCACAGAGTAGATGCCCGAGGGGTTGTCGGTGGTGTACTGCGAGAAGTTGAACGACGGCTCCTCTTCGGTCAGGGTCTCTACCGACAGCGGGTTGTCCTGGTTGTACTGCACCTCCCAGAAGTACTTGGTGTAGTCGGTCTTGGGCGTGGTGCGGTTGTCGAATTGGATGACGGGATTGAGCACCGACGGGTAGAGGGGCTCCCAGGCGAAGGCCGCCTGCGGAGCCGAGTAGACCGCGATGGCCTGCGGGCTGATAATCGAGTCGATGCAACCGTCGGCCGAGGTGGCGTAGTATTTCAGGTCATAGATACCGGCAGCATAGGTGTGGGTGGGGCTGGCCAGCGTCGAGGTGATGCCGTCGCCGAAGTCCCAGAAATGCTGAGCCGTCTGCACACTGTAGTTGTCGAAGTTCAGCGTGAAGGGTTCGCAACCCTCGAAGACGAAGGGCGTAGGCATGAAGCTGGGCAGCGGCTGGTGGCGCAGGTCGATATTGACGGTGTCGCGTGTCGAGCACACCAGCGTGGGAGTATGGTTGGAGACCCTGACCACATAGTTGACGCTACCCGTCGGTTCCTGCGGGGTGGTGATGGTGGGCGTAGTCTCGCCACCAGGACTCCACATGTAGGTGTAGTCATCGGTTGCGGCGTGACGGTCGCGGGCATCAAGCACAATGGTATCGACGCCGCAGAGAGCCGTGTCGAGGCCGAGGTTGGGCTGCGGGGTCCAATAGGAGGTGATGCGGGTAGCGGTATCCCACACACAGCCGAACTCATCATAAACCTTCACGATGATGGGGAAGATACCGGCGGTGTCGGGCGTCGAGATGTGGCTGATGGTGGGCGACTGCGCGTGGATTTTGGCGCCGCGGTAGTAGCCCATGTCATAGTCGTGGTATTGCGAAGCCGTGTCGGGATGCCAGACAAGCGAGTCAATGCCCACCTGGTACTTACAGTCGTTGTCACCACTCACATTGCAGATATCGAGCGACCAATTGAAAATCCAGCCGTTATCAATACCCCAAGTG
Organism: Bacteroidales bacterium; assembly: GCA_017645585.1. Classification (GTDB taxonomy): domain Bacteria; phylum Bacteroidota; class Bacteroidia; order Bacteroidales; family P3; genus Colimorpha. The sequence goes on from JAGCOF010000035.1 coordinate 60,210, forward strand.
TCGTAGACGCGGATACGCCAGTTGCCGTTGAGCGGGCAGCCCACCAGCTCCTTGAAGGTAGCCCAGGGCAGGTAATAGTCCTCCTTGTCCTCGTGGTTGCTGGGCTTGCGGGTGTTGAGGCTGGTGCCGGTGGGAGTGAGGCCTGCCTGGGCAAAACCAGCAGGGATGGGAGTGTATGTCACCGGCCAACTCACTGTATTGCCGTTGGAGACAATATAGAAGTTACCTGTCGGACAGGGGTCCGTCCACGACCATACAGCGGCGGCGTTCTCGCCCGTAACCAGCGTATAGTGGGTGTCGCGACTGAAGCAGTAGTCAAGGCCAAATCCGTAGGGATTGTACATTGAGTCACATTTATGGGAAGAGTTATCCCATTGGCCACCCCCTTGCGTATCTAAGGGGATACCGAGGAAAGTACCACCGCCATAATCCGTGCCACCATGTATCGGCACTACCATTTGTCCACCTTGTCCATTGGTAACATGTATAGTATCCGGTGCGTGAGCAGGAATACCATAAGGGGGACAGCTTACCGGGTTACCCCACTTAATCACAGCCTCCTTGTTAGTTGGGCAAACAATGGTGATATAAATGTCACCCATGAAAGAGTGCTCCATGTTGATACAGATGGAGCAGATGTCCTTGTAGGAGGAGACCCTGGCAGTGTTGGAGAACTCGGTAAATTCCACAGGGGCCTCGAAATAAGAGGGATTAACGCAGTCGCAGCCGTCGGGGATGAAGGTGGTTGACACATAGGTCTTGGACACCGAGGAGTCCTGCTGGATGCGCCTTAAGGTCAGCGTAGCATTGTCGCCATCGTAACCCATATTCACCATCAGCGAGTCGCGGTTGCAGATGTCCGACAAGGTGAAGATGGTCTTGATGGGGTTGAGGGCGGTACGCACCTTGACCGAGGCGAAATAGTCGGAGGTACAGCCATAGGCATCGACAATGTCGAGTCGCACATCGTAGCAGCCTGTTCTCTGGTATTCGTTATACTCGATTGCAGTCAAGCCGTAGCCCACAATGGTGTCGTTCTCATAGGCCATGTCCCAACGGAAGAAGGTGGTGGCATCGGTGGGCGTGTAGTAGCCATAGCGATAGGAATACTTGCCGTGACCATGGAAGATAACGCCGTCGCCAATGCAGAGGTGAGCACCAATGAATTGGGTAGTGTCCACATAGTTGATGCCCGACGAGGTGTCGCCTTCGGTGTTATAAATGGTATCCAAGATGGTCACCAGACGGGTATAGCCCGAGTCGTAGATTACACCATGGCGCGTACGGTAGAAAAGCGAGTCGATAACCGGCTCGACATACTCGCAGGGGATGCCACACGCAACATTGAGGACAAAGCCCTTGCCCACACCACCGTTGTACATCTGACAGGCCAGACCAGTACGGTTGGTGTCGGTCATCGGGTCACTACGGAAACGGATGGTAATCATGCCGGTGTTGTTGTTGGGCGACTCAAAGAGCAGGTCGCCTGTCATTACATTGCCGGTGAAGCTGTTGAACTTGGAAAGCAATGTGCCGTTGGTGTCGGGGCCATTATAAATATATAATGTATCCAGACAGCTGAGGGAAAGCTCCTCAATATAGACGGACATACGCGACGGGGAGGGACAACCGCTAACGATGGTGATGTAGTAGTCCTTGCCGCGCTGGGGGCTGCCTGCTTCGGGTGCGCCGGCACCCTGCGAGTCGTCGTCTCGGATAGTGAGTGCCGTGGTGTCCATCTGGAACATATTGCCGTGGGTAGAGGCATCCATCCTGATGATGTATGAACCCTGTGCGAATACTGACGTGGCCGAAAGGAGCATGAAGACTGCCATGGCCACTGCGGAAAATATCTTTTTCATAGCGATAAGCATTACAAGATGAACAATACCCTATTTATCTGCCCTGGCGATGGTTGGTTTCCCATTCGCGGTTGGCAAGCTCCGTCATATCGTCAATCGAGCGCAGCACCAGATAGGGGTGCGCCGACGCAGGAGTAGCAAAACAGAGCGTCTTGTCACCGTAGGGGTAGCGCACTTGAAATTCGCGGAAGTTGTAAGCGTAGTAACTCAGCGTGGATAAATCAACCACAAATTCACTTGAGAGGTGCGCGCCCGTAGCCACGGACTGCACCTCGCTGATGCTGAACAGGTCGGCCGTGGCGGGCACAGTGTCCGACTCATAGAAGGCCGCACGCACAAAGCAGCAATACCAGTCCACCTTGTCGGCGGGATACTCCGCCATGCGCGCTGCGCTGCCGAAATAGGGCAACAGCAACGCCTCGCAGTTCTGTGCCTGCATGCCGGCAACTGCCAGCAACATCATTCCAAAAAGGGCAAATCGTTTCATAATTTTGTCTGTTTTTCCGTTTTATCTGCCTTATAGACGCACAAGGTGCCAAAATCTGCTCATTTTTGGCCAAAGATTTAACATTATTTAACTTTAGGGCGCCTTAAATGGTTAATTAGGGCCATCAAAAGACCCAAGGCGAGGAAGCCTCCCGGAGGCAAAATCATCATCAACATGCCGTCGGCACCGCCAATGAGTGAGTGGCCGAAAAAGCAGCCCGTGCCCAGCAGCTCACGCACCATGCCCAGCAGGGTGAGTGCCCAGGTGAAGCCCAGGCCCATGAAGAGACCGTCGAGAGCCGACTGGCCTACGTTATTCTTCGACGCAAAGGCTTCGGCGCGGCCCAGCACAATGCAGTTAACCACGATAAGGGCGATGAAGAGGCCCAGACTGTCATAGAGTGCCGGCAGGTAGGCCTGCATCACCATCTGCACAATGGTGACGAAGGTGGCGATGATGACGATGAAGGCCGGAATACGCACCTTGTCGGGGATGACGCTCTTGAGGAGCGAGATAACGATATTGGACATCACCAAAACGAAGGTGGTGGCCAGACCCATGCTGAGACCGTTGATGGCCGAAGTGGTGGTGGCCAGCGTGGGGCACATGCCAAGGACGAGCACCCATGTGGGGTTCTCCTTGATAAGTCCGTTCTTGATTATATCTGATGTTTTCATAATGCGATGGAATTAGATGGTAATATTGGAAAACACCTCGGCTGCATCGTTGACAATGCCGAGGAAGGCACGCGACGTGATGGTGGAGCCGCTGATGGCATCCACCGTGCCGCCGTCCTTTTTAACCGTCAGGGTGCTCTCGAAAGGCTTAAGGCCTACCACACAGCCCTTGCCGTCCTTCTGGAACCATTGGTCGGCCTTGGCGCCGAGACCCGGGGTTTCGTGGGTCTCCAGGATTTGGTAGCCTGCCACATTGCCTTCTTTGTCAAAGCCCACCATGAGCTGCAGATGGCCACCGAAACCTTTGTCGTTGCCTGCCTCGATGGCGGCACCCACGAAGTTGCCCTCGGCATCATAGCCGATATGGCACAGCGTTCCGTCCACATAGCGGTCTTCCAAGCGGTCGAAAGCGGGAAGCACGGCACTGATGGCCTGCTCCACCTTGGCCTGCTGGGCCTGGGCAATAGGTTCTTTGGTCACTCCGTTGAGGGCTGCCAACGCCGCGGCCGCCACCAAGGCAATGGCCGTCAGCGAGATGAGCATATTGGGTAAAGTAGATTGTGCTTTCTTTGCCATAACTTTAATCTTTAAACGTTAAACCTTAAACCGCAAAACGTTTGGGTTTGCACCAGCGGTTGAGCAGCGGGGTGACGCTGTTCATGATGAGGATGGCGAAGCTGACGCCCTCGGGATAGGCACCCCAATTGCGGATGACGATGGTCAGCAGGCCGCAGCCGAAGCCGAAGATAAGCTGGCCGCTTTTGGCCATGGGCGAGGTAACCATATCGGTAGCCATGAAGCAGGCGCCAAGCATGATACCGCCGGTGAAGATGGTCATCACGGGATCCATATAGCTCTCGGGGTTGATGAGCCACAGAATGCCGCTGAACACGAAGGCCGTGCCGATGAAAGCCACGGGGATGTGCCAGGTAATGATTTTACGGCAAAGCAGGTAGATGGCACCCAGCAGGATGGCGATGGCCGAAATCTCGCCCATCGAACCGCCGATGTGGCCCAGGAAGGCATCCATCAGCGTCACGTCGGCAGGCAGCGCACCCTCCTTGAAGGCTCCCAGGGGCGTGGCACCGGTGGCGGCGTCAAAGCTCATGGTGAAGCCGGGCTTGGGCCACGTGGTCATCTGCACGGGGAAACTGATCAGCAGGAACACTCGGCCCACCAAAGCGGGGTTGAAGGGGTTCTTGCCGAGGCCACCGAACGACATCTTGCCGATGCCGATGGCCACCAAGGCACCGATAACCACAATCCAAAGCATTTGAGCCGTGGCCGGCACGTTGAAGGCCAACAGGAGGCCGGTGACGATAGCCGAGCCGTCCCAGATGGTAGTGGGCTGTTTCAGGATGAACTTCTCAATCAGCCATTGGAACAGCACGCAGCTGGCCACAGAAATGAGGCTCACCAGCAGGGCATTGATACCGAAGAAGGTAATGGCGACAAGCAACGCCGGCACAAGCGCCAGATTGACACGCCACATGATTTTCTTTGTCGACTCGTCGCTGTGCACGTGGGGCGAGCCCGATATATTCAATAAATTCATAATATATTATATTTTTCAGTTTTAAGTTTTGAGCTTTAAGTTTTAAATGGTTTACGCAGGTAGCGTCAGCCCACTTATAACTTAAAACCTACAGCTTTACTTCTTTGCAGCCATCATGGCGCGCACCTTGTTCTTGCCGAGACGTATCTCGTCGGTCAACGGCTTGTTGGCCGGGCAGCTGAAGAAGCAGCAGCCACACTCGATGCAATCGAGGATGTTGTGCTCCTTGGCCTCTTCGATGCGGTTGTTCTTCACCAGTGCCGAGAAGAGGTAGGGCTCCAACCCCATGGGGCAGGCGTGCATGCACTTGCCACAGCGGATGCAGTTGCTCTCGGGATTGCGGCGTGCCTCTTTCTCGCCCATCACGAGAATGCTCGAGTTGCCCTTCACCGTCGGGGCTTCGAGGTTCACCACCGCCTTGCCCATCATGGTGCCGCCGCTAATTACTTTGCCGGTGGTCTCGGGCAGCTGGCCGATGCTGTGGGCGATAATCTCGTTGTAGGTGGTGCCGATGCGGACGATGTAGTTGTGTTGGCTCGGCAGCTCCTTGCCGGTGACGGTGAGGATGTTCTCAATGAGGGGTTTGTTCTTCTGTATGGCTTCGTAGACAGCGAAGCAGCTGCCCACGTTGCTCACCACACAGCCCGAGTCGATAGGCAGTTTGCCACTGCCCACCTTGCGGCCCGTGATGGCGTTGATAAGCTGCTTCTCGGCGCCCTGCGGATACTTCACCTTCAGCGGCTCGATGATGATGCCTTCGAACTGCTTGGCGGTCTCCTGCATCTTGGCAATGGCCTGCGGCTTGTTGCTCTCGATACCGATATAGGCGTTGGGCACACCCAAAGCCTTGCGCAGGATGCTCACACCGACGCACACCTCCTCGGCATGCTCCAGCATGACACGCAGGTCGCTTGTTAGGTAGGGCTCACACTCGGCAGCATTGATGATGAGATACTCGGCCTTCTTGCCCTCGGGCACGCTGTACTTGATATGTGTGGGGAAGGTGGCGCCGCCGAGGCCGACGATGCCCATCTCCTTCAGTTTAGCCACAATCTCCTTGGGCTCCAGCGTGCACTCGCGCTTGATGTCGGGCGTGCGGTCGATGGTCTCCATCCACTCGTCGCCTTCCACAGTGATATAGACGGCCGGCTTGGCCAGGCCGAAAGCATCCTTGCAGGTGTCAATCTTCAGCACGGTGCCGCTGACGGGCGAGTGCACATTGGCGCACATGAAGGTCTGGGCCTCGCCAATCAGCTGCCCCACCTTCACCTTGTCGCCTTTCTGCACTATCGGCGTCGCCGGAGCGCCCAGGTGCTGGTTCATCAGCACCACCATCTGCTTGCCTACGGGCATCACCTCGATGGCGGCATCGTTGGATATCTTGTTCTCTTCGGGGTGGACACCACCCATGCGGAATGTCTTCATATCTTCTTGTTGATAAGTTGATAGGTTGATAGGTTATGCCTTGAGGGGCTCGGCCACGGGTATTTCGACCTTCTCGGCGGCGGGAGCCTCGGGCTTGGGTGCGGGCTTGACAGCCGGTGCGGGGAAGCCCACGTCATGGATGGCCTTGGTGGGACATTCGGTGACACACTTGCGGCAGGCGATGCACTTCTTGTAGTCGATATACGACAGGTTGTCGGTCACGGTGATGGCCTCCATGGGGCACACCTTGGCACACTTGCCGCAGCCGATGCAGGCGTTGGCGCAGCTCTTCATGGCCACGGCGCCCTTCTCCTTGTTCACGCAGCTGACATACACGCGGCGCTCTTTCTTGCCCTTGTTGCGCAGCTCGATAACGCGGCGCGGACAGGCTTTGGCGCAGGCACCGCAGGCGGTGCACTTGTCGGCGTCGACCACCGGCGTGCCGGTGGTGGGGTCCATGTGGATGGCATCGAATTGGCAGGCGGCCACACAGTCGCCACAACCCAGGCAGCCGAAGGGGCAGCCACTCTCACCGGTGTAGACGGTGTTCTGGAAAGCACAGCTCTTGAGGCCGTCGTAGTTCGAGCGGCGCTTGTCGCCACAGTTGGCGGGGTTGCAACGCACCACAGCTACCTGAGGCTCGCCCTGCTCGACGGCACAACCCAGCAGTGCGGAAATCTTGGCAGCCACGGCGTCGCCGCCCGGGGCGCAACGCAGGCCTTCCATGTTGCCCTGCGACACACAGGCCTCGGCAAAGGCCCGGCAGCCAGCTTTGCCGCAGCCGCCACAGTTGGCGCCCGGCAACACCTCGGCCACCTCGTCGATCAAGGGGTCCTCAACCACCTTGAACTTCTGGGCCACAAAGTAGAGCACTACGGCAAAAAGGATGCCCAAAGCACCCAAAATCATCACCGCAATCAGAATGTCATGAGTCATATATTTGTTGTTGTTTTAGGATTTCTTATCCGTTTTTTCTACAATTAAAAGCAAATGCAAAAATACATACTTTATATAATATAGACAAATTTTTTTTTAAACATCTTGTTACCAACGCACCAACACCCACTGTTTATCAGTCGCTTAACGTCATTTCAACGGTATTTCGACGGTAAAAAGCGTTGAAATACCGTTGAACTAACGTTGAACTAACGTCGAGCTGACGATGTCATCAAGGCGTTTTTTCGGCACTATTTTTACCCAAAAGCAACTTTTTTTTGTCAATTCAAAATTAATTTGTAATTTTGTCCCCAAATTTTAACACATAAAACGATGAACAGAGTAGTTGTTGGATTTGATTTCTCAACAGGTTCCGCCTATGCCGTAGACCTTGCCATTGATATTGCAAACCGCTGGCAGAGCGACATCCGTTTGGTTTACGTCAAAGAAAAAACAGAAGACGAAGGCCCCATCCGCTCCGAAATCGAGCGCCGCAACGCCGGCGTGGCCCACCTGCTGAAGGGCATCAAATTGGAGTATGTGCTGCGCGAGGGCAACCCCGCCGACGAGCTCACCGCCCAAGCCAAGGAGGACAACGCCGCCCTGCTCATTGTCGGCACCCACGGCATGAGCGGCATGAAGAAAGGCATCCTCGGCCGCAACAGCTACAAAACCATCGAGCAGTCGCCTGTGCCCGTGCTCATTGTGCGCGAAGACTTCAACTTCAACAAGGACCTCGAAACCATCGTCGTGCCCCTCGACAGCAGCGACGACACACGCCAGAAAGTGGCCCACGCCGCCACCTTCGCCAAGACCTTCGGCTCCACCATCCACCTCCTCGGCCTCTACACCAGCACCACGCCCGACATTCGCCGCATTGTGGACAACTACGTCAAGATGTCGGAGCGCTACCTCGAGAAGAACAAGGTCAAGTTCGTCACCCAGATGCTCGACGTGGAGAAGAACGTCACCCTCACCACGCTCGACTATGCCAACCAGATCAACGCCGACCTTATCGCCATCATGACCGAGCAGGAGTCTTCGTTCAGCAGCCTTATCCTCGGCTCCTACGCACAGCAGATGATCAACCAGAGCAACATCCCCGTGCTCACCGTGCGCCCCATCAGCGTGGTGACCGACATCGACAGCTGAGGCCATGCGTAACGCCATTGCAATACTCCTATTCCTCGCCCTTACCATCCCCGCCTGTGCACAACAGGGTCGCATCACCGTCAAGGGAGATGTGGCCGTCACCCAGATGGTCGAGAAGCATATCGAGCTGAACAGCAAGGTGAAGACCATCCAAGGCTTCCGTGTGCAGATAGCCTCCTTCAGCGGCACCAACAGCAAGACCAGCGCCTTCGACCTGCGCGACCGCTTCATGCTCGACTACCCCACGGTGCAGGCTTACATCGTCTTCGACGAGCCCAACTTCAAGGTCAAGGTGGGCGACTTCCGCACCCGCCTCGAGGCCTACGCCTTCCTGCAGCAAATCAAAGAAGTATATAAAGGATATATCGTCCGCGACAACATCTACCCCGAGCCACCCCAACAGGTGGAATACGCCCCCGACGACCTGGAATCAGCTACCGGCGAATAGCGCGGCAGCCATGCCGTCGGCATGCAACAGACCCTCGGCGGTGGGTGACAAATAATCACTTAACGTAAGCCACCCGCAAGCGATATAAGGCTGTATCAACCGATGCAGCCTTTCTTTTTGCCCCTCGGGGATGGCTGCCAGCGGCAGGCCGCGCACAATGCGCAACGACGTCATCAACAGCTCGTTGTAGGCATCGGCCTCGTTGAGCGTCTCCTCACCGAAGGTACCGTCGGGATTGTTCCAGCGGCGCTTCCTCCCATCGAAGCTGTGGGCGCCGGGGCCGAGGCCGAGGTAGGGCGTGCGGTCCCAATAGCGGCTATTGTGCTTCGATTCGAAGCCCGGGCGGGCATAGTTGCTCACCTCATACTGCTGGAAGCCAGCCGCCTCAAGCTGCTGATGCAGCGCGTGATACTGCCGCACCACTTCCTCGTCGTCGGGCAGCACAACCCTCCCCTGCCCCACCTGCACAGCCAGCGCCGTACCAGGCTCCACGGTGAGGGCATAAGCCGAGACGTGGGTGACCAAAGGTGAAAGGTGAAAAGTGAAAGGTGAAAAATCAGGAAGACCGTAGATAAAATCGACGCTGATATTCTCAAAGCCAGCAGCGTGGGCGTTCGCGACGGCGTCGAGTGCCTGCTGTGCTGTGTGGCGGCGGTTGAGCATGCGCAGCACACGGTCGTCGAGGCTCTGCACACCGATGCTCAAGCGATTGAAACCCAGCGTCCGCAGACCTTTCAGGTAGTCGATATTCAGGTCTTCCGGGTTGGCCTCGAGGGTCATCTCCTCCACCTGCGACAAGTCGAAACAACGGTGCAGGCCCTCGACAATGCGGCCCAATTGGTCAATCGGGAGAATGGACGGCGTGCCGCCACCGAAGTAAACAGTACGTATAGGATGCGCCTGCTCCCCTTTCCGCTCCTCCATCTCCCTCAACAACGCATCCACATAACTCCGAACTCTGAACTCCGAACTCCGAACTGAGTAAAAGGCGCAATAGGTGCACTTGCGGTGACAGAAGGGAACGTGAATATAAATCATCCCAAGAGGATATCGGCTGCCGCGTAAGGGGTAAGCTTGTTCTCGAGTATCTGCTGCTTCAGGGCCTCGATGCGCTCCTCCATGCCGGGTGCGTTGTAGAAGCGCTCGCGCAGGCCGCTCTCCAGCGCCTCGCCCATGATGCGTAGGTTCTGCTGTTGGCGTTTGTTGTAGAAGTAGCCGTTCTGCTTGGTAAAGGTGACATATTCCATCACCTCGTTCCACAGCTCGGCGACACCCTGCTTGGTGTAGGCCGAGCAGAGGGTCACCTTGACCGTCCAGCCGCTCTCGGGCATCGGGAAGAGGTGCAGCGCATTGCGGAACTGTGCGGCCGACAGCTCGGAGCGCTGTGGGTCGAGTTCGCACTTGTTGATGGCTATCATGTCGGCCATCTCCATGATGCCACGCTTGATGCCCTGCAGTTCATCGCCGGTGTTGGCCAGCTGTAGCAGCAGGAAGAAGTCGACCATCGAATGGGCGGCCACCTCGCTCTGACCCACACCGACGGTTTCGACGATGACCACATCGAAACCCGCCGCCTCGCAGAGGGTGATGATTTCGCGAGTCTTGCGTGCCACACCACCCAGCGAGCCCGCCGAGGGGCTGGGACGGATGAAGGCGTTGGGATCCACGCTAAGCTCCTCCATGCGCGTCTTGTCGCCGAGGATAGAGCCTTTGCTGCGTTCGCTGCTGGGGTCGATGGCCAGGACAGCCACCTTGTGGCCATGCTCGGTAAGGTGCTTGCCCAGGGCCTCGATGAGGGTGCTCTTGCCGGCCCCAGGGACGCCCGTGATGCCGAGGCGCACACTCTGTCCGCTGTAGGGCAGACAGCGCTCGATGACCTCCTGCGCCTTCTTCTGGTGGGCATAGAGTGAGCTCTCTACCAGCGTGATGGCACGGCTCAGCAGCGTACGGTCGCCGTGACGGATGCCGCTCACGAGCTCCTCGACCGAAGGTTCCTGCTGCCGCCGCGCACGCATGCGCTCCAAGTAGCTGTTGTTCACCGTATCCTTGGGGGTGGCGCCGACGCCCGTCGACAGCGCCGACTCATATTCGAAGTTGCTGTAAAGATGCTTGTCGTCCATATCTGCCCCCCTTTAACGGCAAGACCGAAAAAATATTGTATCAGGTCCGCACAAAAAACGCCGCCCTGAGTCCGCCTATTCGACAACAATTCTTCGGCAGTTCTTCAACAGTTCTTCAAAAATTTTTTGAAGAACTGTTGAAGAACTGCCGTTGTACGGTTGTTGAAAGGCCGTTCTTTGGTCGTTCTTTGGAAAAAAGCAAAGAACGACCAAAGAACAACAAAAAAAAACAACCATTGATATGAGAAAGCCACCAGCGACTTTCGGGCTTTTTTTTCGGCCCCACACAATATAGCGCCGAATGTGTCGTTATATCATTCATAAAACAAAGTAATAATAACAAAAACAATACCATAATGAAAACCACACCGTACACCGACTTGCACATTAAACTTGGTGCAAAGATGGCCGAATTTGCCGGCTACAACAGGCCCATTCAGTACACCACCCTCAGCGAGGAGCACAACAATGTCCGCAACAACGTGGGCGTGTTTGACGTGAGCCACATGGGCGAGTTCCGCGCCAAAGGCCCCATCGCCAAGCACTTCATGCAGTATGTCACCACCAAAAACGTCGAGGACCTCTTCGACGGCAAGGTGCAGTACACCTTCCTGACCAACGGTCAGGGTGGCGTTGTCGACGACATGCTCGTCTACC
>JAGCOF010000036.1 GCA_017645585.1 Bacteroidales bacterium
GCCATACGCAGGGCCTGGGCCTGGCCGGTGATGCCGCCACCGTCGAGGTTGGCTTTGACATCCCATTTGCCTTCGGCGTTAGCCACGGCGAAAGCCTGGCCGACGATGTACTGCAGCGGACCGGTGGGGAAATACTCCTTGTAGTCGCGGCCGTTGACCTTGATCTCACCGTTACCGGGGGTCATATACACGCGGGCGACGGCGGTCTTTCTTCTACCAATGGTGTTGATTACTTCTGCCATATCTTATACTTATCTTACTTCGTTAATATTAATGGCTTTGGGGTTCTGACCCTGGTGGGGATGCTCGCTGCCGGCATACACATAGAGGTTGCGGTAGAGGGCGTCGCCGAGGCGGTTCTTCGGAAGCATGCCGCGGATGGCGTGCTCGAGGATGCGCTCGGGGTGGGTGGCGCGCACCTTGGCAGGGGTGGTCTCACGCTGACCACCGGGGTAGCCGGTGTAGCGCTGGTAGATTTTGTCACTCTCTTTCTTGCCGCTGAAGACACACTTCTCGGCGTTGATAATGATGACATTGTCGCCGCAGTCCACATGAGGGGTGAAGCTGGGCTTGGTCTTGCCACGCAGGATGTTGGCCACGCGGGTAGCCAGACGGCCTACGGTCTGTCCTTCGGCATCAACCAGCACCCATTCCTTCTGGACGGTCTGCTTATTGGCTGATACGGTTTTGTAGCTTAACGTACTCATTTTTTTATTTTACTAACGATGATTTTCTTTCATTCATTGTTCATTTCTCCTCCGATTGCATGGCATTTCGGCCGCTGACGGATAATTGGCCTACGTGCGTATCAACCTGAGAATATGCACCTTGAACGGGTAGACAAGGCACAATATCCCCATTTTTGGAGAGTGCAAAGTTACGAACATTTTTTTAACCGGCAAAATATTTTTTCACCCCCACTCTTAAAAAGTCCTAAAAGCAGGCGCTTCTTCAGGGCTTGCGGGGGTGGAAGCGGTAGCTGACGCCGAGGCCGAGGCTGAATGGCTCGCAATCTATTGAGTAACCATAGTATAGTGTACTCATGCCTACCCTGAGGGAGTACTTCAAATTCTCCCAACCCATACGCAACTCCGCGGTGGGCTCCAACAGCAGCATCCAATCGTCGTGTGTTTGAGCCATCCAATGTACCCAAATGGAATCATATTGCTTAAAGAAATCGATAGTTTGCCCGTGCATTGCGCCCACCTTCAGGCTAACAGCGAAGTCAAGGTTCAAGGGCTCAATCAGATTGATCCACCCACAATCAGTTTGTATGAACGGGAGTAAATATTTGGCATTATATCTGATATCCGGATCGTCATAAGAGCCATTTTTGCCACCACCGCCAAAGCCACCGTAAAGCTCATAGACGAATTTGCTGCCCACAGGGGAATAGAAGCCCACCATTGCTTGGGAATATTGCCGCGCAGGGTCGACAATGGCCTCCACCGCCAGGTGGTCGGTCACACCCCAGGCCGCTGAAGCCCTAATGCCAAGCGGTTTCGGGGGGTCGGGATAGATCATTCCCTCCAGCTGCACCTCCCCTTTCTCTTTGATTAGCGGTATGTCAGCACTCGTGGGATATAAATGCCCGGTACATAACCGTCACGATACGTCATGCAGCCGGTCATCAGCACGGCAGCGGCGATGAGCAAAAATTTTGATGTCTTCATCATTGTTGATGTTTTGATTTTGCAAAAATACATATTTTTTTCATATTGATAAACTTTAGTTCAAAAAAGAACACCCCCTCTACTATATTAAACGCTATTTTTGGGGCAAATGTGACAGAGGGGTGCAAATTTTTTTGTCTTCCACCGCAGGGGGGGGGAACACACTCCTCCACCCTTCGGGTCCCCCGCCCCTAACTTAGGGGAGGATCAAAAAGGGATTTATGTCGTGCACGACATAATTGTACCGACACCGTGCCTGCACCGTATTTTGTCCGACTGCGGTCGGAGATGAGTCGGAGTTGACTCGGACTTGAGTCGGACCAGAGTCGGAGGGGGTGCGACGACATTTAGGCGGACAGACGGTGTTTTATTGTCTTATACTGAGGTTGTTAGCAACCAAGACCGCCGCTGTGGCCTGTTTTTGTCCGAGAAAGAGGACGTTTAAAGTTAAAAATTAAAAGTTAAAAGTTAAAAATCATGGGGGCGAAAAGACAATTTATGTCGTGCACGATGTATTTTGCGCGCCGTGCTATTTATTTAAGGTATACAATAATATTATAAGGCGGCGAGGAGTTGGTCGGCGCGGGCGGCGGTGGGGAGGGTGCCGTCGAGCCAATGGATGGCCACACCATTGCGCTCCATGCGGCGGAACCAGGTCATCTGGCGCTTGGCGAAGCGGCGTATGTCGGTGAAGAGGTCGCGGAACATCTCATCCTCAGTGCATTGTCCCAGCAGATAGCGGGTCACGTGGCGGTATTCGAGGCCGAAGCGCATCAGCCGCTCCGCGGGGATGCCATTGTCGAGCAGGCGCTGCACCTCGTCGGTCATGCCCTCGTCGAGGCGGGCGCGCAGGCGGCGCTCGATGCGGTCGATAATCGTCTGGCGATCAAGCTGTATGCCGAATATGCGGTGCTGCATGTCGGGCAGGCGGGTGTAGCGGTCGGGGTGGGTGGCGGCGTACTCCTGTATCTCGAGGGCGCGGACGAGACGGGCACGGGTCTCGGTGTCGGTGTGGTTGTGCAGGGGTCCGTAGGAGGCCAGGCGGGCGGTGAGTTCCTCGTCGCTAAATGCCTCGAGCGAAGCACGGTAAGCGGGGTCGACGGGCGCGTCGCTGAGGCGGTAGCGCCGCACGACGGCGTCGATGTAGAGGCCGGTGCCGCCACAGAGGATGGGCTGCCGTCCGCGGGCGACGATGTCCTCGTAGGCCCGCTTGAAGTCGCCCAGGAAACGGTAGGCGGAGTACTCCTCGACGGGGTCGCAGATGTCGATAAGGTGGTAGGGAATATCCTTATAGTCGGCCAAGTCCTTGCCGGTGCCGAGGTCCATGCCGCGGAACACCTGGCGTGAGTCGGCGCTGATGACCTCACCGTCGAGACGACAGGCCACCTCGGCGGCCAAGGCGGTCTTGCCGGTCGCTGTAGGGCCCAGTATGGTGATTAGAGGTTTACTCATCGAAGAAGATGAGCTTGGCGCGCTGCTTGTCGAACTCGTACTGGCCGAACTGCTGCAGGCCGGTACGGTTGATGATGAACTTGTAGTCAATGCCCTTGACCACAATCACCTCGACGTTGCGCTGGCGTTGCTCGCCGATCTGCATCTCCTTGAAGACGACGGTGGCGCGGTCGAGGATGTTGCCCTCGGGGTCGAACGACTCGTCGCGCAGGGGGAAGTCCTCCTTGGTGATGCGCTGCTGGTAGAGGAGGTTCATGGCCTCCTCCCAGGAGATGGCGATGGGTTCGAGGTAGCGCTCATCAATGAGCATGGGCACCTGCTGGGCGCTGTTGATGATGCAGGTGATTTCGCCACGGGTGGCGTTGATCATGGTGACGGGGATGGTGCTCTCGTCGTGGATGATGGTGGGCTGCTGCTGCATCTTGTCGAGGTCCTCAAGCTCGTTGTTCACCAGGTTGACCACCTTGCCGTCGGCGCTGGAGATGTTCTCCACCTCGCGGCGCGACACATAGTCGTCGCGCAGCACGAGGAATTCGATGCGGCGGTTGAGCGAGTGAGCCGCCTGCTGACGGTCGCCGCTGAGGGTGGCGATGTAGTCGCACGCCATCTCCATGCCTGCCTGGAAGGTGTAGGACTTGCCGTTGAGGTTGACGGTCATGTCCTCGCTGAGCACTCGGGGCACGCGGTCGGCATAGCCTTTGGCCACGAGGCGCTCACGCTCGATGCCGCGATTGACGAGGTAGTCGACCACCGTCTGTGCACGGCGCTGCGAGAGGGTGTCGTTGGTGAGGCCCACATAGGGCTGGCAGTCGGTGTGGGAGCGTATCTCAACCACGAGGCCCGGGTTGTTCTCCATGATGATAAGCAGGTCCATCAGCGAGTCCATAAACTCGCCCTTGAGCTCGGTGCGAGCCAAGTCGAAGCGTATCTCGGGAAGCACAACCGGCGTGCGGGGCACGGGCTCGAGGCGGAAGTCGTGCTTGATGTATTTGTTGGTGTTATAGCCACGGGTGCTCTCGGAGCCCTCGATGCTGTAGTAGTTCTTCTTGGAGAGGTACATCTTGTAGACCACGTCGCGGCGCACGACGGTGCTGTCGAACTTGTAGTGGCCGCGCTTGTCGGTGCGGGTCTCACTCTCCGAGCCGTCGGAACCCACGAGCTTGATGCGCACATCCTGCATCAGCTGCATGGACTTCTCGTCGCGCACGATGCCCTCGATGCTGTAGTTGAGGCCCGGCAACTCGAAGTAGAAGATATCATCGTTGATGGGGGGCGTCTGGTTCTTGGCCTGGTTGGCAAGGTGACGGTTGTGGGGGTCGGCGAAGGGGCGGTTCGAGGAGAAGTAGCCACGTTCGACGATGCTGCTGTTGGGGCGGTCGGGGTAGAAGACGATGGACATCTCGTCGTAGGACGAGTTGATAGGCACACCGAGGTTGGTAGGGGTGGACCACTTGCCGTTGGGGTTGAGGCGGGTGCTGAAGAGGTCCTGACCGCCGATACCGGGATGACCGTCGGAGGAGAAGTAGAGCAACGAGTCGTTGCGAAGCACAGGCATAATCTCCTTACCGGGGGTGTTGACGATGGAAGTAAGGTTGACAGGGCGGCCGAAGTCGTCGGCGGTGCTCTTGCGGCCGACCTTCCAGAGGTCATACTCGCCGAAGCCACCAGGCATATCGGAGGTGAAATACAGCGTCAGTCCGTCACTGCTGATGGCGGGATAGAGATAGTTGTAGGCCGTGTCGCCCAGCACCAAGAGGACGGGGTCGCTCCACTCGCCCGGTGCAGGTTCGTTGGCAGCAGTCTCCTCTGTCTTGCCCTTGTCGCCTTTGGCTGACTTGGCACCCTTGGCGGGAGTGGCAGTCTTTTTCTTGCCCTTCTTCTTGTCGGGAGTGGCCACAGCACGCGAAGAGGTGTAAATGCGGCAGCCGAGCGTCTCGTTCAGACGCACGTCGCAGCGCGAGAAGTAGACGGTGTTGCCGTCGGGCGAGAAGGCCATTTCACCTTCGTTGACGCCGGTATTGATTTTGCCGCTCTTGTCGAAGGGCTCGGGGGTGGAGACCCAACGGCCGTTGCGGTCCTGAAAGACATAATAGAGGTCAGAGAAAGCCTGGTTGGTCCAGGGATCGGCGCCCACGCTCTCACCCTCGGGGAAACGCGAGGTGGTGAAGACCAGACGGGTCGTGTCCTCGCCCTGGAAACGCGGAGCCCAATCGTTGAAGTCGGTGCTCCAATCGCTCATCTTTCTGATGTCGTGGCGTGTACGGTTGATGGAGAGCTGGTTGGCATAGATAAGTGACTGCTTGCGCTTGATGGCATAGCTGTCTGTGGGCTCCATCTGGAGGTATTTCTCGTAGTATTCGTCGGCCTCGTCGAACTTCTCCTCGAAGCGGCACATCTCAGCCAGATTGAAGTACAGCTTGCGCTCGGTGGTGGCATAGCCATCGGCGGCCAGGCGCTTGTAGATGCGCTCGGCGTGGGGGTAGTCATACATCATGCGGTAGCACTCGGCCATCTGGAAGTAGACGCGGTTCTTCTCGGCTTTGTTGTTCTTGATTTTCTCGTAGGCTTTGGTGTATTGGTCCAACGCCTCGACAAAGCGGTTCTGGTCAAAGAGGTTGTCAGCTTTCTGGGCGACACTCTTCTGAGCATAGGTCGCGGAGGCCGTCATAACGGTGATAAGAAGCAGCAAGAGGCCTTTTTTCAGCGTTTTCATATATATATTTTCAATTTTATTTACTCTATACTAATATCATAATCAACTCATTGAACGGACAAAACATCCAAATCAATGCGTTAATTCAAAATGCTAAAATACAACTTTTTTTACAAATGGCAAAAAAAATCTTACACTAAGGCAGTTACAGCCGTATCTTCTTCTCGGCCTCGTCGCGGGTGAGGGTGTAGGTGGTGTTCTTCTGCATGGAGGGCAGGTCGAACATGAGGTCGGTCATCAAGCCTTCCATGATGGAACGCAGGCCGCGGGCACCGAGATGATACTCGACAGCACGGTCCACCACCAGGTCGAGCACCCCGGGCTCTATCTCGAGCGTGATGCCGTCCATCTTGAAGAGCTCACAGTACTGCTTCACCAGGGCGTTCTTGGGCTCGGTGAGGATGCGGCGCAGGGCTTCACGGTCGAGAGGTTCGAGGTAGGTAAGCACGGGGAAACGGCCCACCAGCTCGGGGATGAGGCCAAACTTCTTGAGGTCCATGGGCTGAACATACTGCAACATGTTGTCGCGATCCAGCTCCTGGCGTTTCTCGTCGCCCTTAAAGCCTATGACATTGCTGTTCAGGCGAGCCCCGATGGCACGCTCGATGCCGTCGAAGGCACCACCGCAGATAAAGAGGATATTTCGCGTGTTAATCTTGATGAGCTTCTGCTCGGGGTGCTTACGGCCTCCCTCGGGCGGCACATTGACTTCGGCACCTTCAAGCAGCTTGAGCAACGCCTGCTGCACCCCCTCGCCGCTCACATCGCGTGTGATACTTGTATTTTCGCTCTTACGGGCTATCTTGTCTATCTCGTCGATGAACACGATGCCACGCTCACAAGCCGGCACATCATAGTCGGCGGCCTGCAGCAGCCGCACAAGCACATTCTCCACGTCGTCGCCCACATAGCCCGCTTCGGTCAGCGTGGTGGCGTCGGCAATGCAGAAAGGCACCTTCAGCAACCGCGCGATAGTGCGTGCCAAGAGGGTCTTGCCTGTTCCGGTTTCACCCACCATCACGATATTGCTCTTCTCAATCTCCACCTCGTTCTTATTGCCATGCTCGGCGTTGTATTTCAACCGCTTGTAATGATTGTAAACTGCCACCGAGAGCACGCGCTTGGCGGCTTCCTGTCCGATGACGTAGAGGTCGAGAAACTGCTTGATTTCGGTAGGCGTGGGGATATCCGCACTCTGTATTTCGAACTTCGCCGAAGAACGCCCCTGCCCTTGCTGCTTGAATATCTTCTCTGCCTCACGCGCACAATCGGCACAAATATAGCCGTTGAGGCCGCTGAGCAGCAGGCCGCTCTGCGAAGCGGGACGGCCGCAGAAAGAGCAATGTTCTTCGTTGGTAGGTTTCTTAGGCATCAGTATAATTGGTTTTTAGTGGCGTCAAGCCTGATGAATACAAACAAAAGGATGGTGAAAGCCAGCAGCGACGAGCCGCCGTAGCTGAAGAAGGGCAACGGGATGCCAATGACGGGCACGAGGCCCAGCACCATGCCCACATTGACGAACAGGTGCACAAAGAGGATGCTGGCCACCGAATAGCCATAGAAGCGCGAGAAGGTACTTCGCTGTCGCTCGGCCATATTGACAAGGCGAACCAGCAACCACACGAAGGCCGCCACCAGCAGCGACGATCCCAACCAGCCCCACTCCTCGCCCACCGTGCAGAAGATGAAGTCAGTGTGCTGCTCGGGGACGAAGTCGGCCTTGGTGATGGTGCCCTTGAGGTAGCCTTTGCCAAAGAAGCCACCGCTGCCGATGGCTATCTTGGATTGGTGCACATTGTAGCCCGAGCCACGCAGGTCCTCGGTCTTGCCCAACAGCACCTCGATGCGCTCGCGCTGGTGGGACTCCAGCACCTTGGTGAACACAAAGTCGACCGAGAAGATGAACACAGCGCAGCAGAGCAACACACCTGCCGTGCGCCAATAGTTCTTGGCCGTGCGCTTGTTGAGCCACACGAAGAGGTAGAACAGCGCTATCAGCACCAGGGCGCCTATCAGAATGTATTTGTTGACCAGCAGCGCCAGCACAAACAGCGCCACAGCCACGAGCCCCACCACGAGGATGAAGCCCGAAAGGCCCTCGCGGAACAGCGGCAACACGAAGCCAAGGAAAACCAACGCAGACCCGGTATCATGCTGCAGGAACACCAAACCCATCGGCACCAGCACAATGACCGCCGCCACCAGCTTGGTGCGCAGGTTCTTCCACTCCACGTCGATGGCGCTCATGTATTTCGACAACGCCAGCGCCGTGGCGAACTTGGCGAACTCCGATGGCTGCAACTTGAAGGGGCCGAGGTCGATCCACGACTTACCACCTTTGGTAACAGTGGCGATGAACAGCGTCACCACCAGCAACACCAGCACCAAGCCATAGATGGGATAGGCCGCATTGGAGAAGAAGCGCGGCTCGCTGAACAGGATAAGCGCTGCCATGAGGATGGCCGCCGACATCCACACCATCTGCTTGCAGTGGTAGGTGCTGAAGTCGAACAGCGACGTCTCTCCTCCGCCATAGGTGGCGGCGTAGATGTTCATCCAGCCAAACAGCATGATGAACGCCCACAACCCCACGGTCAGCCAATCTATTTTCACCCGTTCCTGGTACATCCTTATTTTTTCTTTTTCACCCTGCGTGTCAGCGGCAGCTTCTGGCAGGGGTTGATTTCCTTATACATCTTTTCCACGTCCTTGCGCTTCACCTCGCCGTTGAGGTAGCGCTCGATGAGCAATCCTGCAATGGGCGCCGCCCATGTGCCGCCGCCACCCTGTGCATTCTCCACATACACGGCCAAGGCTATCTTGGGGTCGTCCTTGGGCGCAAAGGCGATGAACACCGAATGGTCGTTGCCGTAGTTCTCGGCCGTGCCTGTCTTGCCACACACATCGAGGCCGTCGACGCGCGCCCGGCGGCCTGTGCCGCCGGCCACATGCACCACGTCATACATGCCCGCCGCCGCAATGTCGAAATACTTGCGGTCGATGCCTGTCTCGTGGCGGGTGTAGTATTCCTTGTTGCGCAGCGAGTCGGGACCGTAGAAGCGCACCATGTGGGGCGTGATGTAGTAGCCACGGTTGGCCACAATGGCGGCCAGGTTGGCCATCTGTATCGGCACCACCGTCACCTCGCCCTGTCCGATCGAGTTCGAGTAAATGGTCGAGAAGGCCCATCGCTCCTTGCCATACCAACGGTTGTAGTAGGCCGTGTCTGGGATATTGCCGGTCGACATGCCGCTCTTCGGCAGGTCGATGTCGAGTTTCTGTCCGAAGCCGAACCGCAGCATATACTCGCGCCACACCGTGAGGCCGTACTGCGAGTCCTTGTAGATGCTCTTGTACTTACCCTGCTGTATCACACGTCGATAGACCTGGTAGAAGTAGGGGTTGCAACTCATCTTGATGGCCTCCTGCACCGACCGCGCCGAGGGGTGGTTGTGGCACCCCACAAGGCTCTTATCACACACAAAGCCGCTCTGCGGGCTGATGACGCCCAGGTCGAGTGCCACCATCGACTGCGCCACCTTGAAGATGGAGCCCGGCGGATACTGTCCCATCAGGGCACGGTTGAGCATCGGCTTGGCCAAGTCGCTGTTCAGTTTCTTGTAGTTCTCGCCACGGATGCGCCCCACCAGCAGGTTGGGGTCGTAGCAGGGCGCGCTGACCATCGCCAGCAACTCGCCCGTCGAGGGCTCCAGGGCCACCACGCAGCCGCGCTTGTTGCCCATCAGCTCCTCGGCATACTGCTGCAGGTCGGCATCAAGCGAGGTGTAGAGGTTCATGCCCTCCTCTGGCAGCGTATCGTAGGCACCGCCTTGATAGGGTCCTACCTGACGGTTGTGCACGTCCACCTGCATGATTTTCTTGCCCTTCACGCCACGCAGTATCTCCTCGTAGCTTTTCTCGAGGCCGCTCTTGCCGATGTAGTCGCCCTGCGTGTAGTAGGGGTCGCGGTCGATGTCGGACTTGTCCACTTCGCCCACATAGCCAAGCACCTGCGCCGCAATGGGGCGGTCGTAGATGCGCAAGGTACGCTGCGAAATGTAGAAGCCCGTGAAGCGGTACATCTTGTTCTCGAACCGAGCATACTCCTCCTTCGAGATTTGCTTCATGAAGATGGAAGCCGAGTAGGTCGAGTACTTGCGCGCCTTGCGCATCCGCTCGTCGAAGTCGTCGCGCGTGATGCCGAGACTCTGGCAGAAATAGTTGGTGTCCAAATCCTTGACCATTCGCGGGATGACCATCAGGTCATACACTGCCTCGTTGTGCACCAGCAGTTCGCCGTGCCGGTCATAGATGAAACCACGTGCCGGATACTGCGTCACCGGCCTGAGCGACTGCTGCTTGGCCAGGTCGCGGTACTTGGAGCTGAACAGCTGCAGCATGGCCAAGCGTCCGATGAACAGGACGCCCACCACGATGAAGATCAGCTTCACCACATGACTTCTATCGGCATAGCGATTTGACATAATTGTTTTTTAACGCCGAAACCGCCGCTTTAGTATGCCCTATTAAAAAAATTTGGTGCTCCTCAAAAGCCCATACCGAACATCTGCCAATAGCCCTCCTCGAGCTTGCGCCAAGCGAGGGTGCTGTTGTCGTAGGCGCGATAGGTGTAGTCGTTCAGCATGTTGGTAATCTTCGGGGCAGGGTTGTGCAGCTGGTCCTCGCTGGCCTTCAAGGCCTTGACCTGCTCTTCGAGCTTCTTCATGCCGCCGAAGGCCTCGTCCTCAAGGCGCAGCACCTCGTCCATGTGGTGCTTCCGCGTGCGCTGCCAGCTGACGGTGGCCAGCTTGTTGGCCTTGCGATACTGCCAGAGGACGGCCTCCCCATTGTATTTCTTCTGTCCACAGAGGTTGTAGGCCTTGGGCAGGCGCGTGGTGCCGCAGAAGATGGGCACACGGGGACTCTGACCCGGGTTGTCGACCGACACCCAGCAGACGCCGCCCACCTCGTCGGGCAGATAATCACGCAGCTGAGCCACAAAGCTATAGGAGCACCAGGCCACGCTGACGGTGCGCACAAATTCGACCGTGCCGGGGGCTATGTAGTTGAGGGTGCTCTGCATGTTGCCGGTGAGCCAGGGGTTGGCCACAGGGCTGATGACGGTGTCCTTGTAACTGCTGCCGTCATCGTGCTTGCGGTTGACCACCTGCTTGACGTTGCGGCACATATCCATGTCGGTTCCCTCGTAGGTGGAGCGCAGCAGGGCCATCACCTGACGCACGTCGACCAGCGTGTCGGGTTTCACCGAGAAAGGCAACTCGTCCATGTCGTAGGTGAAGCCCTGCGAGGGTGCCAAAGCGTTGAAGATAAAGTACTCGCGCTCGCGGAAGTTGCGACCATTGGCCCACGAGGAGTTAAAGGCCTTCCAGAAGACGAAGTCGCCCTTGCCGTCCCACAGTTTGTACTTCTTGGCCACCGCCTCGATGTTGTCGGAGCACATGAAGTAGTCGGGATTGCCGCGCTGCAGCTCGCCGATGCGAGGGATGTTGGCGCTGACGGCCACATGGTCGTCGGGCACGCGCTGCGCCGCCCAGACGCCGCCCACCTTGGCGGGGCCTTCGCCGAGGATCTCCATCTGCCACACCTCGCTGCGGTCGGCGATGGTGATGCACTCGCCGCCGTCACCGTAGCCATATTCCTTCACCAGCGAGCCGATGAGGCGGATAGCGTCGCGCGCTGTGGTGCAGCGCATCAGGGCCACGCGCTCCAGCTCCTCGATGGTGAACATTCCCTTCTTGTTGACCAGCGTGTCGGGGCCGCTGAAGGTGGTCTCGCCGATGGCCAGCTGGTGCTCGTTGAGGCAGGGGTAGGCCGTGTTGAGGTAGGCGTAGGTGTGGGCCACCTGCGGGATGGTGCCCACCTCGCGCACGCCGGTGGTGTCGCTACGGTAGGCGGTGTGCATCGTACCGCGTCGCACGGTATGTACCGCGCCGGCCTCGTGGTCGGCGGCGGGTTCCATATACATCCAAGTGCGGTAGCGGCCGTCGCAGGTGTGCGACGTGATGACGCTCCCGTCGGTCGAAGCGCGTTTGCCCACCATAATCGAGGTGCACGACTGCCCCTCATACTCTGCCGGAAGACTTTGAGACACAGCGGCCCACGGCAGCGCCGCCAAAAGAACGAATAGTATTTTCTTCATAGTATATTATGAGTGTTTTATTTCGACTTGACAAGCCGCACGGGTAAGCGATAACTTTGGGGGCTGTGCTCCATGATTTTCTCTTCCTCGTCGATATAAAGTGTCCACACATAGTAATCGTCTTCAAGCGTGGAAGACCAATAGTTGGCTGTTGTCTCCCCGCTCACCTCATCATTGATAAAGAGATGACCCGTGAGGGGCAACTCAATGGACTTGCCGTTGGGGCCCGTGACTTTGTAGCCGTTACCGGTCCACTGCCAACGACACTCTTTCTTCAATTCCATAAACTGCTCTTTAGAGGGCAGGTTCTTGCCAAAGGCCTCGACTGCGTCTTCATACTTGTAATAGCCACTCTCATTCGTAGCCCTCCACAGAGTGCCGCTCGGCAGGCCCAAATCAACATAACCTGTAGCGACAACATTACCCAATTTTGTTGTAACTTCAGTATCTCTTATATCAACAATAATCGTGCCTTCTGGGAGATCACCATACTGATTGCCAGAGCCGGATGTTCTGAAATCCACCAACAGGGAGACCACAGAGCGGACAGGCTTGCCATCCTTCATTGCCGGCTTCCATTTGGGCATCTTCTTCAACACACGCAATGCTTTTGTTTCGACATCCCCGTTAGAGGAAAAAGACAAAACTGTAATATCGGAGACCCTGCCGTCGCTTTCCACGACAAAGTTCACCCCTATCATATCATTACTCCCCAAAGCACTGCGCTGCTTGCGAAACCACTCATTTATATTGCCTTGGAATTGAGGATTGGCTCCAATTTCTTCGGAGCCGTAAACTTTGTTGTCCGTCTGGGGCTTCTTCTCGGCTGGAGGATACTTGACGGTTCTCACCGTATAGCCATCATCACGAGGACCCTCATCTATAGCCACTGAGTCCTTGTTGAAAGCAAGCACAACTGCATGATTTTGACCAGAAGGCACACGGGTCCAATACATACCCACCTCTCTATAGTCCACAGGCTTCTCCGGATCCCAATTTTCAATATAGGCCCCCAATGCCGGCAAATCGATGGAGTTACCATTTGGCCCCGTCACCTTATACCCTTTGCCGGTCCATGCCCATTTACACTCGTTGACCAACTCCTTTGCCTGCTCAAAACTTGGCAATAAAAAGTTCGACGCATCATCCCAATTCATATAGTCGCCATTCAAGTACCCTCTATGTGGTAGTGCATCTTCATTTTCCACTGCCCACAGCGTGCTGCTCGGGAGGCCCAGGTCGACATAATTTGTAGCGTCAATATTACCTAAATCTGTTTTTATTTCCGTATCATCCTCGGAAACTAAGATTATATCAGAGTCATCATCTTCAACAATTTCAAAAGCATTTCTTTCTGGGTTATACCTGGTTTCAGCATAGGTTGGTGCTGTCTGCTCCCCATTCACCGACTTAGCCAGCCGGATATTAATAACTGTATTGCGACTCCCAATATAAAAGTGTTTCTTTTCTGTATTAAAAGCAAAGCCAACTGCTGCATCTTTGGGCTCCCTAACACGGGTTGACGTCCAATAGTCACCCACCTCTCCTTTGGCGAGGAGTTCTCCATTGCTCAGAAAGCCCAGGGCTGGCAACCTGATGATCTTTCCATTGGGGCCGGTGATTATGTAGCCTATGTCTTCCTGCCATGTCCAAGTGCAGTGCTCTTGCAACTCCTTCCACTGCTCCATTGAAGGCAGTTCGTTACCGTAGGTTGTGACAGCATTATCATAATCGGTAGTGGCTTTCTCATTCTCACTCCTCCATAGCGTGCCACTCGGAAGGCCTAAGTCGACATAACTTGCAGCTGCCTCCGACGCTTGCGGCGCATTGTCTGACGGCTTGACAAGGCGAACCATCAGGTAGTTGCATGGAGGCATTTTCCCAAACTCAAAATCTACATCATCATCATCATTGTATGGAGAAAAAGCAAATCCCCATGCAGAATCAGCTTCCGCCGGTGTAGAAGACCATAGACACCCGTATGCAATGCCGAATCGCTTCCTGTCGCAATCCAAGGCACCCAACACAGGCAATACGATGGACTCACCGCTGGGCCCTGTGATTTTCCCTTCTTTCGACCATTGGCATACATTCATCAATTCTTTCCATTGCTCATTGGTGGGTATATTATCTCCGAACTCTTGCATCGCTTCTGCGTAAGTGTAAACAATGCCTTTTTCGTTCTCGTCTTTCCACAGCGTTCCGCTGGGGAGGCCCAGGTCGACGTAGCCGTCGGTCCGTTTATAGCTCCGCTGCCCTTCTTTGAGGAGGGTCAGCATGTAGGTGGAGGCGGCGCGGACCGGGTCGAACTGCAAGGCCAGCGGCTGGTAGCCGGCGGCGGTGACGGTCATCTGCGTGGCGTCGGGCGACAGCCACACCCACCACTCGCCGTCGCGGTACTCGCTGTGCTCCACCTGGGGGCCTGTGATCTGTGCCTCGGGCAGCACCAACCCCATGCGCACCAGGGCGCAAGTGCGGCCCTGCGCGTCGCGGCGCATGTATTTGGCATTGGCCGCGTCGGTCCTCGACTGATCAAAGTGGAAGTCCTCCGAGATGGCGAGCCTCAGCAGCACCGCCGCGCGCACTGTCGCCTCGTAGGTCTTGCCCGACTGCAACCCCTTGAACTCCATCGTGAGGGGGGTGAACTGCGATGCCTTCACCGTCAGCCAATTGGACCCTTGTATCATCCATATCCACCACTCGCCGTTGCGGTACTGCGAGGTGCGGATGTCGCCCTCGAAGTCCACATTGTCGTTATCGAGGTGCAGGATAACCAGGGCGCAGGGCACCTGGTTGAAGTCCAATCGCTCGTAGCGCACGGCCTCCTGCCGCTCGGTGAGGGTCAGCGGTTTCTCTATCTCAAGCGTTTGCGCCCGGAGGCTTCCGGCGCACAGAAGCAACGCCGCCATAATCAACAATATACGTTTCATAGCATATAAAAATTTCTGCAAAAGTACGAAGAATATCCGACGTGCGCAAATTTATTTTCATTCTCCCACCTGCTTTTGTTCTCCCGCCTGCGGCGTAATCAATGATTTGGTAGCCGGTAGCCGGTAGTTGGTAGCTGGCACCGACCACCGACTACCGACTACCGGCGACCCATTTATGTCGTGCACGACATAATTGTACCAACACCGTACATGCAACGTGTTTTGTCCGACCGCGGTCGGAGTTCAGTCGGACTTGAGTCGGAGTTGAGTCGGAGCAGAGTCGGAGGGGGTGCGATGGCAAAGTGGGGTATTATGCTCTGAGGCAGTGATTTTTATGCGGTTGGTAGCCGGTAATCGATGGTCGGTGACCGGTAAAAGGGCTATTGGAGGGCGTTTTTTTGCCTATACCGACCACCGGCTACCGGCCACCGACGACCCATTTATGTCGTGCACGACCTATTTCCAAGGGGTTCGAGTTGCAATTTTTTTTGTTTTGTACATACTAAAAAATTAAAAAAATCGTAGCTTTTTGCTTGCATGTTAAAAAAAAGTTGTATTTTTGCACCCGAATTGATGTAGAACCAAACTGACAATTATCGAAGCAACTGTATCAGTTTTAACCCCCAAAACCGTGTAAAAATGACGGACGTAAAGACAAAACAACTGACGGATATCGAACTGATTACCCGCTACCGCGAGGGTGATGCCTCCTGCTTCGAGGCCTTGCTGGAACGCTACCAGGCCAAGGTCTACGGCTACATCTTTTCGGTGGTCAAAGACAAGGAAACGGCCGACGACATCTTTCAGGAGACCTTCTACAAGGTGATTGTCACCATCAATTCGGACCAATACAAGGACGAGAACAAGTTTATCCATTGGGTGATGCGCATTGCGCACAACTTGATTGTGGATCATTTCCGCCGCAACAACAAGATGCCGCTGGTGCCCAACCGCCCCGAGAGCGACGTGTTGGACAACCTGAAGTTCCCCGACGAGAACGCCGAGCATGTGATGATGAAAAAGCAGACGGGCCAGAACATCCGCAAGTTGGTCAAGATGCTGCCGCCGGAGCAGCGCCGCGTGGTCATCCTGCGCCACTATGGCAAGTGCGACTTCAAGGACATTGCCGCCCGCACCGGCGTGAGCATCAACACCGCCCTGGGCCGCATGCGCTACGCCATCATCAACCTGCGCCGCCTGGCCAAAGAAAACAATATGTATATAGAGCTTTGATTAGTAAGAGCAAACTGAAGGAATTAGCCGCCTACCGACTGCAGAAGAACTGCGACGAGGAGGCGGTTTTTGTTGTCGAAGGGCCCAAGATGGCCGCCGAGGCGATGGCTGCCGGCATGCCTATCCGTGTGGTGTGTGCCACCGGCGAGTGGATGACGGCCCACGTCGACAGCGCGATAGCAGAGGAAGTCTATGAGGTGAGCCAAACCGAGTTGGAGCGCTTGAGCAATATGCGCACCCCCAACCAGGTGTGGATGCTGGTGGAACGAAAAGTGGAAAGTGGAAAGAGGAAAGAGGAAAGCGGACTTACTCTCGCTCTTGACAAAATACAGGACCCGGGCAATCTGGGCACCATCATGCGCACGGCCGATTGGTTCGGCGTGCGCCATATCGTCTGCAGCCGCGACACCGTGAGCTGCTACAACCCCAAGGTGGTGCAGGCTTCGATGGGCGCCATCTTCCGCACACAGGTGGATTACATTGACCTGCCCGCATGGCTGGCCTCCTGCGGCATGCCCGTCTACGGCGCCTCGCTGCAAGGCAAACCACTTACAACTCACAGCTTACAACTCACAACTCCCACCGTACTGCTTATCGGCAACGAGAGTCGCGGCATCAGCCCCGAGGCGATGGCCGCCGTCACACACCCCGTGCTTATCCCCAACCTCGGTGGCACCGCCGAGAGCCTCAACGCCGCCGTCGCCGCCGGAATACTGATTTATTATCTGGGGAGTACAGGGAGTGCAGAGGAGTGCCAGGGAGTGCCAGGGAGTGCAGGACAATACCAGAAAAGACCACAAAGATGACTCAAAGTTTTGAAGATGTGATTGCATGGCAAAAAGCCCATGCCTTTGTCCTCTTGGTGTACAAGATAACGAAAAGTTTCCCTGATGACGAAAGGTTTGGGTTAACTTCCCAATTCCGTCGTGCAGCTGTGTCAATTGAAGCCAACATTGCAGAAGGATACAGGAAACTAAGTAGAACTGACAAGTTACGCTTTTTCAATATATCACAAGGGAGCCTCTCCGAATGTAAAGATTACATCATCTTGTCGAGAGACCTGGAATATATCACCCCGACTCAATATAAAGAACTGTGGTGCAGCATTGAGGAAACGAGTCGTTTTATCATCAAATACAGTAACGGGATAATCAATAATGTGGGCATCAAGGATTAGATGGATGCATTTATCTTGCACTCCTTTGTACTCCTTGCACTCCCTGCACTCCTAACATAAACAATGGAAAACCAACTACAATATCAAGAAGGACGCACCGAGATTAGCCAGATGGGCAAAGTGGCGCTGATTGAACGCCTGACCGACGGACTCGACGTCAAGGGCGACGACTGCGCCGTATCGGGCAACACCCTTGTCACCACCCAGACGATGGTCGAAGGGGTGGATTTCGACATGATGTATACCCCGCTGAAGCACCTGGGCTACAAGGCCATCGCCATCGCTGTGAGCAACATAGCCGCCATGAACGGCACCCCGCGCTACGCGCTGGTCAGCATTGCCGTCAGCAACCGCTACTCCGTCGAGGCCCTCGACGAACTCTATGCCGGCCTGCGCCTCTGCTGCGAGCGCTACGACCTACACCTGGTGGGTGGCGATACCGCCACCTCGCGTGCCGGTATGGTGCTCACTGTCACCGTCGTAGGCGACGTGGAGGACGGCAAGATCACCTACCGCCGCGGTGCCTCACACAACGACCTCATCTGCTGCAGCGGCGACCTCGGCAGCGCCTACGCCGGCCTGCTGGTGCTGGAGCGCGAGAAGGTCACCTACCAGGCCAACCCCAACTTCCAACCCGACCTCGACGGCTACGACTACGTGCTGGAGCGCTTCCTCAAGCCCGAGCCCCGCATGGACATCGTCAAGAAGTTGCGCGAGGCCGGCGTGGTGCCCACCGCGATGACCGACGTCAGCCGCGGCCTGGCCGACAGCCTGCTACACCTCTGCCGCACATCGGGTTGCGGCTGCGAGGTATACGAGGAGCGCCTGCCCATCGACTACCAGACTTCACGCGTCTGCTCCGAGATGAGCAAGAACATGCTGCCCGTCAGCTGCGCCCTCAACGGCGGCGGCGACTACGAGCTGCTCTTCACCGTCAACCAGCGCGACTACGATAAAATCAAGGAGATGGAAGGCATCCACATCATCGGCTACATCAGCGAGCAAGGCATGCCGCCCGTCATGGTGACACCCCAGAACACCACCATCACCCTGCGCGCGCAGGCATTTCAGGGAGTCGAGGAATGATGCAGGACACCTTTAAACACAAGGGCTTGCGGCAGCAGATGATAGACACCTTGCGCGCCAACGGCATCAGCGACGAGACGGTGCTGCGGGCCATGAACGAAGTGCCGCGTCACTTCTTCATCGACAGCGCCTTGGACAGCCACGCCTACGAAGACCGCGCCCTCAAGATAGGCTGCGAGCAGACCATCTCGCACCCCTCCACCGTCGCCATGCAGAGCCAGCTGCTGGCCCTGCAACCCGGCATGAAGGTGCTGGAAATCGGCACCGGCAGCGGCTACCAGACCGCCGTGCTCTGCCGCATGGGCGCCAAGGTCTTCACCGTCGAGCGCCAGAAGGGTCTTTTCGACCAGACGCGCAAGCTGCTCAGCACCCTGCGCTACAATGCCCGCTGCTTCCTCGGCGACGGCTACCAGGGGCTGGCCGAGGTCAACTACGGCCCCTATGACCGTATCATCGTCACCTGCGGCGCCCCCGAAGTGCCCGAGGCCCTGATGGCACAACTCAAAGTCGGCGGCATTATGGTGATACCACTCGGCGATGAAGAACAGGAGATGCTGCGTATCACCAAACAAGGCGACAGCCGCGACCATTGGCAAACCGAGAAGTTCGGCACCTACAGCTTCGTACCCATGTTGAACGGAAAGAACATGAAACAATTATGAGAATCAGACATTTGTCCCAGCACTCCTATGCACTCTTGGCACTTCTGGCACTCCTATTCTCTTCCTGCCACAACGACTACACGCCCAAGCCTTACGCCTACCTGCGCATCGACCTGCCGGAGCACGAGTACTGGCTGGTCGACACCTTGCCGATGAGCATCGATGGGCAGCCCATGCCGGGAATAACGCTGCCTTTTATCTTCGAGGCCAACGACAGTGTCGAACTGACTTTGAAGAAGCCCCGCCAGATATGCACGTTCAAAGCCGACGGAAGCATCAAGCCAGACCGCATCAAATACGACGAGGTGTGGCTCGATCTCAAATATCCGCAATGGGACGGCGTGGTGTTCCTCACCTACAAGCAGTTGAAAGACAGCGAGGACCTGCGGAGCCAGATAGACACCTCGTCGCGCTTCCTGGAACAGCACTACTCCTTCGCCTCGGGTATCGAGGAGCAGGGCTATGAGGACCCCGAACACCGCGTCTATGGCACCGTCTATTACCTGAAAGGCAGCAAGGTAGCCTCTACCTGCCAATTCTGGCTCACCGACAGCACGAACCACTTCCTGCGCGGTGCCCTCTACCTCAACACCACCCCCAACAACGACTCGCTGGCGCCCGTCATCGACTACATACAAGCCGACATCGAGCACCTGGTCGAGACGCTCCGCTGGCGCTAATCGTCAGCGTGTTTACGGCTACCGTCGATAGCCTCCGAAACATTGATTACATAATCGCCCAGCTTCTCATACAGCGCGTAGAGGCTGCTGTAAGCGTTGCCGATGGCGTAGTCGTAGACGCCGAGCTTCAGCGCGTCGAGGTGTTGTGCACGCAGACGGTTACGGTAGGCGTTGATCTCGTGCTCGGCGGCATAGGCGGCGTCGAGGTCTATATGGTCGTAGTCGTGCAGGTTGCTGTCCATGACATCCAGCGCCTTCTGCACCAACTCGCTCATGTGCGTCAAGTTGGCGTTGAGGCCAGCATCGAAGTGGACGGCATCCTCGCGCTTGGCTTGGCGGGTCATAGCTATCTGGTAGATGGCGTCGCCGATGGACTCCAGGTTGTCGATGATGCGCAGCATGGAACTGATGCGCTCAGAGGCGTGCTGGCTGACGTCGCCGGAACCCACACGGGTCAAGAACTTGGTAATCTCCAGTTCCATGCGGTCGGTGATGCCCTCATACTTGGCAATGCGCTGCATGATGGCATCGAACTCCTCGTCCTTCTTGGCGGTGCGTAAGCCGGGCAGGAAGGTATACATGCGCAGCACACGCTTGCTGAACTCCTCAATCTCACCCTTGGCGCTCTGCAGGTTAAGCTCGGCGGTGCTGAGCATCGTGGGCTCGAGGTAGGTGAGGTGGAACTCCTCCTCGCCCTCCTCTTTCTTCTCGGGCACCATCCAGGTGACAATTTTCACTATCTGGGGAATGAAGAAGGCCAGAATAATGGTGGTTACCACGTTGAACAGCGTATGGAACACGGTGATGGCCAGCGGAATAAGCGGGATAGCAGGAAGCAGCTTGTCAAGTTTTTCGCTAACAAACATCACGCCGTTGCATATCGGATAGAACGGGATAAGGAAGATAAGGGCACCTGCCACGTTGAAGACCAAGTGAGCACGGGCGGTACGCTTGCCGGTGGTGCCGGTGGTCATGGCCACCACCTGTGCGGTCAGCGTGGTGCCCAGGTTCTGGCCTATCACCAACGCCATCGAAGTGGGGAAGTCAATCCATCCCTGGCTGGCCATCAGCAGGATGACAGCCGTCATGGCCGACGAGGTCTGCAGAATGATACAGAGGATGGCGCCCACCACGATGAACAGCAGCACGGACCAATAGCCCCATTGTCCCAAGGAGGCGATGGCGTGGGCAGTCCCCTCATCCAGCGGCGGCACCGAGTCGCCCATCAGGCCAAGGCCGAGAATGAGGAGTGCAAGACCGATGATGGTCTGGCCGAGGTACTGCATCTTGTTCTTCTTGCTGAAGATGAAGAAGAGGCTGATGGCCGCAATAATCATCGGCATCAAGGGGACCTTCTCCTCTCCGCCACCACCACCCAAGCCAAAAAGGGTGATGATCCAGGCGGTGACAGTGGTGCCAATGTTGGCACCCATCACCACGGCGATAGCTCCGGCGAGGGTAAGAAGACCTGCACCCGCGAAGCCTACGGTCATCACAGTGGTAGCCGTCGAGCTCTGGATAATGGCCGTTACACCCGTACCAGCCAGAATGCCGCTGAGCGGCTTGCCAGTAATAGTGGTGAGGATGTGGCGCAACTTGGAGCCGGCATACTTCTGAAGACCCTCGCTCATCAGTTTCATGGCGAAGAGGAAGACAGCCAATGCTCCGGCCAACTTCAAGATAACGAGTAAGATATTCTGCAAATCCATAGTTTTTTTTCTTTAGTTTGACGCTGCAAAAATACACAGAAATCCCCAACCAAATTGTTACGTTTTTGTTAAGTTTCATTCCCAACAAAAAAGGCCCGCCAGATGGCGAGCCTTAATTTACCATTAAACATTATGTTACTTCACAATAAGCTTGCGGATGGCCATTGCTTGCTCACCTGCGATGCGGACAAAGTAGGCTCCCTTGGCGTAACCATGCAGGTCAATCGTGAGCGCATTGTCGGCACGGGCAGTAAACATCTCGCGGCCATTCATGTCCACCACCGTCACCGTGGCCTCACCTTCGATGCCGTCGATAGTCACCGTTGTGCTGGCAGGGTTGGGGTAGAGGGCTATATGGCTGCCACTTATACCGTCGATACCCATAATCTCAACCGTCCGCTTTTCGCTGGCGGCCGAGATGCTCTCGCTGCAATAGGCATACACATAGATGTCGTAGGCCTGACCGGGCTCCAGGTCGGTTATTACGGCGCTGTTGGTGTTCACCGTCATGCTCTGTCCGTTGGTGCTGAAGCCTTCCTCATACCAATCCACACGGTATTGAGAGACATTCATATCATCCCAACTGACGTTGATATTGCGACCCTGCGCTGTGGCGACAACACCGGTCGGAGCGGGGCAGGTAGTCGGTGTCAACACTACCGGTGCGGTCCAATCGCTAAAGTTAGTGGCGCTGCATACCGCACGCACACGTACATTATAGTTAATGCCGGCATAGAGGCCCGTAAGAGTGTGGGTGGTGCCCTGTACGTTGATGGTGTCGTTGTAGGTATTGTTGTAGACATTCACCTGGAAGTCTGTCTGGCCCACCTCGCCGGCGTTCCATGTAATGGTGCCTCCCGTGGAGGTCAGGTTGGTGACTGCAAGGTCGGTAGGCATGACACAGAAGTGCTGCGGAGTGGCGACATTGACAATGGTCCAGGAGCTGTAGTTGTCGTAATCGCAAATGCTACGTACTCCGATGGCATAGTCGGTTCCGTCCATGAGGTCTGTGAAGGTATAGGTGGTGCCGGCAACGACCGTGAAGGCGGCAGGCTCGCTCCAGGTGCCAGCCACACAGGCCACTGCGTAGGC
Source organism: Bacteroidales bacterium (assembly GCA_017645585.1). Taxonomy (GTDB): domain Bacteria; phylum Bacteroidota; class Bacteroidia; order Bacteroidales; family P3; genus Colimorpha. The sequence continues at coordinate 22,568 of JAGCOF010000036.1, forward strand.
GGTAGCGGTGCCATTGATGCTGATGCTGACAGAGGTCTCGGTGGTGTCGGTCACCGCCACAGCGGGAGCCAAACAGATGCCTACGGCCTGTGCGATAGTGATGTCGTCAATGCCGACACCGTGCCCATAGTTATCCACCATCTCGAAAGCTATCTGGTAGTTGGCGGTGGGGTTGGGCAGCAGCAGTGTGTCGAGGGTCCATGCGGCAAGGTTGCTGTCATAGGTGGCCAGCAATTGCCAGGGGTTGTTGGAGGCGGTACGGTAGTAGACATTCAGCACATCCTGGTCGCCGCTCCATACCTTCTGCACATGCCAGAAGGAAAGCTGGGGGGTGCTCACAGTAGAGAGGTCCATCACAGGCGAAATCAACTTGGTGACATTGCCCGTCGAAGAGTGGACAATGCGGACATTCTTGTTGCCCGAGTGAGCGGTAGTAACAGAGGTGCTTGAGGTGCCGGTACCCAACGTCCATTGTGCGGGGCCTTCCTGCCACCAGCAGCTAATCGCAGTGGGATCCTCAAAGTCTTCGATCCAGGAGAAGGAGGAAATCACATCGCACATGGTGACATGAATGGTGAAGCGGGTAGTGTCGCCACCATAGTTGTTGTGGGCGATGAAGGTAACGGTGTCGATGCCTGCGGCACTGTAGACGATACGCATCGTGTCGGTGGTGGCGCCAAGCATGGTGGCCTGTCCTGCAGCGGCCATCTGCGAGGTCCAACTGAGGGTCATGCCCGCAGTGACTCCCTCGACATACTCGGCATAGCACATGTTGGTGTCGCCGGCGATGGAGGTGGTGTCGGCATGCACAATATAGCGCGGGTTCCGCATGTAGCGCACAGCGATGTCGCGGAGGGTTACCTCTCCATAGCGTTTACTGACGTTGTGAATGGCGAAGCGGACAGTGGTGCCTGCATAGTCACCCATGGAGAAGTTGCGAGATAAGAAGACATTGTTGGTGCCAATCACCTCAACCCAGAGAGTGTCGGTGAAATCGGCCACATTGCTGGAACCGGTGGGCGACACCAGCACCTCGTACTTGGCCTCCGACTCGCCCGAATAAGCAGAAGAGGAATAGCCCATCACCGTCATCACCAGACGCAGCATGGTGGTGTCAGTAGGAATGGCAATGGCGGGGCTGATTAGATAGTCGCTGATGCGGTTGAGCGAATAGGCGGCTGAGGAAGAGATGTAGTTGGTCGAGGTGAAGTCATTCCACGTATGGTTGGGGGTGGCGATATTGCTGCCGGTGACGGTGGTGTTGATCCAGCAGGGATTCAGCACACCACCCTGGAAACCGTATTCATAGGGCACCGCAAAGGTGGCACATTCGGTCCAGAAACCGCCAGCGAGGGCGAGGCTGGTGTCGCCGGCACCACAGATGCCACGCACAACGACATTGTAGTAGGTCGCCGCGGTGAGGCCATTGACAGTATAGAAGGTGTCGTTGACCACCACGGGAGCCAGTGAGCCCACCTGCACCTGCCACGAGGATTCAGCATTGCCACGGTGCCAACTGAAGGTAGCGCTGGTGGTAGTGACCGTATCCACTGCAAAGGCTGTGGGAGCGGTGCAACTGATGGCCTGCAGGTTCAGGTTGTCGACGGCGGCAGGAGGATTGTTGCCCACCGAAACATCGTTGTACCAATAGAACACCAGGTTAAAAACACCCGGGACCGCCACATTGAAGGTGCCGGTAAAGTTCTGCCATTGGCTGCTGCCGGAGAGTGAGCCGGTGAGGTTCAACCAGCTGCTGCCGATGGGGTTCGTGTAGACATCGCTTCCCTGGATGCTGTCGCCGACAGGCACCAGATAGACACGCAGATAGTCATAGTTGACACTGTTCTCGCCTCGGTTGCGCCAATCGAAGCTGAGGCCATATTCGCCAGCGGAGGCAAAATTGAAAGCGCGGTAGGCAAACGAGTAGGCGTAGTTGTGAGAGTAGGTGTTGCTCTGGCCATTGTCGCTACTGATGTAGAGGCTGCGCGCACCACTGCAGTGGGCGGCAGTGTCGATTACCCAATCGTTGGTGCCGGCATTGGCGAAGATCCAGGCGTTGTCGTCGCCGACCTCAAAACCGGTGCTGAAGGGCAGCGCGGTGTAGTTGACGGCCAGCGGATTGATTTCAAAGTAGGCGGTATCGTAACCGTAGGTATTGTGGGCAATGAGGCGCAGAGTGTCAATGCCGGGGGTAGTGTAGAGTAGAGTAACCGTGTCGGGGGCCACCACGGTCATCGTGGCGGTGCCGGCGGTGGCGCGGACGGAGTGCCATGCGTAAGTCAAACCGTCGGTGGAACCCTCGTCGAGATGGGCTGCATAGGTGGCAGCCAGGCCGAGGATGGGATTGGCGCTGCCATACACCTCCACCACAGGCATCAGCGACTCGCTGACGGTGACATCGTCGATGGACAGGAAGTAGTCGTCGCCGGCATCGCGCACAAAGGCGATGTAAACCACCTCGCCGACATACTGTGCCAGGTTGAGGCTATGTTTGACATAGGTGTCGGTACCATCGTTGATGAAGGTCTCGTCAAAGAGGGTGCTGAAGGCCGAGGTATCGGAGGCCGACGTGGTGGAAATGCGCACCGTGTAATGGGGGTTCGCCCCAGAGAAGCCCTCTCCCAGCACATACCACGACAGGAGGGGATTGCTGATATTGTCGGTCAAATCGATGGCTGGCGAGACAAGCCAATCGGCACCGCTGCTGGTAACAGAATTGTAGAGGCTGACAGCGCTGAAACCACCGGAATGGGAATAGTCGGAGTAGCGGGTCCAATTGCTGAAGGCATAGTTGTCATAGTCATAGGTGCTCCAGCAGCTGAAGGTGTTCTCGCTCTCGAAGTCCTCGGTCCAGGGAAAGGAGGTAACATAGGTGCAGGGCGTGCGGAACTGACCGGTGATGGCCACGCTGGTGTCGTTGCCGCAGAGGGTGCTCACACGCACACTGTAGAGCGTGTTGGGGGTCAGGCCGGTGAGGCTGTAGTCGTTGCCCACCACATCGACGTGGTTCCAGGCACCCGTGTTGCCGGCGCGCCACTCGAAATAGAAATCAGTCGACCAAGGAGTGGCCCACCAGGAAAAACCAAGCGAGTTGCTGTCGGCATTTACCAACGTGAGGCTGTCGGGACGGTCGCACTGGGGCAGCATGTGCAGGTCGATGTTGTCAATGGAAGCCACACTGCCGAACATATTGGCATCAAACGGAGCATAGAATATGATATTGTGACCACTGCCCGTGTAGTTGGCAAAGCTGATATATTTGGTCTCAGCGGTAGTGATGGAAGGCCAATAGGCAATGGTGTCGATATGGGTACCGGCGGTATAGTTCGGTGTGTTGATGACGCCCACCAGGAGGCCGAAAGAGAAGTAAGCGGAATACAGCGGCTCCGTGACCAAAAGCGAGGGGTCGACATACACCGACATCTCGAGGTCGCTCATTTCAATACTATTGTCGACGGCAGGCATGACGGCCCATGTATCGCCACCCTCCCCTAAGAAGGCCAAGAAGTTGGATGTATTGGCAAAGAGCTGGTCATTGTCATGATAGACGTACGGCAGGTCGCCCGCGGCGCCGCCACGTGCCCAACAAGGGTGGTAGGAGGTGGCCACAACGTTGGGGGTAAAACTCTCGAAGTCTTCGGTGTAGGGCAGCGTGGTGATGGTGCCGCACTGCGTGGTGAAGGTATAGGAGGAGATCGACGAATAGTCGCCGTTGCACATGGAAACCATCTCGACGGTATAGACAGCACCGACATTGAGGTTGGAGTAGAGATAGGGACTTGAGAGGGCATCCTCCCATGCGCCTCCGTTGATGCGAATGGACTCTTCGTCGGGAGTGCCCGGGTTGTGGAAGTAGACATAGGCATCGGTACCCTGACTCACCACCGAATCAATAACGGGGGCGTAGCAGAAGGGGTCGTCGCTATAGACGAACTGAGCCTTCGGCAGGAAATTCTTGACTCCTCCTCCTGACTGACATTGCAGATAGGAGGCGCCGTTGCGCGTAATGCCGGTGGCAGAGGAGCCCTCATAGCTGCCCGCCGAGGTGACGATGTCAATCATCAGGTTGCCACCGTTGTATTGGAAGGCGTTACTGAACTCCATCGTCACAACGTTGTTGAGGTTGCCCGACCACACGGTGACAAAGGATACGTTTTCAATCAATCCGGTGAGCGTCGTGTCGGACACGATGCCCAAGCGCACCGTGGCAGGGCAGGTCCAGCCACCGGTGATGAAGAAGGAGAGGCCGGTAATGTTGTTGCCCACCATATCCGTCAGCATCCACGCTGGATAAATCATCTGGCTGTGCTGCGCAATATCGGTATAATAGCCATAGACAGGCACATAGGCGTTGGTGGCCGTACCGTTGGCCACCACCAGCGTGTCGGTTGTGGCATGGAGGCCCAGCGGCATCATCAGGGCCGCCAAAACAAACTGTTGTAGAATCTTTTTCATCTTTTTGGGATTTTTTATCATGCTTTTGTCCTCAGTTAATACTTATTCCGTTAATTCTCAGCAGACTGCCAAATAATCATGCACTGCTTTGTCGGACAAATATACACATTATTTTTAAACTTTCCGACTTTACAGCCTGCTTTGTTTCTTTAACACCCACTAAACTCGGCCCGGAAATAGGCGAATTAGGTTAATTTAACCTAAGTATCAACACCGTGACAGGACCGTATTTGGAGCGCGTTTTGTCCGACTGTGGTCGGACTTCAGTCGGACATGAGTCGGACATGCTACGGAGAGGGTGCGGTCATAATTGGCAGTAAAATAGGGCAATGCACCCCCACCCTGCGGTTTTGGCAGGGGAATGACCCATTGATGGTTTTTGGAGGCGGTTTTGCGGGTGTTATTCAATATGGAGGTTATGTTAATTTAACGCAATCCATCACCGCTATAATTATTTTACTGAGAGCACAATATTTTGCTATACGGGGGCGTTATTGTTTTATTATTTATGAAACAATATCTTGACCTACTGCAATATGTGCTGGACCACGGCACCGAGCGCCAGGACCGTACGGGGACGGGCACGGTGGGTGTGTTCGGCTACCAGATGCGCTTCGACCTGAGCGAGGGCTTCCCCGTGCTGACTACCAAGAAGTTGCATCTCCGTTCCATTATCCACGAGTTGCTGTGGTTCCTGCGCGGCGACACGAACATCAAATACCTGAAAGACAACGGCGTGAGCATCTGGGACGAGTGGGCCGATGAGAACGGCGACCTGGGGCCCGTCTACGGCTCGCAGTGGCGCTCGTGGCCCGACGGCAACGGTGGCACTATCGACCAGATTGCCAATGTGGTGCACCAGATCAAGGAGAACCCCTACAGCCGCCGCCTGCTGGTGACGGCCTGGAACCCCGCCGAGATTGAGGCGATGGCCCTGCCTCCATGCCACTGCCTGTTCCAATTCTACGTGGACAACGGGCGGCTGTCATGTCAGTTATATCAACGCAGCGCCGATATCTTCCTCGGCGTGCCGTTCAATATCGCCAGCTATGCCCTGCTGACGATGATGATGGCACAGGTGTGCGGCCTAGAGCCGGGCGATTTTGTGCACACTTTCGGCGACGCGCACATCTACAAGAACCACCTCGACCAGGTGCGCCTGCAGCTCAGCCGCGAGCCGCGGCCCCTGCCCACCATGCGTATCAATCCCGAAGTGAAAGATATCTTCGGCTTCCGCTACGAAGACTTCACGTTGGAAAACTATAATCCGCATCCACACATCAAAGGGGAAGTATCGGTATAAAATAGGTTGATAAGTTGATAGGTTGATACGAAAAATCAGACAGACAACATGGCATTTTTTGAAGATTTAGGAGTTTGGCAAAAGGCAAAAGACATGGTATTGAATATATACCAGACTTTGGACTATGGGCACGACTTCGGTTTTAAAGACCAAATCCAACGCGCCGCCGTTTCCATCATGAACAATATCGCCGAAGGAAGCGAAGCAGGCACCGTTTCTTCATATATACATTTTCTACATATCGCCAAAGGCAGTTGCGCAGAAGTGAGAAGCATGCTGCACTTGTGTAACGATTTGGGGTATTGTAACAAAGGGCAAGCCGACGAACTAATAACACAATGCCGCCAGATTACAGCCGCCCTTAACAAACTAATTACCTATTTGGAGACGAAAAAATGAGCCGCGATAACCTATCAACTTATCAACCTATCAACCTATCAACCCACCTGTGGTGTATCATCATGGCTGGTGGCTTGGGTAGCCGTTTCTGGCCGGTGAGCGGTGTGGACTGCCCCAAGCAGTTCATCGACGTCATCGGTGTGGGCCGCTCCATGCTGCAGCTCACCTTCGAGCGCTTTGCGAAACTTTGCCCGCGCGAGCACATCGTCATCGTCACCGGCGAGCCGTATGTGGAGCGTGTGCGCGAGCAGGTGCCCGACCTGCTGCCCTATCAGGTGCTCGGCGAGCCCCTGCGCCGCAACACGGCCCCCTGCATCGCTTACGCCGCCTCGGTCATCGCACAGATGGACCCCGAGGCCACCCTGATTGTGTCGCCCTCGGACCACGCCATCTTCCGCTACGAGCGCTTCTTCAACGACCTGCAGCAGGCCATAGACACCGTGCAGGAGCACGATTGGATTATCACCCTCGGCGCCCAGCCCGTGAAGCCTGACACCAGCTACGGTTACATACAGTTCCGCGAGCAGCCTTCGCTGCCCGAAGCACATAACCTGCACAAGGTGGTCACCTTCACCGAGAAACCGCCCGTAGAGATGGCGCGTCAGTTCATCGCCAGCGGCGAGTTCTTCTGGAACGCCGGTATCCTGGTGTGGCGCCTGCCGGTGCTGCGCCAAGCCTACAACACTTTCCTGCCTGCCATCGCCGAGAGCTTCTTCAACCTGTCCGCCGATACCACTCGCGCCACTCTGGAGGAGGTCTACTCGCACAGCGAGGCCATCTCGGTGGACAACGGCATCATGGAAAAGGCCGGCAACGTGCATGTGCTGGCCGCCAGCTTCGGCTGGAGCGACGTGGAGACGTGGGATTCGCTCTACGGCGTCTTCCGCCACGACGCGGCCGACAACGCTATCGTCAACGGCGAGGTGCTCGCCTACGACACGCGCAACTGCGTGGTAACCATCCCCGAAGGCAAGACGGCCGTGCTCGAAGGGCTGAACGGCTACATCGTGGCCGCTACCGACGACACCATCATGGTCTGCCGCCGCAAGAGCGAGGATCTGGTATTCAAGTTCGCCAGCGACCTGGAACTGAAAAAACTGATTGAGAACAAATAAAACAACATAAACATGAAACGTTACGAGATTAAGTATCTGCTGAAAGAAGACGTGAGCGCCTTAATAGGCACCACGATATGCGTCAAGGGCTGGGTCCGCACCAAACGCGGCAACAAGAATGTGGCCTTCCTGGCTGTGAACGACGGTTCCATCATCCACAATATCCAGGTGGTGGCCGACCCCGTCAAGTTCGAGGATGAGTTGAAGCGCATCACCACCGGTGCCTGCATCGGCGTGGAAGGCAAGCTCGTCGAGAGCCAGGGCTCGGGCCAAGCCGTCGAAGTGCAGGCCGAAAGCATCGTCGTCTACGGCGAGGCCGACCCCAACACCTACCCCCTGCAGAAGAAGGGCCACTCGATGGAGTTCCTGCGCGAGATAGGCCACCTGCGCCTGCGCACCAACACCTTCGGCGCCGTCATGCGTCTGCGTCACAACATGGCCATGGCCATCCACACCTTCTTCCACGAGCGCGGCTTCTTCTACTTCCACACGCCGCTCATCACCGCCAGCGACTGCGAAGGCGCCGGTGAGATGTTCCATGTCTCGACCCTCGACCCCGAGAACCCGCCCCGCAAGGAGGACGGCACCATCGATTGGGAGCAGGACTTCTTCGGCAAGTTCACCGCCCTCACCGTCAGCGGCCAGCTCGAAGGCGAACTTGGCGCCACCTCGCTGGGCAAAATCTACACCTTCGGTCCCACCTTCCGCGCCGAGAACAGCAACACGCCGCGCCACCTGGCCGAGTTCTGGATGATTGAGCCCGAGATGGCCTTCTACCAGCTCGACGAGCTCACCGCCCTCGAGGAGGAGTTCATCAAATACTGCGTCAAGTGGGCATTAGACCACTGCATGGACGACCTCGAGTTCCTGAACAAGATGATCGACAACGGCCTCATCGAGCGCCTGCGCAGCGTCATCGACACCGACTTCGTGCGCCTGCCCTACACCGAGGGTATCAAGATACTGGAGGAGGCCGTCGCCAAGGGCCACAAGTTCGAGTTCCCCGTCAGCTGGGGCGTCGACCTGGCCTCCGAGCACGAGCGCTACCTGGTGGAGCAGCACTTCAAGAAACCCGTCATCATGATTGACTACCCGAAGGAGATCAAGGCCTTCTACATGAAGCTCAACGACGAGCCGGTCGAGGCCGGCAAGAAGCAGGGCTTCTCGGGCCTCACCGTGCAGGGCACCGACGTGCTCTTCCCGCAGATTGGCGAGATTATCGGCGGTAGCGTCCGCGAGGAGAACTACGACAAGCTGATGGGCCGCATCACGGAGCTGAACATCCCGATGAAAGACATGTGGTGGTACCTCGACACCCGTCGCTACGGCAGCTGCCCGCACGCCGGATTCGGCCTGGGCTTTGAGCGCCTGATGCTCTTCGTCACCGGCATGGCCAACATCCGCGACGTCATCCCCTTCCCCCGCACCCCGAAGACCGCCGAGTTCTAAAAAACAAGTCAAACGGTGACAAACGTCACCGTTTTTATTATGTAATGGACCGGAACATTGACGAAATGTATATGCGGCGGTGCCTGCAGCTGGCCGCCAACGGGCTGGGGCGAGTACGTCCCAACCCGCTGGTGGGGTGCGTTGTCGTGAAGGACGGCCGCATCATCAGCGAAGGCTACCACCAGGAATACGGTCACAA
>JAGCOF010000004.1 GCA_017645585.1 Bacteroidales bacterium
ACAACCAGTCCTTCCTCGCAACCCTCAACCCCACCCTTTCCGGATGGGTGGTCGAAAACCTCTGCAAAAACCCCATCGACGCCATGGAAGGAGCCGGCACCATCACCATCACCGGCTCGCAGGATGCACGTCGCATCTACATCGACATCGCCGATACCGGACGCGGCATACCGCCCGCCATGCAGAAGCGCATCTTCGACAGCGGCTTCACCACCAAGACCCGCGGCTGGGGCCTCGGCCTGCCCCTGGCGCGCCGCATCGTCGCACAATACCACCGCGGTCGCCTCTACCTCAAATACACCATCCCAAACCAAGGCACCTGCTTCCGCATCGTCCTCCCCAAAAAGAATTAAACCTTAAGTATTAATGAAATACCCCGCCCTTCTACTCCTCCTGGCCCTGAACTTCAGCTTGGCAGCACAAGACACCGTCCGCCTCAGCCTCGACAGTTGTCTGCGCTATGCCTACGGCCATAACCTGCAGGTACAAGCGGCGACCCTCAACCGCGAGATGTCTGACGCCACTCTCACGGGTGCCAAACTGCGCTTCCTGCCCTCGCTTTCGGCTGACGCCTCCGAGGGCTGGAGCTGGAGCAATCAGACCACACGCAGCGGCAATGTGGGACTCAACGGCAGCCTCACCCTCTTCAGCGGCCTCAACAATCTGCTCAACTACCGCTACAGCCGCCTCGGTGCCGAGCAGAGCAACCTTAAAGTGCAACAGACGGAGAACAGCGTCGGCATACAGATAGTGCAGGCCTATCTCACCGTCTTGATGAACGAAGAGAAACTGTCCTACCAGCGTGAAGTACTCGAAACCAGCCATCAGCAGCAACTCGAAGGCGAAGTGAAATACCAAGTGGGGCGCCTGCTGGAGAGTGATTACCGGCTGCTCGAAGCCAACTACACCTCGGCTCAGGCCGAGATAGACAACACCCTGCTCACCATTGAGGACAACCGCTCGGAGCTGTCTACCTTACTCGACCTTGAAGAGCTGGTCATCGAAGTCATACCCTCCACCGACAGCCTACGGGCTTCGGAGCGGACAGTGCCCACCTTCGACACCCTGATGGCGCAAGCCCGCCGGGCACTGCCCGATTGGAAAATCAGCGAGATGGATGTTGAGATGGCCCGTTTGGGCGTAGGCATGGCACGCAGCTCGTTCCTGCCCCAGGTAAGCCTCAACGCCGGCACCAACTACAACAACGGCGCTGTGGTGAGCGACAACCCCGTCACCACCATCAAAGGCGGGCTCAACACCAACCTCACCCTCGGTCTCTCGGTGCCGATACTCAACCGCGGTGCCTCGCTGACGCAATACAAACAGAGCAAAATAAACCTTCAGCAGGCTGAACTGCAGCACCGACAGACGCAGATAGACCTGGAGAACGACATCCAAGGCCTGCACATCGCGCTGCAGCAGGCGCTGAACCGCTTCCGCTCCACCGAGGCGCTGGCCGCCGCCTACCGCGCCAGCTACGATGTCTACGTGCTGAAGTTCGCCCAGGGAGCCATCACCACCGTCGAGATGCTCCAGCAGCAGGACCGCTACCTCTCGGCCCTCAACGACTACCTGCAGAGCAAGTACAACTATATCCTGATTGAGAAGCAGCTGGACATCTACACAGGAAAGGAAATAAAACTATAGAAAGATGAAAAAGAAAAAACGCCTCTGGCTCTGGATATTGCTTGGCATCGTTGCCTTGGTGGTCCTGCTGGCAGTGTTCGGACACAGGAAAAGCAGCCGCTACATGATTGACACCGAGACTGTGGCCATGGGAGAGATTACCCAAACCGTCACGGCCACAGGGGTGGTGCAGCCGGTGTATAAGGTGACTGTAGGTACGCAGGTGAGCGGCATCGTGAAAAAGCTGTATGTCGACTACAACAGCATCGTTAAGAAAGGCGACCTGCTTGCCGAACTCGACAAATCGCTCCTGCAGGAGCAGGTGAATGTCAACCGCGCCAATATGTCGGTGGCCACCAGCCAGCGTGACCTGGCACAGAAAGACTACGACCGTATAAGGACCCTGTACAACAGTAAGGCTGCCACACAGCAGGAATACGACCAGGCGGAAGCACAACTCGAGCAGGCCAGAAATCACCTGATCACAGCCCAGGCGAACTACGACAATGCCGTCACCCAGCTGCGCTATGCCGAAATCTATTCGCCCATCGACGGTATCATCATCAGCAAGCAGGTCGAGGAAGGGCAGACTGTACAGGGGGCCTACAGCGTCCCGAACCTCTTCACCATAGCCATGAATATGACAGAGATGCAGGTCGAAGCCCGTGTGGACGAAGCCGACATCGGACAGGTGCGCACCGGCCAGGAGGTGCACTTCAAGGTCGACGCATACCCCGACGACGAATTCCACGGCATTGTGTCGCAGATACGCATGGAGCCGCAAACCAACAACAACGTGGTCACCTACGTTGTCATCATCAACGCCCACAACCCCTACGAGAAACTCTTCCCGGGCATGACAGCAAGTGTGACCATCGTCGTGCAGCGTGCTTCAGGCCTTGTCATCCCTTACTATTCCACGCAGATAACCACCGACCCCCGGATGATTGCCTCAATGACACGCGAAGGTTACACTTTCGACACACTGTCCAAACGAGACGACGGGCATAGCTACGTGTGGCTCAAGAACGGGAGACACCTGCGACAGGTCGGGGTAACGCTTGGCGCACGCACGAAGGTAAGCGCCATTGTCACAAGCGGTGTGGCCGAGGGCGACACGATAGTCAGCAGCATGTTCGACGTGGTGAACCAGCGCGCCGCGCGCAAGGAGTCGATGTTCAACTAAAAGCCAAGAATGAATATCATCGACATAGAGCATCTGCGGCGCGACTTCCAAGTCGGCAGCGAGACGGTGCATGCACTCGACGACGTAAGCTTCAGCATAGCGCCCGGCGAGTTTGTGAGCATCATGGGCACCTCGGGCAGCGGCAAAAGCACTCTGCTCAACCTCCTGGGTTGCCTCGACACCCCCACCTCGGGCACCTACCGGTTGGACGGTGAGAATGTGCAACTCATGAACGACGACCAGCTGGCCTCCATCCGCAACCGCAAGATAGGCTTCGTCTTCCAGAGCTACAACCTGCTGCCGCGAACCACAGCCTTGGAGAATGTGGAGCTGCCGTTGTTCTACAACAACAAAGTGGGCGCCCGCGAACGGCGTCAGCGTGCCGTCGAAGCCCTTCGAATGGTGGGTTTGGAGAACCGGATGGGACACACCTCGGCCCAGCTCAGCGGCGGCCAGCAGCAACGTGTGGCCATCGCCCGCGCCTTGGCCGGCGACCCTGTGCTCATCCTGGCCGACGAAGCCACCGGCAACCTCGACACCCACACCTCCTATGAGATTATGTCCATCTTCCAAAACCTCAATGCACAAGGTAAAACCATCGTGTTTGTGACCCATGAACCCGACATTGCCGCTTTCACCTCGCGCATCATCCGCCTGCGCGACGGCCACATCGTGGAAGACCGCGCCAACACCCCCACCTCGGCACAAGAACAACTGAACCAACTAAGTTGACCGAAAAGATGTTCCTCCTCGACACCATAAAACTTGCTCTCAGGGCATTGATGCGCAACCGCACGCGGACCTTCCTCACCATGTTGGGCATCATTATCGGTATCTCGTCGGTCATCATCATGATGAGCCTCGGAAGCAGCCTCACCCACTATATGGACAATGTCTTCTCGTCCATCGGCACCAACGTCATCAACGTGCGCGACAAGTGGGTGCGCGACGGTGGCACCTGGCGAGTGCTACACAGTACCGACGAAGCCGACTACCTGGCCCTGCGCGACAACTGTCAATCTGTCAAATACATTTCTCCAGACCTCAGCACCACCACCCCCATCGTCTATGGCAACAACAACCATAACGCCATGGTATCGGGTGGCAACGAGCACTACCTCAAACTCAATGGCATGTCTGTGGCGCGAGGCACCATGTTCGACGAAAACGATGTGCGTGCTCTGGCCAAGGTGTGCCTGATAGGTACGACAGTGGCAGAGAAACTCTTCACAGACGGCGAGGAGCCGATAGGACAGACCATCCGCTGCGGCAATGTGCCGCTGCTGGTGATAGGCACCCTGCAGGAGCGCGAAAAACAGTTCAATTTCGACTTTAACAACCAAATCATCACCCCCTACACCACCTTGCAAAAACGCCTGCTCGGGAGAACCGACATCGACCAAATCTCCATGGCTGCCGCCCCAACCTCTGACAACGACCACGTCGTAGAGGAGGTGCGTCAGATTCTCCGTATCTACCACGGCCTGCAGCCCGACGACGAGGACGACTTTGAAATCGAAGTGCAGAGCGAGACGATGGACCAATTGTCGGGTGTGCTGAACATCGTCGTCCTCATCCTCTCGCTCATCGCCGGCATCTCGCTCATCGTCGGCGGGGTGGGCATTATGAACATCATGTATGTCACCGTCACCGAGCGCACCCGCGAGATAGGACTGCGCAAAGCCCTCGGCGCCCGCCGGCGCAACATACTCACTCAGTTCCTCAGCGAGAGCGTGGTGTTGAGCCTTGCCGGCGGCATGGTGGGCATCGTTGTCGGCCTCGGAATCTACGCCATTGCATCGGCTTTCATCGAACAGATGTCCTTTGTGCTGAACGGGGTAGCCATACTCATCTCCTTTGGAGTCTGCACCCTGGTAGGCATCTTCTTCGGCTGGTATCCCGCCCGCAAGGCCTCCAACCTCGACCCTATCCAGGCCCTGCGCTACGAGTAATCCGCCCCATCCACCTATCAAGAACCTACCAAGGACCTACCAAGAACCTACCATCGACTACCACGGTGGTAGTACATACGTCCATATTTGGCTGATGTTTGCGTCTACGGTGTGTTTTTTGTTGCCCCCATACAATAATACGTGGGTGCGTGCGTTACCTATACTACGCAATAACGCAATAATATAAACAAACAATATGGCAAACCAAGACGAGTTTTTCAAGAAAGTGGTGGCTCACGCCAAGGAATACGGTTTCATCTTCCCGAGTTCGGAAATCTACGACGGCCTCGCCGCCGTCTACGACTACGGCCAGCTGGGCGTGGAGCTGAAGAACAATATCAAGCAGTATTGGTGGAAGGCGATGGTGCAGATGCACGAGAATATCGTGGGTCTGGACTCGGCCATTTTCATGCATCCACGCATCTGGAAGGCCAGCGGCCACGTGGATGCCTTCAACGACCCGCTGATTGACAACAAGGACAGCAAGAAGCGCTACCGCGCCGATGTGCTCATCGAAGACCATATCGCCAAGATCGAGGAGAAGATTGAGAAGGAGGTGGAGAAGGCCCACAAGCGCTTCGGCGAGAGCTTCGACCGCCAGCAATTTGTGACCACCAACCAGCGTGTGCTGGAGCACCAGCAGAAAATCGACGCCATCCGCGCCCGCTTTGCCGAGTGCATGAACGCCAACGACCTCGAGGGCCTCAAGCAGATGATTATCGACCTGGAGATTGTGTGCCCCATCAGCGGCACGAGGAATTGGACCGACGTGCGTCAGTTCAACCTGATGTTCGCCACCAAGATGGGCAGCGTGATCGACGACAGCGACACGCTGTATCTGCGCCCCGAGACGGCACAGGGCATCTTCGTCAACTTCCTCAACGTGCAGAAGAGCGGCCGCATGAAAGTGCCCTTCGGCATCGCGCAGATAGGCAAGGCCTTCCGCAACGAGATTGTGGCGCGTCAGTTCATCTTCCGCATGCGCGAGTTCGAGCAGATGGAGATGCAGTTCTTCGTGCGTCCCGGAACGGAGCTGGAGTGGTTCAAGCATTGGAAGGAGGAGCGCATGCAGTGGCACCAGGCGCTGGGCATACCGGCCGAGTGCTACCGCTTCCACGACCACGAGAAGCTGGCCCACTACGCCAATGCGGCCACCGACATCGAGTTCCGCTTCCCCTTCGGCTTCAAGGAGCTGGAGGGCATTCACTCGAGGACCGATTTCGACCTGAGCCGCCACTCGGAGTTCAGCGGCAAAAAGCTGCAATACTTCGACCCCGAGCTGAACGAGAGCTACACGCCGTATGTCATCGAGACCTCCATCGGCGTGGATCGCATGTTCCTGGCCGTCTTCAGCCACGCGCTGAAGGAGGAGACGATCGAGGACGGCAGCACCCGCACGGTGCTCTCGCTGCCCACCCGCCTGGCGCCCTACAAGGCCGCCGTGCTGCCGCTGGTGAAGAAAGACGGCCTGCCCGAGAAGGCCCGCGAGATACAGCACCTGCTGATGCCCGAGATGATGGTGCAATACGACGAGAAGGACGCCATCGGCCGTCGCTACCGCCGCCAGGATGCCATCGGCACCCCGTTCTGCATCACGGTAGACAACGACACCCTCAGCGACAATGCCGTCACCGTGCGCCACCGCGACACGATGCAACAGGAGCGTGTGAGCATTGACAATCTTAACCAATACATAAAATCAAGAATATGAAAAAACTGTTTTTTATGCTGTTGTCCGTCCTGACGGTCGTAGCCGCTTCAGGACAGACGGAAAAGTTGAATGTAGAGACCTTCTACCTGAAGAACGGGTTGAAGGTGATTGTCTGCGAGGACCATTCGGAGCCGAAAATCTACGGTTCGGTGGTGGTGCACGCGGGCTCGAAGAACGAAGACACCGCCGCCACCGGCGTGGCCCACTACTTCGAGCACATCATGTTCAAGGGCACCGACCGCATCGGCACCACCGATTGGGCCAAGGAGAAGCTCTACCTCGACAGCATCAGCCAGGCCTACGACCGTCTGCACGACGCCAAGAACGACAAGGAACGCCACGATATACAGCTGGAGATTAACCGCCTGAACATCGAGGCCTCGAAGTACGCCATTGCCAACGAGACCGACGCCATCCTGCAGCAGATGGGCTGCACGGGCCTCAACGCCGGCACCAACTACGACTACACGGTGTACTACAACATCCTGCCCAGCAACCAGCTGGAGAATTGGATGGAGGTCTACGCCGAGCGCTTCCGCAACCCCGTCTACCGCCTCTTCCAGGGCGAGCTGGAGGCCGTCTACGAAGAGCGCAACCTCTACGCCAACGAGATGACCTACACCTTCAGCCGCAACGTCTTCACCGAGAGCTTCGGCGAGCACCCCTACAGCCGCGACATCATCGGCTGGGACCGCCACCTGAAGAACCCGCAGCCCTCGGCCATGAAGCGCTTCTACGACAAATACTACGTGGCCTCGAACATGACCCTCATCCTGGTGGGCGACCTCGACGTGAAGAAGGCACAGCAGATGGCCGAGAAATACTTCAACCGCTGGCCCAAGGGCAAGCCCGTGAAGGAGCCCGAGTGGAAGCTGCCGACCTTTGAGAAACAGGTGGTCAAGAAGGTGAAGCAGACCCCCATCAAGGCGGGCCTGATGGTGTTCCCGGGAGTGAAACAGAACGACAAGGACGAGCTGACGCTCGAGGTGATGAGCCGCATCCTGTCCGGCGGTAACGGCCGCCTCGACGAGCTGGTCACCGAGGGCAAGCTGATGACGGCCAGCCTCATCCCCCTCACCCTGCAGGATGCCGGCAGCAACGTCATCCTCTACATCCCCAAACTGCTCGGCCAGAAGCACGAGGCCGCCGAGGAGCTCATCTGGGCCGCCCTCGACAGCGTGAAGCAGGGCCGCTTCAGCGACGAGCTGCTGGAGAGCATCAAGATGAACAACCTGGTGGATCGCAAAGAGCAGATTGAAGGCTACCGCAGCATCGCCATGCTGCTGCAGAGCCTCGAACTGTCGGGCAGCAGCTACGAGCAATGGCTCGAGGACAACGAGCGTCTGCAGAACATCACCCGCAAGGACATCATGGAGGTGGCCCAGCGCTACTTCGACCGCGACCATTGCACGCTGGTGCGCTCCAACATGGGCTTCCCCAAGAAAGACGCCGCCATCAAGCCCGACTGGGATCACCTCGACGCACAGAACAAAGGCCAGCAGTCGCCCTTCGCCAAGCGCATCGCCGACCGCAAAGTGGAGAGCATCCGTCCGCAGGTCATCGACTTCAACAAAGAGGTGGAGGTGGTGCCCGTCAGCAAATACTGCAACCTCTACGCCTCGCGGAACCCCAAGAACGACCTCTTCAGCCTCAACATCTACTACCACTACGGCACCGCCGACAACCACAACCTCGATGTGGCCGACGGCTACTTCAGCCAGCTGGGTGCCGGCGACATGACCCTCCAGCAGTTCAACATCGAGCTCGATCGGCTCGGCGGCTCGTTCTGGTTGGGCACCGGCTACGACTACAGCTACATCCACATCGGAGGCCTGGAGGAGAACATGGACAAGATTATCGACCTCGTCATGCAGAAACTGAAGAGCCCGCGCCACGACAAGCAGCAGCTCGACAACCAGACTGAGGCCCTCGAAGCCAACAAGAAAGCCGCCAAGAACGACGCCTCCACCTGGACGAACGCCCTCTACGAGCACATCGTCTACGGCGACCGCTCCGAATACACCAACCACACCACCCTCCAGGAACTGAAGGGCATGAAAGGTACGGACCTGATGGACATCATCAACAACATCTACGAGCGCGACGGCTACGTGACCTTCGTGGGCAACATCGACCCTAAAAGGGTGGCCGACATGCTGCATGACAACCAGCTTGTCCGCGACGAGGTGAAGGTGATGCCGGAACGTGTGCGCGCCCACGAGACCCTCACCGACAACGCCGTCTACTACTGCACCAACAAGAAGTTCCTCAAGAGCGACATCGACTTCCGCATCTCCACCACCAACTTCGACTATGAGAAAGACCGCGCCGCCTGCGCCCTGTTCAACGAATACATGAGCGGCAGCATGGCCGGCATCTTCTTCCAGGAGATACGCGAATTCCGCTCCCTCGGCTACAGCACCTACGGCCGCTTCGGCTACGACCGCTTCAACCGCTTCCCCGCCTACTACTACGGCTACCTCGGCACCCAATGCGACAAGACCAACGACGGTGTGGCTGCCGTGCGCGACCTTATGCTCACCTTCCCCGAGCGGCCCGAGAAATTCGAGTCGGCACGCGACTACCTCATCTCCACCCGCAACAGCAACTACATCACCTTCCGCAACATCCCCTCGCAGGTGCGCTATTGGATGGAAGTGGAGAAAGTGGACCGCGACCCGCGCCGCAACATCACCAAGGAAATCAGCACCATGACCTTCGACGACCTGCGCGAATTCCACAAGAAATATGTCGAAGGCCGCCCGATGCTCATCTTCATCACCGGCAACGCCAAAAAATTCAACCTCAAAGACCTCGGCCAATACGGCAAGATCCAGGAGGTGAAATACAAGGATATGATTAAATTTTAGTGCACGGAAATATATCGTACACGACCTAAATGCCCCTCGCCCACCCTGCGAGGGGCTTTTTCTTTACCCCCACCTCGCCGCCGGCCCCACCCACCACCGTCCACTGTCCACCAGCCCACAATCAACCCAAAACAGCCACAACCAACTGATTATCAACATATATAGCAGCATCAACACAGCCACAACACACCTACATTACTGATTTTCAATACCAAAACCCCACCACCTCCGACTCTGGTCCGACTCAAGTCCGATTATGATCCGACTGATGTCCGACCGCAGTCGGACAAAACACGGTTTTCCTACGGTGCACCTACGCCGTCAACACGAATATGTCGTGCACGACTTAAATCCATCTCGCTCCTCCCCCAAGTTAGGGGAGGGGGACCCGAAGGGTGGAGGAGTCTGTTTTATACCTCCCACCTGCGGCGTAATCCGTAAATCCTTACTTTACCATTGCATGGAAAAACAAAAATTTGGTAGTTTCAAAAATAAATCGTAATTTTGCAGTCGGTTTTGAAACGGAATAATAAACAAAAATAATTGCCAATGAAACATAGCGCATAGATTAGTATGCACATCATAGAATAGAAAAAAGCGAAGTAGCTAAACTCTGGTACTTTTGAAACTTCGACACTTTCAAATTACACTCCAGACTCAAGCGACGGCTTTCACGCGTTTGCGTGGACTTGTACGTTGTAATTGGAGTGTAAAGGTAGTCGAAGACCTCAAAAGTACCGATGAAGACAAAAAGTTCCACGCTCTTTTTATTTATGTGTGTACCTTGCTACTCAAAATGGAATACATCACAAATATAAACAATGTTAAAATTCTGATTACAATGAAACGTACAAGAATTCTTTTGATGGCCATTGCTGCCATGCTGAGCATGGGAGTGGTCTCTTGCGACAAGGACGACAACAGCTCCGTAGGGGACAATGGCGGCTATACCACCGTCGAGTGGGTGGACCTGGGGCTGCCGAGTGGCCTGCTGTGGAATAGTTGCAACCTCGGTGCCACCACGCCCGAGGGCTACGGCAACTACTATGCCTGGGGCGAGACGGCCACGAAAGAGGTGTACAAATGGAGCACATATCGCTACTGCAACGGCGACTATAACCAGCTGACTAAATATTGCAACAACTCCGAATATGGCTATAATGGATTCACCGACAGCCTGATTTCCCTGGAGGCCATGGACGATGCTGCGGCGGCTCTTGGCGACGGTGCCTACATGCCATCAAAGGCAGCGTGGGAGGAACTCCTCAACGAAACCACCGTCAAGTGGACGACCATAAACGGCGTCAGTGGCCGCAAATTCACCGGTCCTAATGGCAAGACTCTCTTCCTGCCCGCCGCCGGCTACCGTTGGGGCAGTGAGATCCTTGATGCCGGCAGCTACAGCTACTACTGGTCCTCGTCGCTCTACACGGGCCTCCCTGAATACGCGTGGTACTTCTTCTTCATTTCGGACGAACAGGGCATGTACTACAGCGGCCGCCGCAACGACGGGTTCCCGATCCGCCCCGTGCGTCATAAATAAAAAATCAATCATACACCAACGACAGGATGTCGTCAACAATGGTGCTGGGTGTGTGTGGCGGCGGAGTGGAGGTGTTGGCGCCGGTGAGGAGGTGGCGGGCGAAGTCGAGGGCGGCGAGGTCGAGGGCATCGGAGGCGAGCTGCACATCGCGGATGATGTCATCTTCGATGGTGAGCGAGAGCTCCACCCCACCCCAATCGAACTGTGCGCTGCGTTGGGCGGTAAAACTTTTCCAGCGGCCATACTTCCATTCCGGCGAGGCGAACTCCTCGTAGAGGGCGCGCACCTCGGGCTTCTTTATTATCTCAGAATACTCGGAGTATTCGGAACACTCAGAGTATTCTGACTCGAAAGCGCTGCGCAGATGCGGCACGATGCTGTCGCTTGTAATCTCGGGGTTGAGCTCCGAGAGGTTGACCACACGGCTGCGCACCGACGCCACCCCATGCTTCTGCAACTTGGCGGGCTTGGGCTTGAGGTAGCGCTGCAGGTCCTCCATATTGCCCTTGATGAGGAGGGTGCCGTGATGCAGGTCCTGGTAACGGCCCTTGCTGAAGGCGTTGCCGCTGAACTTGCGTCCTTCGGTGAGGATGTCATTTCGTCCCGACAGCTCGGCCACGATGCCGAAATCGAGCACCGCGCGCTGGATGACGCGGAACTGTCGGCTTTGGTCGTAGAGCGCATTGGGGACGACGAAGGAGAAGTTGATGTTGCCGTCGTCGTGATAGACGGCACCGCCGCCGGTGCGGCGACGCATCAGGAAGCCACCGTCGGCCTCCAGCGCCTCCACATTGCACTCGGTGAAGGGGTTCTGGTTCTGTCCGATGACGACGGTGCGGCGGTTTTTCCACAGGTAGAGCGTCACGGTGTCGGTCTCGGGGAGCGACACCAGGTAATTCTCTACCGCAATATTCCAATAGGGATTGGTTTGGTCGGAAACGACAAACTGCAGTTTCATCAGAAGCGATAACTAATCGTAAAGTAATTGGGCGCCTGCGAGAGGTGGTAGTTGTGACGGGCGTAGCTGAAGTCGAAGCGTTTGGCGTGGATGCCGATACCGAAGGAGAAGCCGCTGAGGTTGAAGGCGTCGAAGCCCCGCATCTCGGCGTTCTGGCGGTAGCTGTAACCCACACGGGCGAAGAGCGCTTTGCCGAGGGTGAGCTCGATGCCGAAGAGCGTGTGGCGCATCAGGTTGTCGACTGTGCCGGCCAGCCAGCTCTCACGGGTCACCTCGCCGGTGAAGGGGTCGGTCCTTGTGGTGGGATTCAGCGGGTCTTCATAGCGCAGGTCCCAGCGTTGCAGCTCGGTGGCGGCAAAGAAGAGGCGGAAGGGGGCGTGCGAGAGCTTGTAGGACACCTCGGCCGAGAGCTCGAAGGGCAACTGCTCCACCGTCTGGTCGAAGGTGAGTATCTGCGCCCCTATGTTGCGCGCCATCAGGGTGGCGGCGAAGCTGCGGCTGGTGCTGACAAAGCTGCCCGCCGCATCGAAGACGACGGCAAAGGCGGTATACTGCTCGTATTGCGACAGCACGGGCTTGAAGTTGACGCCCACGCTGAAGTTGCTGTCGAGCCACATACCCCAGCCGACGGTGAGGCTGTAGTCGCCGGCGCTGAATTCGCCCGTCGGGTTGTCCTCTTCGTCGTAGCCCTTGAAGCGGCCGTAGTTGACAAAATGGAAGCCCACGGCCAGCGTGCCGAGGGTGCCGAAAGAGTGGGCATAGGTGAGCGACCCCATGCTGCCGCCCTCGAACAGGGGCACCACACTCAGCACACCGCTGCCGGCCATACCGCTGTGCAGCAGCGACGGATTGTCGATGCCGATGGTGAGGTCGTTGTCGAAAAGCGCAAGGTAATCCATTCCCAAGCCCGCCGTGCGTCCCACGCTGCTGAGGTCGAAGACCGTCAGCGCATTGAGGCCGGCCACCTGGGCATGTAAAGTAAAAGGTAAAAAGTAAAAACTAAAAATTGGCGCACATAGCAATATGCGCCAAATAAAAGTAGACTTCAGGTTTTTACCCTTCACCTTTTACTTTTTAGTTTTTACCATTTAGTTATTTCTTATTTCTCTCGTGGCGCATCAGGTGGCTGGGCTCGAGGGCCATGCGGTCGGTCTCGAGCAGGGAGGCCACGCCTTCGTCCACGCGCTTCTTGGCCTCGCAAGCGGGGCAATGGCACTCCTCGTGGTACTCGCGCGGTTCGGTGTAGGTGGTGATGACACCTTCGAAGTTGCGCAGGATGACCTTGTCGGGGCTCTGCGAGATGACGTATTGGGGCATGACGGGCGTCTTGCCGCCGCCGCCGGGAGCGTCGACCACGAAGGTGGGCACAGCGTAGCCGCTCGTGTGGCCGCGCAGGTTCTCGATAATCTCGATACCCTTGCTGACGGGCGTGCGGAAGTGCTCGAGGCCCATCGAGAGGTCGCACTGGTAGATATAGTAAGGACGCACGCGGTTGCGCACCAACTCGTGCATCAGTTTCTTCATCACATGCACGCAGTCGTTCACGCCGCGCAGCAGCACCGTCTGGTTGCCCAGCGGGATACCGGCGTTGGCCAGACGGGCAAGCGCCTGTTCAGCCTCTGGGGTGAACTCGTTGGGGTGGTTGAAGTGGGTGTTGAGCCAGATAGGGTGATACTTCTTCAGCATGTCGCACAGCTCGGGGGTGATGCGCTGCGGGCACACCACGGGGGTGCGGCTACCGAGACGCACGATCTCCACATGCGGGATGGCGCGCAGGCGCTGGATGATGTACTCCAACTTGGCGTCGCTCACCATCAGGCAGTCGCCACCGCTGAGCAGCACGTCGCGCACCTGCGGGGTCTTCTCGATGTATGCCAGGCACTTCTCGATGCGCTCGCTGGGGCTCTCGTCGTCCTTCTGGCCGGCGAAACGGCGGCGGGTGCAATGGCGGCAGTACATGGAGCACATGTCGGTGATGAGGAACAGCACGCGATCCGGATAGCGGTGGGTGAGGCCGGGAGCGGGCGAGTCTTCATCCTCATGCAACGGGTCGTTGAGGTCGGCAGGGGCGATGTTGCACTCCTCGCCGGCGGGGATGGCCTGACGACGGATGGGGTCGTACGGGTCATTGGGGTCGATGAGGCTCAGATAGTAGGGCGTAATGGCCATGCGGAACTTGGCCAGCGCCTTCTTGATGCCTTCGGCCTCCTCGGGGGCGAAGGTGAAGTATTGGCTCAGTTGCTCGTAGGTCTCGATGCGGTTCTTCACCTGCCATTTCCAATCGTTCCACTGCTCGTCGCTGACGTTGGGGAACAGTTCTTTTCTGCGGTTGACTTTCATATTGTTACTTTATTTTTTATTGTCTTTCGTTCTTTGTTGTCCTTTCATGGGCCTTGATAAACTTCACATTCTCATTCTCAATATCGCTGAGGGCGCCGTCCACATTCAAGAAGAGCGGGAAGTACCAAGGCTGCTCGTTGAAATGTTTTTTCAGATCCTCGTTCTTGAAGGCATAGCCGTGACGCGCCATAATCTCGTTGCGCATCAGCCGCAACTGCTTGGAGTCCATCCCATGCAGGTCCTGCTCCGTGAGCCGACGCTCGGAGGCCTGCGGATAGTCGCCCGGCGTGCCGTTGTACTCATAGGGTGTATTGGGCTCCATGTGCTCCTTGCGGAAAAGCTCATTCTGCGCCGCCACGTATCCGGCCTGATAGTCAGCAATGCCCACGTCGCTGCCGTAGTAGTCGCCCGCGGTGACATACCACTCGCCGTCGATTTTCTCGAAGGTGTATTCATCGCCGAACTCCGCCCAGCAATCCTCCAACAGCGAGCAGTTGTAGTCATAGACAATCTTGTTGTCGTTCACCCAGGTGAAATATCCCGCACCTCCGTCGCGCATATATTCCCCTTCGGACAGGAGCCAATACCTTTCCGTAAAGTCGTCGGGATAGAACGTCTCCCCCTCTTCGTCAAAGATATTGGCATAGGACAGCTTACCCAGCGGAAACTTGATATGCTGCATCTGGAAATCGGGATCCTCGGCGAAGCGGTGGAGGAACACCATAAACTCGATGTCGCGCGTGATGGTCGCCACCGACTGTTCCTCGGTTTGCACCATACTTTCGTCGCCGGTCGACGACGCACCGCCCGTGTGGCCACAGGCGGCAAGCAGCGCGGCGGCAGCGGCAAGGAGGATGAGGTGAGTTCGCATATCTTTTTCAATAAACAAATTGGAACCTGCGGGAGGGTCTCCCCTGCCCGCAGATTGGTGCTGAAGAGCTTAGGCGTAGAGCTCTTCGAAAATCTTGCGCAGCTCGGGGCTCTCGCGGAGCTCCTGCAGCGTGAACTCGGCGTGGCCCTTGGTGTAGCCGTTGCCCATGATCATGTTCACGTCGCTGCCGATGCCTTCGGCACCGAGGCTGGCCTTGGTGAAGCTGGTGGCCATGCTGAAGAAGTAGACGATACCGTCGTCCTTGGTGCAGAGCACAGCGGTCATCTCCTGGTCGGGCACGTTGACGCAGTTGATGGTCACATCGGCCATCTTGCCGTTGGTGAGGCGCTCGATGAGCTCATACACCTGCACGGGGGTCATGCCGGCAGCGCTCTCCACGATGTCGCAGAAGCCCAGGTCCTTGATGCGCTGGGTGCTCTTGGGACTGTTGGCGATGCCGATCACCTTACCGGTCACACCGACGCGCTTCTTGGCCTCGTAGCAGCAGAGCATACCGCTCTTGCCACCGGCGCCGAGGATGACCACCGTCTGGCCATATTGGCACAGCTTGGCGGTTTGGGCGGGAGCACCGGCCACATCGAGGGCGCTCAGGGCGAGCTTCTCGGGCATATCGGTCGGGATCTTGGCATAAATGCCGCTCTCGAAGAGGATGGCCTTACCCTTGATATCCACCTGGTCGACCTCGGGACGGATCTCGAGGATTTCGTCGATGCGCAGCGGAGTCAGCGAGAGGCTCACGAGGGTGGCGATACGGTCGCCCTCCTTGAGGTCGATCTTGCCCTTCAGGGCGTCGCCGATCTTCTCCACCTTGCCGAGGAGCATGCCGCCCGAACCGGTGCGACGGTTGCGGTGCTTGCCCTGGAGCTCGACGTTGAGGAGCATCTCCTTCTTTACCTCTTCCATGATTTTCTCCTGGCTGGCGCCTTCGCCGGCCTGCTGCTTGGCATAGTTGTGGATGTCGGTGAACGAAGCGCTGTCGATGTTCAGGGTCTGAACGTCGATAAGGATCTCATTGTCCCAGATTTCATCCATGTTGTTGTCAAGCTTGTTGGCGGGCTGAGGGAGAACGCCCTTCGGCTCGATGACGCGGTGAGTACCGTACTTGTTGCCTTTTTTCTGCATAATGATTAGTGTTATTTTTTTGATTATTAAATAATTTAACTGTTTCCTTGCGGAATTAAAACGTACAAAGATACACATTTTTTTTAATTTGAAAAAAATAATAATATACAGCAAAATAATACAACACCTCGCCGGCCAGGTATCACCCAGGTATTATCCGGTAGTTATCCCGAGGTCATCCCGAGGTCATCCTGAAAGTTAATGTTTAATAGCAGCGACAAAATATTTTTCTGCTTTTGCTTTAATACTATCTACTTTGGATTCATCGAACTGAAAATTCCAACAAGAATAGGCACAATTTGGTTCTTCAACATTCCTTCCCTTGCTACAGAAATGTTCTCGCAAGCCATCTGCATGATGCTTGCATAACCAACATGATCGAACTCCATTAAAATCTTTATTATTTTGAGGAATACACCATTTGTTGAAATACTTTCGATCTGTGGGGTAATGAATTTCACATATAGATTCTTTTATCAAATTGTTTCTTCCAAAACAAGAACATTTATTTTTAACCAATTTTAAAGTCTCCTCGCCACACAAATCCATATAGTAGACATTAACGTCGTGCAGGTCCAGGGGGGCTTCACACACCTGTTCTCGCGAGAAATTGTGAAACTTTATTTCTACAGGCGCTTGTGTCGACTGCAGCTTTTGTTTTCCCTCAATGATTTTGAGACCATCAAGATTGTCCGTATCCCGAGGAATAAAAATCTCAATAATCTTAATTCCAGAATCCAACTTTTCTTGTTTACATTTATTACTTGTTACTATTTCAATAAACAAGGGTTTTCTTTGGGGGTGAGCTTTACTTGATAATAAAACATCTGCACGAAAAACATTATACTCCCTTTCCACCTCGCACGTATCATAGTACCTCTTTAAATCAAATCTTCCCTCTGCAGTTTCTTTACACATAGATGCTGCTTGTTCATCTCCAAATTCCCTCAAAACCTTCTCGTAATAAATGCATGATTCAATATGAGGACATACTTTGTTTTGTTTTAAAACAATCTCAAATTCAGAGCTGTCATCAAAAAGCTTTTTGATGTAATGTTTTGCTGATTTATGAAGATAAGTTTCTGGATTACACTCACTATCCCGAGTTGCACTCCCCCCTATATGATAAAAATGGCGTTCTATTTTTTTCCTTTTCCCTTCTCTGGGATACATATCATTCCCACAACATAAACAGTAGTAGCGCTTTCCGTCTACTGCGTCTTTTATAGAAACAACGTTTCCGTCCGCATCCTTTGCATTGTTGTACGTAATCATAAACAAAATAAAATCACACACTAACTCCCGTTGAGCACTTTCCAGATATTCGAATCACTTATACTAAAGAAAACTGCATAAATCACCATCCAGCATTCATTTATTCCGATGCAAAGATACGAAGATTATTTCATCTGACAAAAAAAACATTCTCCCGCTATACGTAATTCATTAAACCCAATTATAGATTTATAGATTACCGCCGCAGGCGGGGAGGCCGGAAAACAGATTTATATCGTGCACGACCTATCTGGAGCGACACCGTGGATGCACCGTGTTTTGTCCGACTGCGGTCGGACTTCAGTCGGAGTTGAGTCGGACATGAGTCGGAGCGGAGTCGGAGGGGGTCCGTAGCGATACGGATGGAAAAATGGTATTTAATTGGCTTACAACATGAATATTAACAACGCCAATCGCCGCTTTCCCATGTTTTTGTCCGACAAAGAGGCTTTCTGTAGGTAGGTTGGGGGGTGAACTGACAACTGACAACTAACAACTGACAACTATTTATATCGTGCACGACCTATTTTTAGGGCCCACCCTTATCGGGCGGGGCGGCACTCGCTGAAGGTGTTGTCGCTGTAGATGAACAGGATGCGCTCGAGCGTGCGCGTAGAGGTGGGTTGCGGCTCGGAAGCCTGTGGCTCGGGGGCCGACACCATGTAGGAGGGCTTGTAGGCAGCGGCCTCCTCCTCACGGATGGCCTCGTCCTGGTAGAGCGGTTCGCGCGAGGGTTCCTCGACCTTGGGCAGCTCGTCGGGCTCGTCGGCGAAGAGGGTAGGCTCGGGGCGATGCACAGGCTCGGGTAGGGAGGCCTCCGAAGCATACATCTCACCCTTGCCGAGGAGGAGCCAATTGGCATCGATCTCGGGGTAGCGACGGATGACCTTGGTGACGAAGTCGAGACTCGGGTTGTTCCGTCCACTCATGATGTGCGACATTCCGGAGGGCTGGATGCCGATCTCCTCAGCAAACTGTCTTGCGGTGATATTTTTGGCCCGCAAAATGAGATTTATCCTGTTTATCATAATCTTACATTTGTAACAACGACACGAATTCGATTACAAAAATACACACTTTTTCTGTAACTCCAAATTTTATTTCACAATTTACATTTGTATAAAAACACAGGCGATTTATCTTTACTTGAATTAGATTGCCGTAAAATACTATAAATAAGAATGTAGAGTATATTATAATAATTCTCATGAAAACAGCCTGCACACCATTTGATTTATAGTATCAGCACATTAATTGACATAAAATAAAATACTGAGTATCAGTTATTATATTTCCGTTGTAATGTGAGGTAAATTTTTTTAACTAAAAATAAAATATTCTGCTGGTTACATTTGTAAAACAATACAGGTGTGCATATAAATTACACTTGTAATCCATGCGCACGCCTGCTTTAGTGTTACAATTGTGAATGGTGAAATTTCGCCGTATTTCGACGTTCTCCACCCGCAGCGGATGGAGCTCCTATTTCGACGAGAAAGTCGCTTAGCGTCGATTTTTTGCTTCCGGGAAATATGTCGGGTGCACCTCCCCTACCCTTTGCGGGTTAGTTTTTCGATGCCAAATCCTGCAGGACGAGACTCGCCAGCGTGAGGCCGAAGGTGGCGGTGACGGGCATGAGGGTGCCCTTGGGTTGGGCCGATTCGATGCGCTCGGGGCTCCACACACAGAGGAACTTACGTCCCGGGAAACGCAATGCGCGCCGCATGCGCTTGCGCAGCGTAGCCGCCAGCGGACAGCCGTCGACCTTCCAGAACTCGCTGACCCTCACCTGTGTAGGGTCCATCTTGCGGGCGGCACCCATCGAACTGAAGAAGGTGAGAGGTGAAAGGTGAGAGGTGAGAGGCTTCTGCGTGCACAGCAGTATCAGCTCCATCTTGTCGGCCATGCTGTCGATGGCATCAATCACATAATCAAACGCTTCCAGATGGAACGAGGCGGCGCTTTCAGCGGTGAAGCGCTCCTGACGCGCTGTGATGTCGGCCGCGGGGTTGATACTGAGCAGCCGCTCGCGGAGCACCTCCACCTTGGGTCGTCCCACGGTGGCTGCGGTGGCCGGCAGCTGACGGTTGATATTGCTGACATCGACCTCGTCGGGGTCGACCATCGTCAGGTGCCCTACCCCGCTGCGTATCAGCGCTTCGGCGCACCAGGAACCCACACCGCCGGTGCCGAAAAGGAGGACACGCGCAGCAGCGAGGCGCTGCATCGCCTGGTCGCCCATCAGGAGGGCGGTACGCGAAAAGGGGCCGGTGAGTGTCTCGTTCATGTGGGTGATAACGCTTTTTTTTTCACTTTGTTGCATCTAATTGGAAAAAAAGGTGTATATTTGCATTTTATTATAGATACCTAAATAATAGCTACGGAATGAAGAAACTGTTTATGTATGTGGCTTTTGCATCCATTGTGGCCAGCGGTGGCCTGATGGCTCAAAATAAGAATATTACCCTTGAGGACATCTGGGTGAAGCGCACCTTCGCCCCCAAAGGCATCGGCAGCATCCGCTCGATGCTCGACGGCGAGCATTACCTCAGCATGAGCCGCACAGGTATCGCCAAATACAGCTACCTGACGGGCGAGAAGGTGGAGGACATCTGCCTCTTCGGCGGCCCCGCCATGCAGAAGAAGGCCAAGCCCCTGCCCCCCTTCGAGGGCTACGAGATGAGCCAGGACGAGCAGAAGATACTGCTCAGCGCCGGCTTCGAGCCCCTCTACCGCCACAGCGGCGTGAGCGACTACTACATCTACGACGTGCAGGAGAAGACCTTCACCAAGATAAGCAACAGCGGCAAGCAGCGCCTGACCACCCTGAGTCCCGATGGCACGAAGGTGGCCTTCGTGCGCGACAACAACCTCTACTGGATGGATTTAGCCACGCTGGAGGAACACGCCATTACCCCCGACGGCAAGGTGAACGAGGTGATCAACGGCACCACCGACTGGGTGTATGAGGAGGAGTTCGCCATCACGCAGGGCTTCCAGTGGAGTCCCGACTCGAAGAAAATTGCCTATATGCGCTTCGACGAGAGCAAGGTGAAAGAATACAACATGCAGATGTGGGGTGCCTTGTATCCTGAGGATTACAAGTACAAATACCCCAAGGCCGGCGAGGATAACAGCGAAGTGTCGCTGATTGTTTATAATATTGAAACTCAAAGCTATTTTAACCCCGGTTTCGACGGACGTCCACTGTTTGTAGCCGATGGGAAATCAAAATGGGAGTATATTCCACGTTTCCAATGGACCAATAACGCTGATGTACTGGCGTTCATGGTCATGAACCGTCTACAGAACACCATGCGGATTGAAGCCGTCAACATTCAAAGCAAAGAAAACATCAACCTCTACGAGGAGCAGTGCGACACCTACGTCGAGGTGCCCGACACATGGCAGTTCATCACCGTGGGCAAAGGCAAGAAAGCCAAGGAGCAGATGCTCATCACCAGTGAGAAAGACGGCTACCGCCACATCTACCTCTACGGAATGGATGGCAAGCTCGTCAAGCAGGTAACCAGCGGCAACTATGAGATTTGCGATGTCCCCGGCGTGGACGTGAAGAACCAGCGCCTCTACTACACCAGCCGCGAGCACGGCGCAATCAACAAGAGTCTCTTTGTCATCGGCTTCGACGGCAAAAAGAAGGAGTGCCTCAACTACACCGACGGATATGGCACCTATAGCGCCACATTCAGCAACGGCTGCAAATACTATATCTGCACATTCAGCGGTGCCAACCAAGCTCCGCGCTACACCTTGCACGATGCTAAAGGCAAGCTTATCAAAACCCTTGAGGACAATGCCGATTTGCAAAGGAAGATGGTTGACTATGGGGCAGGGTACAAGGCCTTCGGCTCCTTCACCACCAGTAATGGCACCGAACTGAACTACTACACCATCAAGCCTGCCAACTTCTTCAAAGAGAACAAGAAATACCCCGTGCTGATATACGTCTATGGTGGTCCCGGCAACCAGCAGGTGACTAACAGCTACGGCTACAGCGACTACTACTGGTACCAAATGCTGGCCGAGAAGGGCTACGTGGTCTTCTGCTTCGACGGTCGCGGTACCGGTGGCCGCGGTGCCGCCTTCAAGAAGCAGACCTACGGCGACCTGGGCCGCATGGAGTGCGAGGATGCCATCGAGGCCGCCCGCTGGCTGGGTCAGCAGAGCTGGGTCGACAAGGACCGCATTGGTATCTGGGGCTGGAGCTTTGGCGGCTACCTCTCGACACTCTCGCTGCTCAAGGGCAATGACGTCTTCAAGGCCGCCATCGCGGTGGCTCCCGTGATGAACTGGCGCTACTACGACAATATCTACACCGAGCGCTTCCTCGCGCTGCCCAAGGACAACGCCAAGGGCTACGACGACAACTCGCCACTCAACTTCGCCGACCGTCTGCAGGGCAACTACCTGCTCATCCACGGCACGGGCGACGACAACGTGCACTTCCAGAACTCGGCCGAGATGGTGGAGAAGCTCGAGAACGCCGGCAAGCAGTTCGAGTTCCGCATCTACCCCAACAAGAACCACAGCATCTACGATGCCACAGGCAACACGCGTCTGAACCTCTACCAGCTGATGACGGACTTTATTGAAAGAAAATTATAAGACTATGAAGAAGATATTTTTATTGGGCTTAATGGGTTTAATGAGCTTAATGGCTCATGCGCAGTTTGGCGACTACGGTGTCAAGGTTGGCATCGGCACCGCCACCATCCAGGACGACCTGATTACCAAATCGCCCGTCGTGGGCTTCAATGTCGGTGGCTATATCGACTACACCTTCGCCAAGAGCCAGAGTGTGCTGGCCGAGATATTCTACCTGCAGACAGGCCTGAACCTCGTCCACCGCGGCAGCAATTTCGAGGAGATCCACGAGTATGCCAACGACCTGATGGTGCGCACCGGTTCCTTCAACGCCTGGTATGCCCAGATACCTATCCTGGCCGGCGTACACATGGAGCTGCCCGTCCGCAAGGCTGGCCATATTGTGGGCTTCTACCTCGGACCGGCCATCAATATAGGCCTCTTCGGCAGCTATGCCGACCGCAAGGTGACACCCTACAGCGCCAACTACGACGCCAACTATGACGTCGACGTCAACGGCACCCCTGCCGACCGCGCCGTCTTCAACCACATCAACCGCTTCGACCTGGGCGCCATCATCGGCCTCAGCTACGAGTACCACGACTTCACCTTCTCGCTGTTCCTCGACCACGGCTTCCTGGCCACCTCCGAGGGCGAGGATGTGTTGCGTCTCATCGACAACAACATGTCGGGCAACAATAACAACAAAATAAACGTCAAGATACCCAACGGCAACAACAACGCCGTCATGCTCTCTGTCGCCTACCGTTTAGGCACCATCAGCAAATAAACACCATTTATGCAAGTAAGAGTTCGTTTCGCCCCCTCACCTACGGGGCCGCTCCACATCGGCGGCGTGCGTACCGCCCTCTACAACTACCTCTTCGCCCGCCAGAACGGCGGCAAAATGATTCTCCGCATCGAGGACACCGACCAAACCCGCTTCGTGCCGGGTGCCGAACAATACATCATCGAAGCCCTCGAGTGGCTGGGCATACAGTTCGACGAAGGCGTGCACATCGGAGGTCCCTACGGCCCCTACCGTCAGAGCGACCGCAAGCCCCTCTACCGCCAATATGCCGAGCAGCTGCTGGCCGACGGCTGGGCCTACTACGCCTTCGACAAGCCCGAAGTGCTCGACGCCAAGCGCAAAGAATACGAGGCGCAGAAGAAGACCTTCCAATACGACTGCACCACGCGTCAGGAGATGGAGAACAGCCTCAGCCTCAGCGCCGACGAGGTGCAGCGCCGCATCGACAGCGGCGAGCCCTATGTGGTGCGCTTCAAGTTCCCCGACAACATCGACATCACCGTCCACGACCTGATTCGTGGCGACGTCACCATGAACAGCCGTCTGCTCGACGACAAAGTGCTCTTCAAGAGCGACGGCATGCCCACCTACCACCTGGCCAATATCGTCGACGACCACCTGATGGAGATCACCCACGTCATCCGCGGCGAAGAGTGGCTGCCCTCTGCCCCACTCCACGTTATGCTCTACAAAGCCTTCGGCTGGGCCGACACCATGCCGCAGTTCGCCCACCTGCCCCTGCTCCTCAAGCCCGAGGGCAACGGCAAGCTGAGCAAACGCGACGGCGACCGTCTGGGCTTCCCCGTCTTCCCGCTCGATTGGCACGACCCCAAGAGTGGCGAGCTCAGCAGCGGCTATCGTGAGCGCGGCTACCTGCCGCAGGCCGTTGTGAATATGCTGGCCCTCCTCGGTTGGAACCCGGGTAACGACCAGGAGATTATGTCGATGGATGAGCTCATCAAGCTCTTCAGCATCGAGCACATCAGCAAGAGCGGCGCCAAATTCAACGTCGAGAAGGCCCGCTGGTTCCAGCACGAATACTTCCAGATGCTCGTCGACGAGCAGGTGGCCGACTACCTGCAGAAAGAGCTGGATGCCCGCAACATCGTCGCAAGCCGCGACTACGTCGTGCGCGTGGCCTCGCTGATGAAGGAGCGCATCACCTTCCCCAGCGAGCTGTGGGACACCTGCTGCTACTTCTTCCAGGCTCCGACCGAGTATGACCCCGCCGCCATCAAGAAACGCTGGAAAGCCGGTATGACCGTCCACATGGGCAAAGTCATCGAAATATTGAATACCGTCCCCTTCGAATACGACGCCATCCACCAAGCCCTCCTGGAGGACTACATCAAAGGCAACGAGCTCAACATGGGCTCCGTGATGAACTCGCTGCGCCTGGCCGTCGTCGGACGCACCGTAGGTCCCGACATGCTGACGCTCGTCATGCTCCTCGGCAAAGAGGAGACCATCCGCCGCGTACAGCGCGCCATCGACACCATCGGGGAGGTCGAAAACTAATAGTTGAACGTTGAAAATTACAATAACCATGGAAAATAAGACAAGCAAAATCCTTATCGCAATCAACGCCGTGCTGCTGCTCGGCCTCATCGGAATCTACGTGCTGCACTTCACCTCGCGCACCAACACCAAACAGAACGTCGACGCCACCGCGCCGCTGCAGAAAGAGGGCGGCCTGACCGTCGCCTATGTCGACAGCGACACCCTCCTGGCCAAGTACCAATACGCCATCGACCTGCAGAAGGAGCTCGAAGCCTATCGCGACCAGCAGGAGCGCTACTACCAGCAGCAGATGACGCAGTTCCAGACCGACTACCAGAACTACCTCAAAAACGGTTCTACCCTGACCCTCACCCAGCAGCAGGCCAAGGAAGCCGAGCTAAAACAGCGTGCCGAGAAACTGAGCACCCTCGAGCAGGAACTCCTCGGCAAGGTCACCGAGCGCCAGCTCACCGAGAACACCAAGCTGCTCAACGCCATCTTCGCCTTCATCCGCGAGTATAACGCCGCCAACCAGCAGTTCGACATCATCATGCGCAAGACCTTCGTCGACTCCCCCACCCTCTACCTCAACCCCGGTATGGACATCACGCAGGAGATTATCGACGGCCTCAACGAGGAATACGCCAACCTGAAGAAGTAAACAACAACACGACAAAAAAGAAGGGCCTCGCAACCGCGAGGCCCTTTCGTTTTTACTTCTTCACGATGCGTTGTACATGGCCGTTAGCCCGCAGCAGGTAGATACCCTGCGGCAATACCCGTAGGTCAAGTGAAACAGCACCGGCAGGAGCCTGTATCGACATCAGTTGGCGACCCATCATGTCGTACAACTGCACATCACCACTCTGCGGCATGATGACCGTCAGCCAACCACTTGTCGGGTTGGGCCACACGCTGAGAGACATAGCCTTGATACCATCATTGATTCCGTTATTTCCCGGCTCGGCGACATAGGTAAAAGGACGTCCACTCGAGGTGGTGTCACGTTGCCACTGAAAGCGAACCTCATCGGCACATGAACGCAACACATTGACCGACGACCATGCTGTACTGTCTCCGCCGGCGGTAGTGTAGGCCACATCGAACTGCTGATGGCCACCTGCTGTAAAGGTAAAGGGACCGCTGGCTCCCAAGCCACGTCGGTCTCCAGGCGTGTTGCCAGCCGTGAAATCGTTCCAATCGTAGGGATTAACCATGGGCACAACGCCATTGGTACCCCAATGCCACGGGTCGCTGTCGTCGGGAAACATAAAAACGGCATCAATCATCTGAGGGTCGATCCCATAATTAACACCATTACCGCCATATTTCACATGATTCCCGTTCTTCCAGAAGGAGTGCAAGTAGTTGAAATAGTCGGATGCCACATTGGGTTCTCCGTAAATGGAATTCGTCGAGTTATCGTAATACTGATACGACGTCATTCCCATTCGCTCGTTGTCGACAATGCCGTCGCCGAAGCCACAGCCGTTGAGACATTGGTTCCCGACATAATCATCCGGTGAAAAATGCCATGTGTTGTAATCTAGGGCATAGAAATCATGGGCATGGTAATTTACCGCCACCGTGTCGATGCTTCCGTCAGAGAGACGGAACTGCTCCAAGTATTGCTTAGCATACTGATTGGGATATTGGGTCGATTCAATAAGGGCAATATCCACACGGCTGTTATCTTTGCCGTCGGCCACTTGCCACGGACCACCCAGGATGATGCATCCCTGCGCTGGAGGCACTCCGGGGAAACTTCCTACTCCAGGCCCGTCAACTTCTTTTCCGTTGAAGGCATAGTACATTCCTCGTTTCACATCGCAACCCATATAGTCATCCCAAGCATATCCCAAGTCGAAATCGCTCCACATACCCAGATAAGTGCTGTCATAGCTGTTCACAGAACGGTTGAAGAGATCATAATGGACAAAGATGGTGTTCTTTAATGAATAAGAATCCTCCGGATGGTTGAAGGCATAGGTCATACAATGCACCTCGACACCGAAGCCCTGTCCCCCACATTCACCATGGTTACCAGCATCATTGAAGATGGAGAAGACGCACTCGTCGCCACGAATGAGCGGATAGTCGCCTTGCATAGGATTGTACACACCATCACTGTCGCAGTCGACATACGGTGCCAGCTGAGAGGCATAATCGGCGGGACCGTTGCCAGGCCACGAGGCGATTGCTTCTTCCGGCGCATAGCCGGCATCGCGGAAGTGAGCCAGATGGTTATCAATCATCTCGCGAGAGACAAACCACACACGGTTGAAAGCGGCGACGACAGCCTCGTCGGCAATGGCACTACCATCGATGGGGAGCGGACCAGGCTGGTAATCATTACCGTTGACTCCGAACTTGCGCACCGAAGCATGATTGCTGTTTGCCATCCACAGACCGTTGGCAAAGAGCGTCGAAGCGTCTCCGCCTCCAATGAAATAGTTAGCCGTGCTACCGTCAAAGCTAAGGTACCCCAGCGGATAGACCAACGTGGTGATGTTGCCCGAATGCAACTGCGCCGAAGCGGTGCCATTCTGCGCCATCATTACGGCGGAGGCCAGCAGAGCCAGAATCAAAGTAATTGTTTTCTTCATAATTATATTATATAGGTATTAAAAGTGCTTGATTAGGATATAATCAGGCACTTGATATTTCTAAATATCTATTATTTCACCGGGTGGTCTGCGTGGAATTTCTCCAACCGCTCCTTGAGGTCGGGGAATTGGTCGCGCTGCACCAGAGCCACACAGGCGCGGATGCCCTGCTTGTGGCTGCCCGTAATGTCGAGCGCGATGGCACTGACACCGTAGCGGATGAGCTCGTTGAGCAGGTCGACACCCTCGAAGCCCGGGTAGCAGAAGGTAAAGTAGAAGCCGTCGCCGATGTCCTCACCCATATCCTTGTCGTAGACGATGTAGAAGCCGTTGTCGGTGAAGAGTTTCTTCATCACCTCGGCCTTCTCGCCATATTCCTTGATGTCCTTCACAAAGTTGAAGGTGCCATCATTGGCGCCCTTGAGCATGGCGGCCATGGCATACTGCACGCTGTGGGCGGTGCCGCTGCTGAGGCAGTAGAGGGTACCGAAGATGAGGGCGCGGCCCAGCTGCGTCTGGCTGTAGTAGCGCGCCAGGTCGGGGCACTCCATGTTGAACAGCGTGGGGCTGCAAATCATCATGGCGATGCGCTCGCCGGCATAGCTGAAGCTCTTCGAGCCGCTGATCATCAGCACATAGCGGTCGGTATACTTGGCCACGGTGGGCTGGAACGGAGCCTGGCCGGGGACACTGTAGTCCTTGCGGAAGTCCATCAGGAAGTAGGCGTCGTCCTCGAGCACCACCACACCATACTTGTTGGCCATCTCGCCGATAATCTTCAGCTCGTGCTCGGTGAAGCAGAACCAGGCGGGGTTGTTGGGGCTGCTGTAGATGAGGCAGGCCACGTCGCCGTCCTTGAGTTCCTCTTCCAGCTTGTCGCGCAGTTTGTCGCCACGATACTCATAGACGTCGAAGGTCTTCATGGGGATGCCCAGCACGCGGCACTGCTGCTTCTGCACGGGGAAGCCCGGGTCGATGAAGAGCACCTTGGTCTTCTTGGCATCGTAGCGCGTGAGGGTGAGGAACGAGGCGAAACCGGCCTGCATCGAGCCCACGGTGGGCACGCAGCAGTCGGGCGTCACGTCGATGTCGAGGAAGTTCTTCACAAAGCGGGCGGCCTCGCGCTTGAAGTCGGCCGTGCCGTAGATCTCGGGATAGATCGAAGCCACGCCGCTGCGCAGGGCCTCGATCTGGGCCTCCACACCCACCTTGGGGGCAGGCAGGCCGGGGATGCCCATCTCCATCTTCACGAAGCGCACACCCGTCTCCTTCTCCACATCCTGTATCATCTTGCGCATCTCGCGGATGCTGGCCTTGCCTGGGTTCTTGATTTTGTTGGCCGCGGCAATACGGTCTATCGTCTCTTTTTGTATAGGTATTTGGTTCATAATATTTATTTTGTATTGAAATCTTTTATTTTCACAGCGTTGATGGGGCTCACCTCCTTGACGAGGTCATACACCTCCTTCTTCTCCTGCGCCGGTGCGGGGGTGAAGATGGAGGTAATCTCCTGCATCTTCACGTCCATAAACTGCTGCACCGCCACCAGGTTGGTGCGCGTCTTGTTGACGGCCTGCAGGTTGCGCAGCGACTGTATGATGGCCTGCCGCGCGGCGGTCTGGTCCTTGGTCATCATATCCAGGCCCAGACGGTGGTAGTTGTAGTAGGCGTCGTGCAGCTGGGCATAGGCGCCGTTAGTGTGGTTCTCCATGAACCAATAGCGGTTCTTGCCGCCGCTCGAGTTCCAGCCGGCATAGCCGCTACCCTCGGCAGCCTGCTGCACCTGCTGCGCCATCTCATAGAAAGGCATGCCGCCTCCCGACGAGAAGCTGTCGAAATACATCCCCAGCAACACATAGCAATAGAAGCCTATCGTCGAGCTCAGGTTGCCGTAGAAGTTGTTGGGGTCGAAGTCCAACGGCTGGCTCTCGTTGTAGGAGAACATGAAGTTGTTGCTCTCCATGAAGTTGAACATGCCGCTGGTGTAGGTCGAGTTGTACACCGGCCGCCGCATCTGTATCTGCAGCTGGCCCGTGAAGTCGGTGGCCGAGGTGCGCGTGTTGAGTATCAGCGACACCGAGCAGTCGATCAGCTCCTGCTGTTCGAACTGCAGGTTCGTCCAGCGGCGTCCGTTGATGAAATCCTCCAGGGCCTGCTTCATGCTCTCGAACACCTTCTTGTCGCCCGCCGACTCATACTGCTGCGTGGAGGTCATCAGTTTCTGGTAGTTCACCTGCACAACACAACGGAACTCCTGTGCCCTGGCAGCACAGAAAGTCGTCAGTATCAGCATTATGACAACAAATCTCCGCATATATTTCCTTGCAAATATACAAAATAAAAAACAATCGGCAAAATAATATTCGCCTGCGCGTGAACAAAAACACAAAAGCAGACATCAAAAATAGGTCGTGCACGACATAAATAGTTGTCATTTGTTAGTTGTCAGTTGTCAGTTCGACCTCTAAACCGCCCCCATAACCGCCACTTTACCGGCCACCGGCTACCGACCACCGGCCACCAACCACCTAAAAACCACTATTTCAACCGTTAAAACCACGCTCTTCCATCCCTGTCACACCCCACCCCCTCCGACTCCGCTCCGACTCATGTCCGACTCAACTCCGACTGAAGTCCGACCGCAGTCGGACAAAACACGGTGCATCCACGGTGCCGATACGGATATATCGTGCACGACATAAATTGCAAAACAAAGGCGTTTTCGTGCGCGTGTGTAATAAATGTTAATAACTTCCTCTTTTTTCACTCCTCATGTCGGTTTTTTTTCGTATTTTTGCACTTTAAATCGAAAATAACAGACATACTATATGGAAGATAATCAGAGAACTGACTACAGTGCGAGTAACATTACCGTACTCGAGGGACTTGAGGCCGTGCGTGTGCGCCCGGCCATGTATATCGGCGACGTGAACGAGCGCGGTCTGCACCACCTGGTGTACGAGGTGGTGGACAACTCGATAGACGAGGCTCTTGCGGGCTTCTGCAACAAGATTGACGTGCAGATCAACCCCGACAACAGCATTACCGTGGAGGACAACGGCCGCGGCATCCCCGTGGACATGCACGAGAAGGAGCACCGCTCGGCCCTCGAGGTCGTCATGACGGTGCTGCACGCCGGCGGCAAATTCAACAAGAACTCCTACAAGGTCTCCGGCGGTCTGCACGGCGTGGGTGTCTCGTGCGTCAACGCCCTGAGCGACCACATGATTGTCAACGTCTACCGCGACGGCAAGGTCTACCAGCAGGAATACAGCAAGGGCAAGCCCCTCTACGCCGTGAAGGAAGTGGGCACGACCGACAAGCGCGGCACGAAGATCACCTTCCACCCCGACGCATCCATCTTCACCGTCACCGAGTATAAGTACGACACCCTCCTGGAGCGTATGCGCGAGCTGGCCTACCTGAACAAGCGGATTGAAATCAACATCACCGACCTCCGCGAGATGAAGGAAGACGGTGTCACCCCCGTGCGCGTCGACCACTTCTTCAGCGAGAAGGGTCTGCGCGACTTCATCAGCTACCTCGACGAGAACCGCGAGAAGCTGATGCCCGACGCCATCTATATCGAGGGCGAGCGCAAGGGTATCCCCATCGAGATTGCCATGCAGTACAATACCGGCTACAGCGAGAACCTCCACTCCTACGTGAACAACATCAACACCCACGAGGGTGGCACGCACCTGGCCGGCTTCCGCAGCGGCCTCACCCGCACGCTGAAGAACTATGCCGACCGCAGCGGATTGCTGCAGAAGGCCAAGGTGGAGATTACCGGCGACGACTTCCGCGAGGGTCTCACCGCCATCATCTCCGTCAAGGTGGCCGAGCCTCAGTTCGAGGGCCAGACCAAGACCAAGCTCGGCAACGCCGAGGTGCGCGGCGCCGTCGACGAGGCCGTCAGCGAGATGCTGGAGAACTACCTCGAGGAGCACCCCAACGAGGCCCACACCATCGTCGACAAGGTCATTCTTGCCGCACGCGCCCGCCAGGCCGCCCGCAAGGCCCGCGAGATGGTGCAGCGCAGCAACGTCTTCAGCAGCGCCGGCATGCCTGGTAAGCTAGCCGACTGCCAGAGCAACGACCCCGCCGAGTGCGAAATCTTCTTCGTCGAGGGTGACTCGGCAGGCGG